>DAHVFG010000041.1:0-22629 GCA_027317125.1 Chloroflexota bacterium | reverse complement strand
GGCAGATCTCCAAGATCATCTCCAATGCAGCAGGCATAGCTGATGACCCAGGGCCACAGATCTACACAGATGTGCCACCAGGCAACCCCTTCTACGACTACATCAACAGGCTGACGAACCGAGGAGTAATGGGAGGGTACGCCTGCGGCACAATCCCACAGGAGCCATGTGACGCGCAGAACCGACCATACTTCAGGTGGGGGAACAACACCACACGTGGGCAAGCTTCCAAGATTGATGCCAACACTTTCTTCCCTAACTGTCAACCCACACGAAAACAACCTTAGTACAACAATCGGGTTAGATACAAACAGGGAGGGGGAGCACCGGCCGGTGCTCCCCTCCCCTTTATGCCGGTTCGGTAGCTTTGTGCTCACGTAGAGGTAAAAAGGGGACGCTCAGGGTTGAGGTGGGGGGTTACGTGCCCTCACCTCACCTCCCTTCAAGGGAGAGGGGGCTTTACTTTATTTGTGAGGAGAGACGGGGAAGACCCCAACACCCGCAAGCGGGTACCCCGTCTAGGGCTATGCCCTGCGCCCCTGTGTGATGAAGGGAATGGGGGTTGTTAGGTGGGCGTAAGTCTTACGAAGGGAGAGGGGGTTTGGCTGCTGAGCAGGCTCAAGGGCTGTGCGGTGGCACCAGTTTGGGGAGTTTACTAGCCACAAAGGAAGGGGTGGTAGATGGCGAAGTGTCTACAGTATAATAGTTCGGCAGGACCGGCCCTCTACTTTGCAGTTTGGGTTCAGCATGGATATGCGGGGCTATCGCCGTCGATTCCGCTAGGGCGCCGTGTATGAGGAGGGGCCGGCGGTGAGGTAGCAAATCACCCGAGGCTAAGAGCGCTGTCGTTCCATCCGCATAGTTCGCAAGGAGAGCTACACAATGAGCGCACGGATAAATACAAAGAGGAGAGGACCATTAGCTTTTATATCTCTGATGGCTCTGCTGATCGTGGCAGGCTCGGGACAAACGTGGGCGGCGCAAAACAGCGCGCAGGCGGGGGTGTCGGCGCCACGCATTATGCCCGCCGAGAGCGTGCCTGTACAGGTGCAAAACGGCACGGCGCAATTGATAGGCAAGCACGCGGACGATGCCACTCTGAATCTGCTATTTATGCTGCCGATCCGCGACCCGGCGGGCCTTGAGGCCTTTATTGCCGATGTTGGCGATCCGGATAGCCCTAACTATGGCCGCTACTTGACGCTTGATGAAGCCAACGCGCGCTTCAACCCTGACATTACGCACGAGCAGAGCGTTGTCTCATGGCTACGAAGTGGCGGGATTACCAACGTGGTGACTACTCCGAACCACCTCTACGTGAAGGCAAGCGGCGCAACATCCAGCTTCAGCGCTCTGCTGAATGTCCAATTCAACGACTACATGCTGGATGGCCGGAGAATCTACAGCGTGAATCAGCCGCCGGTGCTGCCGGCGCAGGTAAGTGGGGATATTAGCTGGATCACCAACCTGTCGAGTGTAGCTACCTATCGCACGATGATAAGTAAGGGAACCCTTGCGTCGCGCACCCCTATACCGGCGGGCAGCGAAGCGCAGAAAATCTCACCTCTCAACAACGGCAACGCTCATGGGCAAGCGCCTTACTACCCACAGGACCTCGCGAATGCTTACGATGTGAATCCCCTCTGGAACGGAGGCTTCAAGGGCAATGGCACCACGGTAGCCATCACTTTGTGGGGTGCCGCCCCCAGCGACTTATCTCTAGACACCTGGGCAGGCGATACGGCAGCTGCTGTGGCGACACGCGCCAACGGACGGCTGGCTATCATTCCCATAGATGGTGGGAGCACCATAGGGGATCCGACGGAGGCGAGCCTTGATATTCTGGCAAGCGGCGGAATGGCATATCAGGCGCAGATTCGCTTCTACCAGGCGCGAACAGATCGGAACGGCGACCCTGACACGGCGGGACTGGTAGACGCCCTTAACGCGGCAGGCACCGACACGGTGGCTAATCGCCAGATTACCAACTCATGGAGTGGCGATGAGAACTCGGAGGGCATCAACTCCTTTGAGCCGGTTCTGCAATCGAACAGCGCCACAGGCCACAATTATATATTCTCCAGCGGCGATGCCGGATCGGCGTCGCCTTTCACAGGCCGGGACCCCTATCCGGGGTATCCATCCTCCAGCCCTTATGTTACGTCAGTGGGTGGTACTCGCTTCGTCGCCAACGTGGGCACGACCTGGCCGGGCGAACGCTCATGGGACTATATTCCGGCGAGCGGCGGCTATGCGCCACAGGGCAGCGGCGGCGGATTCTCTCTGAGGTTTGGCCGCCCCACGTGGCAGGTAGCCGCGGGCTTCAACAATCCTAAGCGTGGATACCCGGACGTAGCTGTACTGGCGGATCCAGGGGGCCCCGGGGACCCGCAGGGCTTCTACGTCTGCACCGATTATCAGGGTGGCATCGGTTGCGGCGATGTTGGGGGCACAAGCCTGTCAGCGCCACTGTGGGCCGGCATGATGGCAATCACCAACCAGTACATTGTGGCAAACAATCGCCCCGCCCTTGGGTTCGCGAACCCGAGGCTGTACAAGCTGGCAACTGACCCACAAAGTTATGCGCCTTTGCACGACACCATGCAGGGCACTAACGGAGCATACGCCACAGGTGGAGGGTGGGACGCGGTTACGGGCCTCGGCTCGCCGGACCTGATGAATATCGCCCGCGACCTCAATACCTTCAGCGACGTGTCAACGGGCAACACCTTCTACCCGTATATAGAGTGTTTGACATCGCGCTACATCATCAGCGGCTATGCCGACAACACCTTCCGACCGAACAACAACGTGACGCGCGGCCAGCTATCGAAGATTGTCTCTAACTCGGCCAACTTCACTGATGATGCAGGGGCGCAACTCTTCCAGGATGTGCCGGCGGGCAGCACCTACTTTGACTATGTACAACGGCTGGCACATAGAGGCATTATGGGGGGTTATCCGTGCGGCGGCGCAGGCGAGCCATGCGGCGCAGGCAACAAGCCTTACTTCAGAGTGAACAACAACGCCACGCGAGGGCAAAGCTCAAAGGTAGTAGCCAACACCTTCTTCCCAGGTTGCAATGCGGGGATAGGGCCTTAACGGTCGTGGTCACGACACCAGGTAATAGATAAGGCAAGGCCGCTTCTCGCAATTGAGGAGGGGTCTTGCCTTATCTATTACCACTTCACGGAGGGGAAGGCAGGTTTTCAGAGTAAGGGTAGAACCAAGTTCAAGAGGTAACTGTGCCCCGCCACCCGCCCTCACCCCCAAGCCCCCGCCCTCACCCGCCCTCACCCCATGCCCCTCTCCCTTCTGGGAGAGGGGGCTTTACTCTTGGTGAGTGTACAGGGGATAGAGCTGTGCTCCCATGAAGGGAGAGGGAGTTTGGGGGTGAGGGCGGGTGGCGGGGCACCAGCACAGATAGCCCAAGGAGATTGCTCCACCCCAACTCTGAGCATTTACGTGGGAAGGCTAACTTGCTATTTCGCCACACCCATTGCTGCTTTAGGGGAAGAAAGCCTTTGGTTCGCAGCTTCTATCCGCGACATTGCCTCCTTGAGGTTCTCGGCTGAGTTAGCGAAGGAGATACGGATGTAGCCTTCGCCGAACTCGCCAAAAGAGGTGCCAGGCAGCACGGCTACATCAGCCTGAGTGAGAAGGTAGTCAGCGTAGCTGCGCGAGTCCATCCCCGTGCCGGTTATATTGGGGAAAGCATAAAAAGCGCCTTCAGGCCGGTTGCAGCGCAGCCCTGTGACTTTGTTCAACCCTTCATAGACGAGATCGCGCCGGGAGGCAAAGGCGGCCAGCATTGCGTCAACTTCGTCACGAGGGCCGGTGAGGGCGGCAATGGCCGCACGCTGGCTGAAGCTCGAGGTGCAAGAGACGCTGTTGATTATCAGGCGGCTGATATGAGGCACCATCTCACCGGGGAAGATGCCATATCCAAGCCGCCACCCAGTCATGGCGAAGGTCTTTGAGAAGCCATCGAGAAGGATGGTGCGCTCTACCATCCCTGGGTATTCGAGAATGGTATGGTGCTGACCTTCATACACAAGCTCGCTATAAATCTCATCTGCGAGCACTATAAGGTCGTGCTCAACAGCTATGTCAGCGATAGTCTTGAGGTCGCTTTCGGTGAGCACGCCGCCCGTAGGGTTATGGGGCGAATTGATGACGATCATACGCGTCTTGCTCGACACTTTGCTGCGAAGGTCGTTGAGGTCAATACGAAAGTGGCGGCTTTCGCTCAGATGCAGAGGCACAGGGACGGCCTCCAGAAAGTTGATCATCGACTCGTAAATGGGGAAGCCGGGGTTGGGATATATCACTTCGTCGCCCGCCTCAAGGAGCGCCATCATCGCAAAGAAGATGATAGGCTTAGCGCCAGGCGTGACAACCACGTTCTCAGGGTCAAACTCCCGCTTGCGGTTCTTGCCCGCGTAGGCGGCCACCGCCTGCCGCAGCTCAGACAACCCTGTAGAGGGGCCATAATGAGTGTAGCCTTCGTCCAATGCTTGGCAGGCGGCTTTACGGACATGCGTGGGCGTATCGAAGTCCGGCTCGCCTATCTCCAGGTGAATAATGGGTTTGCCCTGAGCTTCCAGCGCACGCGCGCGTGCAGCAACCTCGAAAGCCGTCTCGGTGCCAAGACGGTACATCCTATCCGCCAGTCTCAACTTCATTGTTGCATTCCTCCTTTGTCAGTGGGGGCAGTACAAGTCTCTATCCCAATTTCGCGCCGCACAAGCGGCAGTAGTACGCGCCATCCTCTTGCTTATTGGGCATACCGGCAACCCAAAGGTTGCATTGTGGGCAGCGATATGAGAGGGCGCGGGGACCGGGGCCGGCCTCTTCGGGCGTGGGCGGCTTGACAACCTCCTTTAGCTGTTCGCGGGTGGGAGCGCCGAGGACGCGGGCCGCGCGCACCTCCCCATTGTCTACGACCAGGCCAAGGGCCATTCCCGCTGTTATGAGATGGCGCACCGTCAGGTTCTGAAAGAGGTGCTCTGGGATGATGAAGCCGCTAATCTTGCCGGGGTCGGAAAGAGGAGCCGCATCAAGCGTTACTGTCTCGCCCCCGAAGAACCCGCCGAAGTTCAGCACATCAGTAACAAGATAAGCGACATATTGATCATCGCTGTAGGCGTGGTGCGCCTCAGTCATGTGTGCTCTCCTCATTGTGCCTGGAATGCGAGCTGTGCCTGCGGGTAGACAGCTTCAATTATAACACAACGCGGGAACAACACCGAAGGTAAGTGTTCGGATTTAGGGTGGAGCAATCTTCTTGGCGTATCTGTGAGTGTGTTGCGCCATCTGCCCTCACGCACCCTCACCCCATGCCCCCTCTCCCATGAAGGGAGAGGGGGCATGGGGTGAGGGTGCGTGAGGGTACGCCTCCACAGCTTCTCCTTGCAGATTGCTATACCTCAACTCTGAACAGTTACCTTTCTAACGGAAGTTTGCACGCGTAAAAGGGCGGTGTTATAGTAAGAGCCTGTACGAGCTCCATATTTCCTGCTGAGGGTTAGACAATGCAGACCGATTCCCATGTAAAGAATAGCGCCGACTCGCACCGCGACTTGCTTCGCTACCGCGACGATTTCCCCATAGTTCAGAATAAAACCTTCCTCAACACCTGCTCGCTCGGTGCGCTTTCCACGCGCTCCATCGCCAACATGCAGGAGTTTATGCAGTTGTGGGCTGAGATGGGCGCTTCAGCCTGGTACGAGCTATGGGTAGGGAAGTGCGCGGAGTTGCGAGCGGCCTACGGCCGAGTGATAGGCGCGGGGCCCGCACAAATCGCCCTTACGCCGTCAATATCTGTCGCGGCCACAGGCGTAGCCAGTGCAGTGGATTTCAGCAAGCGCAAGAAGGTGGTTATCGCGGACCTCGATTTCCCAACGCTGGGCCACCAGTTTCTCGCCAGGCAGCGGCAAGGGATTGAAGTCGAGATAGTGCGCAGCCCAGACCGCGTAACTATGCCGATAGAGCTATTCGATAAGGTGATAGATGAAAACACCGCACTGGTAGCTACCTCTCACGTTTACTTTACCAGCGGCGCGATACAGGACATCTCCTCTCTGGCGCGTATAGCGCACGAGCGCGGCGCACTGATAATGGTGGACGCCTATCAGGGTACGGGACATCTACCTACTGACGTAAAAGAAATGGGCGTGGATTTCTACACATCGGGCAGCTTGAAGTGGCTGCTTGGGGGCCCCGGCATCACTTTTCTCTATGTGGGGGCGCGGGTGGCGCAGATGGAACCGACAATCGCAGGTTGGTTCGGGATGAACAACCAGTTTAGCTTCGACATCTCCTCTCTGGAATGGCGGCAAGAGGCGGCGCGCTATGAAATGGGTACACCCAGCATGGCCGCCGTCTACGCCGCGCTTGGTGGCATCTCATACATTGAAGAGATAGGGGTGAACCGCATCAGAGAGCGCGACATCGCACTCACTGAAGATCTGATCTCACGTGCACAGGAAGCAGGCCTCAAGCCCCGAGTGGCCCCAACCCCTGAGCAGCGCACCCCTATCGTCCTGCTCAATTTTGACGAGCCTCGCCCTATTGTAGCCGCCCTCGCCGAGAAGCGTATCATAGTGGACTCGCGTCCCGGGGCGGTGCGCGTCTCTCCCTACTTCTACAACAGCATAGAAGAGAACGAAGCGCTGATAGAGGCATTGAAAGAGTGGGTATAGATCAAAGCGACTCGTCAGCCAGGTCCCTAGTCCGCAGATGATCTCATGAGCAGGTTACCTGACGACCTGAACGCGCGATTGAGGGGAAATCTGCCAAAGGGGGTGCTCCCTCTTCTGGAGAACGCCTACCTGCTCGCTACTGAGAGGGGGTGGAGCATCTACCTGGTGGGCGGCTACGTACGCGATCTTCTACTTGGATTACCTGATTACGACCTGGATATGGCAGTGGTGGGCGACGCCGCCGCGCTCGCTGAAGAGGTTGCCCGGCAAGCAAACCTTCCCTTTGAGGTGCATGACCGCTTTGGCACGGCTCGCCTCGACATCTCAGAGCACCTGCATCTCGACATGGTAACTGCTCGCAAAGAGAGCTACGATGCTCCTGGTGCTCTGCCTACTGTAGAGGCAGGCTCTATCTACGATGATCTGGCGCGACGCGACTTCACCATCAATGCAATGGCTATTGCAATCTCCTCGCGCGGGGTAGGTGATCTACTGGACCCTCACGCCGGAGTAGACGATCTGAGGGCGGGCCTGATCAGAGTGCTGCACAGGGGGAGCTTTGTCGATGATCCGACGCGCATCATGCGGGCGGTGCGTTTCGCTGGGCGGCTTGGCTTCAAAATAGAGAAAGCTACCCTCGAACTGAGCCTGCAAGCGGTGCGCGACGGTGCGCTGGCTACTATCTCCACAGACCGAGCGGTTCATGAGCTGCTGCTGATAATGGAGGAGCCAAAGGCGGGCGCGATGCTCGCCATGCTGGAGAAATTAGGGGTGCTCGAAGCCATCTACCCTGGGCTTACATGGCCGTACGCTGCTGATCGTCACATGGGGCCTGACGAATCGGCGAAGATCAATCGTAGCGAGCGCCGCGACACATACCTGGCGATAATCGCGGCTGAGTACGCCTCTGATCCGGGCGAAGCGCAACAAATAGCGAGCGCACTTGGCCTTACCGCGCCTCAGGTGCGCTTGATGAGGGATGCCGCGCAGCTAGCCGCCCTTTGGCCGAGGCTCGGTGAGGAGGAACAAAGGCCATCTGAGCTATACGCTTTGCTGCGAGGGCTGCACATAGATGCTCTCAGAGCTTACGCGAGGATCAGCGCGCTGGAGGCTGATACAGTGGCCTGGGCAAGGCTCAATCACTTTATAAAGAGCTTGCGCCACGCCAAAACCGCGCTCAATGGCGACTACCTGAGAGCGCTAGGAGTGCCGCCAGGCCCGGTTTACAAGGAGGTGCTTGACAGATTGTTGGCAGCGAAGCTGGATGGAGAGTTAACAACACGCGCCGAAGAGGAGAGGTTGGTGCGCGAAGTGCTGCGCAAGGGAGGATTTACGGTGGACATTTAACAAAGTTTTGAGCTTTGGGGCATAGCACTCAAAGAGAGAGTGAAAGCCAGCGCCGCAAAGCTCAAAACTCGCGTTAGTTGCAGATATCAAGCTACTTTTTGGCCGCTTTATTCTCTTTCGAGGCCTGCTGGGTCTGCTGCTTGCGCTTCTTGTCGTTGTTCTTGGGGCTTTTATCGCCCATGGCCGTTCCCCCTTTCAAAAGATTCAGCCGAGATGCCGTAAGATTACTTATAGCATGCTTGCACCGCGCTGTCAACAGTTACGGCCTGGTGTACCCATCCTACCCTCACCCCATGCCCCCTCTCCCACAAGGGGAGAGGGGGCTTTACTCCTGGGGAGTATCGGGGACACCCCTGTAGCCCCTATTCTGAACAGTTACCGGCGGCTTTACGATTTGACTGGCTGGCTTGCTGCCGCGTATAATTTCTTGACTGCATTCAACCCGATCCTTAGCGCAGAAACGAGCATCCCTATTGATGAAAAGGCGTTTCCTTCCTTTGGTGCGCGCCATCGCCGCGCTTTTTCTCCTTACATTTTTGCTGCCGCTGGGAAGCGCGTCGCCCGCAGAGCAGGCTTCGGCTTCACCGATCCCGAACAACTCTTTCTTCGGCATGAACCTCTATATAACAGGGCTTGAGCGAGGCAAGGAAGAGAAGTACCAACTCCTCGATGCCGCGCAAGACCTCGGCGTAAAATGGAGCCGCGAAGAAATATCGTGGGCCAACCTTGAGCCTGACAAGCCGGGCGTCTACAACTGGGCCGCTATAGATCCCTGGATCAACCAGCTGGTGGCGCGGGGCATCAAGATAGTGGGCACTATACAGACGACCCCCTACTGGGCGTCGGGTGTGCCAAAGAGCGCAGCTGATTGGTACTGGTATACTCCCTCTGACCCCAACGACTTCATCAGCTTCGCGGCTGCGGCTGCGGCGCATTATCGAGGCAAAATAGACACCTGGGAGATATGGAATGAGCCTGACGTTGATATAACCTTCAAGTGCAACGGCTGCAACAAGCCCCTGGTGTACGCTCAGATGCTGGGGGGAAGTTACAAGGCGATAAAGCGTATCAACCCTAACGCGACAGTGCTGATAGGCGGGCTTTCCATACACGATTACAATAACGGTGGGATGGCTTTCCTGGATAAGGTGGTGGCAGCCTCTGGCGGCAAGCTCAACTTCGATGTACTATCGATCCACCCCTATATGCCCGACCGGCCACCTGAAAGCACTGACCCCAAAACGGTAGTACAGAACTTCCCTTACAGGCTCGACATGAGCTACAAGTGGCTCCAGGCACATGGAGCGCCGAACAAGGAAATCTGGATCACCGAGGATGGCTATTCAACGTGCGTCTGCGGCACTTTGGGTGTGAGCGAAGATGAACAGGCGCGCCGCCTGGTGAGGCTCAACGTAATTGCTATGGGTGCGCCTAACGTCACGCGCTTTGATTACTTTCAGCTGAAAGACAAGTTCAACGCCGGGCAGACCGACCTCTGGGGCAACATGGCGATCATGCGCAATGACATGAGCCGCAAACCCGCCTACGCCGCATACCGGTACATGACGCGCCAGCTTGAAGGGGCAACATTCCAGAAGCAAGGCCCGCTTATGCGCTCAGTGGCCAATCGCTGGCAGCCTCAATTTGACCGGTACGACTATATATTCGATCGCAACGGCGATACAGTTCGCGTCCTATGGCTCACAAGCGGCCAGGAAAGTGTGAGCGTGCCGGTGTCGCAGGCCAATGTGCAGGTCTCCGATTACATGGGCAACAAGATAGAGGCCACAGCGAGCAATGGGCAGGTTGCAGTTACAATCAGCGAATCACCGATATACATAGTCGAGCCAAGCGCCACAAGCGCAGCCAATCTGGAGGCCGCGGTTGACCCAACGTCGCCCTCAGGCTTCAAACCGTCCACACGTTTCCAGCCTTACTGGCAAAACAAAGGTGGGCTAGCCCTCTTTGGCTATCCGATTACCGGGGAACGCCTGGAGAAAAGCCCCACAGACGGCAAGCAGTATATCGTGCAGTGGTTTGAGCGCGCTCGCTTTGAGTACCACCCTGAATACCAGGGCACAGACGCGGAAGTGCTGCTTGGGCTGCTGGGCAGCCAACTTGCGAAGGGGCGCGCCTTCCCCCTGATCCCTCCGCCGGCGGGCGTAGAGTCGGTCTGCGTCAAAGAGACGGGCCATTGCGTGTGGGGGACGTTTCTCGCACGCTGGCGAGAGCTGGGCGTGCCGATAGTGGGTTTACCATTATCCGACCAGTTTGACGAAGTAAGCACCGATGGCAAGAGCTACACAGTACAATACTTCGAGCGCGCTCGCTTTGAGTACCACCCCGAAAACGGCTCGCCTTTCGATGTGCTGCTGGGTCTGCTGGGCAGGCAGTTGTTCAAGCCGTGACGTGTGGAAAGAGGAGGCGGCCGAAGCCGAAGTTGTGACACTCTAGAAGGAAGCTATGGCTGATAGACGGGCGGTAGTGTGGGACCTGGATGGCGTAATTGTTGACAGCGCGCGGGCGCATAATGCTTCGTGGGCAGCTATGGCCCGACGCTTCGGGGTCGCCTACGATGGGGGGAAAGATTTCAAGGGGATATTCGGCAGGCACAACAACGACATTATCCGCTCGATGTGGGGTGTGAGCGATCAAGCAGGGATTGACAGGATGGCGAGCGCCAAAGAGGAGTTCTTCCGGCAGGAGGCAGCCAACCTCAAGCCACTGCCCGGAGTGCTTCAGTTGATGTCGGAGCTGCGCAGCAGGGGTTGGAAGCAAGCGATAGGCTCATCCGCCCCGCTGCAAAATATCGAGATGCTCCTTGCATCGACGGGCGCTGAACAATATATAGAGGCGGTTTCATCAGGGGAGGATGTCAGCGTGGGCAAGCCTGATCCCCAGGTCTTCGTGATCGCCTTCGAGCGGCTGGGCATTGAGCCACAGAATGGAGTGGTTATCGAGGATGCGCCGACCGGGGTGCAAGCGGCGCGCAGAGCCGGCGCGGCGTGCCTTGCGGTTACAACCACGCAGACGGCGCAGACACTTCTGGGAGCGGGCGCTGACCAGGTAGTGAGCAGCCTGGCTGAAGTAACCGCCCACGACCTTGAGAGACTTGTCGCTCAGAACGCCAAAGGTGGCTAGAGGCTGGCAATTAACCAGGGCCAACCATGATGTTTAAGACCGGCCGTACTGGGCGAAGCAGGTCAACCTACCGCCCCAACTATAGCTCAGATTGTCAGAGTTCAGAGTTGGGGTGTAGAAATCTTGAAGGAGTAGCGCTCACCTACCTTCACCCCATGCCCCTCTCCGATGAAGGGAGAGGGGGCTTTGTTGCTGGGGAGTATATCTCCGATGAAGGGAGAGGAGGGCTAAGGGGGCTAGCTCACTCTCCCTCCACCCTATATCTGAACAGTTACCTCAGATTTGTATCCCACCCTGGCAACAAAGATCATCCGCTCGCTGCCATCCTCGTAGTCACTAAGGTCATAGCTGCCGTAAAGCTTCTCAAGCCTGTATCCGGCGAGGCGGAGCAGCAATTCCATCTCATAGCGGCCTGTCCAGCGAAAGGTCAGCTGCTGTGTGAGGCGCGTCAATATGCCATCTAAGTTCTCGCGGTCATACATGATAGTCACGGTGTGCGTCTGGGTGGAATAATCAGCTACCGCGCTTATCAGCTTATGCAAGGTAGCATCGCCATCAGGGTAGCTTGCCTGGTGTATCACTTCGCCCGCGCCCGGCGGCAGCAGATGGGGTGTTGGCGGAGTCAGGTCGAGTACGAGGAGGCCATGCTGCACAAGCAGAGGGGCGACGGCGCGCAGGGCGGCAAGCTGATCCTCAGTTGAGGGTAGATAGGCGAAGGTGTTGAGCGCACAGTATGCGAGGTTATAGGGGCCGGGCGGTGCGTTGCGCAAGTCGCGCATATCAGCGAGAAGAGTCGTCAGGCGCTTATCAAGCGTCCTGGATCGAGCGTGTTCTCTGCAAATTCGGAGCATAGCAGGAGAGAGGTCAACGCCAACCACGCTAAAACCTGCTTCGACGAGCGCGAGAGCTACGCGGCCCGTGCCGCAACCAAGCTCAAGCAGAGGCAATTGCTTGCCAGGGTCAAGGAGAGAGGCATACTCGATGTAGAAGTCGAGGTCGTCAGTGAAGCGCCCGTATTCCAGGTCGTAATAGTGTGCCAGCTGCGCGTCGCGCGATCTGTTCATCGTGTATTCCTTGCGTGTTAGTGTGTTAGCTGCCGGTGTTGCCGAGCAGGTCATCCTTTTGGATAATGTCCCACACAAAATCTGCAAGGCGCTGGTACCCTGCGGTACTTGGATGGAACTGGTCTGAAGATAGATACTCAGGGTGAAGCAATATCTCTTCACTTGTCGGAAATATGTCCACGAACTTCACCCGGTCGCCGTAGGAGGCAGCAGCTAAGCGCATCTCTTTGTTCCATTGCTGCACACCGCCTTTGATGAGGTCACGCTGCGCGTCTGGAAGCTGCCCTTTGAGGAGGAGGCTGATGTCAGGCAGATCAAGGAGAAGCACGGTGGCTTTAGTCTCATTTGTGAGCCTTGTGAGGGCCGTATTCAATTGAGCTACGTAGGTGGCAACGGGCACGCCGCGCCCAACGTCGTTGACGCAATTCCAGAGGGTAATTATGTCAGGCTGCATGGCAATGGCGTCGGGGATCTCCACCGCGTTTGCCTCTTGTAGAGTTATACCGCTCCGGCCCAGACGAACAAAATTCGTGCGGGGAGGCATCTTCTTGTAGAGAAGATTGACCCAACTTTCCGCGGCGGGGTCGCTTGCGCCCACACCCACAACGTCTGATGCGCCAATGGCGGCATAAGTGATGGCAGGCGGTGCGGTCGCAGTGGCTATGGGACCCGAGACGGCAACACCGGTGGAAAGAGGCGCTGGATGCCGCACCGCCCAGACCCATGCGATTACCACCAAAAAGATAACTCCAACCACCCCCGCGACGAGCAGGGGAGATACGGGAGATTGAAAGGATTGGCGCAATGCTTGCTCGATCCTAGCAGGGGCTCACTACTTACAACGATAAATAGCAGGCCGCTTCATTGACAATGGTCAGCTATGTGCCGGGACTTGGAGAAAGGAGGGCGATTAGAGGGCAATGTGTCACTCCCGCAGAGCGGCGCCTATAACCAGCAGGGCCATGCCACCTGCTGCGGAGATGATGACCAGAGTACCGGGGAGACGGACATTTTGCTCTTGCCCGAAGGCAAGCACAACAAGTACTACAGGCAACGAAAGAAGGAGCAAAGCCCCTAAAACGATCACGACTAAAGAGAGTGTACGACGCGCCGAGCTGCCACCGGATAGATGGTCATGAACCAAGTTGGCCTCCCCGAAAGATTATGTTACTATTATGGCACAGGCACGGACGAGCGTCAACTCACGCGTGAAGTGTAACTGTTCAGATTAGGAGTAGAGGGAAGGAGCCCTCACCCTCACCCACCCTCACCCACCCTCACCCCATGCCCCCTCTCCCATGAAGGGAGAGGGGGCTGGGCTAGCCTCTCCACCCTAAATCTGAACAGTTACCGTGAAGTGCGAAGCGCAAAGGGTGAGGGGTTATGGATGGAAGTTCTTTATCATCGACGCCTTACGCAATATGCAGCAGGCAATAATAACCCTCAACTACCCTTATTCCCATCACGTTTCACCTTTCACGAAGCCATTAAGGGACCTACATGATAGTAAGCCAGGGCGAAGTACGCAGCAAGATCGATCAGGTAAAGGTTGGCTATGAGGGCTACAAACGCCAGTTGAGGAGAGCTGATCTCACTATAGAGCGAAAGGGGCGGCTTGAGGCTGAAATCAAGCTGGCGGCAGATGAAATCGCCACCCTGGAGAAAGTCGCCCAGCTAGGCAGGGTGGAGCAGGATCGAACAAAGATCGAAGAGATAGTGCGTGAGCGACTGGCTACTATGCGTGCAAAGCTCGCCGCCGATCCATTTCTGGCGGCCCTTTCCAGCCAGGAGCGAGACCTCTTCTCAGGAGAGGTCCGCGCGCTCGTGTGGGCATTGCGCGAGGATACCCTGACCCTTTTCACTCAGGAATTGCTGAGAGAAAACGAGCACCATGACCCAGGGCGCACCGACCGCGCCTTGCCTGCGATCCTGATCCACACTCTCGAAGAAGCGCCAGAAATGGATGCGCGTGCCAACGCAGCCTACGACCTGGGCAAGCTGCACATCACCCAGGCCATACCGAGGCTGGCGACAGCCTTCCACGATCATCATGTCGTAGCCGACACAGCCTTTCATGCCCTAACGTTGTTTACGGACGATGAGCTAAAGGAAGCGGGCCTCTCCATATCGCTGATAGAACGCATCAAAGAAGCGCGTGGAGGCTAGCTGCTAGCCCATCCTTTTCAGGTAATCACGGATCATCAGAGCGGCGGTGGCGCCTTCGCCTGCAGCTGATGCGGCTTGCTTGGTGCTGCCTTCGCGAACATCGCCCGCCGCAAAGACCCCCGACAGGCTCGTCTCAAGGTTTTGCGAAGTAACTACGAAGCCTTCGGCATCTCGCTTGACCTCAGCAGGTAGAAAGCTGCTATTAGGCGTGAGACCTATGAAAAGGAATACAGCGGCGGGTGCGGGTTCAAGGAGGCGACTATCGCCGGTGGTGCGGTCACGCACCACTACCCCTTGCAGCTTAGTTTCACCCCGAAACTCCACTACGTCTGTGTTATAAAGCACGTCTATTTTGTGATGCTCGTTCACTTTGTCAACGGCCACCTGAGTTGCTGCTAGGTGATCGCCTCGCACTATTATGGTAACGTGCGAGGCGAAGTTGGTGAGGAAGACCCCTTCCTCAGCAGCGCTGTTGCCGCCGCCGACAACAGCCAACTCCTGCCCTTTATAGAAGGGGCCATCACAGGTGGCGCAGTAGTGGATGCCGGAGCCTATAAGGGCGTCTTCGCCGGGCACGCCAAGCCTCTTGTACTTGGAGCCGGTGGCTACAAGCACCGCTTTAGCATTATACTGGGTTCCGTCTTCAGTACGCACGATGCGATATTCGCCGTCTACCCTGATGCCGGTGACCTCCTGAGCAGAGATCATCTCTACATCGAATCGCTTTCCCTGTTGCACGAGCCTTGCGGCGAACTCATTGCCACTTACGCCTTCAGGAAAGCCGGGGAAGTTATCGAGCCGCTCGGTTATACCTACCTGCCCGCCAAGGCCGGCCTTTTCAATCACCAGCGTAGATAGGCCTTCACGTGCGGTATACAAGGCAGCGGTCAGGCTGGTAGGGCCTCCACCCACCATGATAACATCATAAAAATCGCATTTCGCCCGAGTGGAGATGCCGAGCTTGGCGGCAATGGCAGCATTAGAAGGCTCAACCATCGCCACTCCGTCGCCGAAGAGCAAAGTGGGTACAGAATGCCCACCGTTTTGCACCTTCTCGATATAGGCTAAACCCTCAGCGTCATGCTCTACGTCTACCCACTTGTACTGTACTCGCTGCTCGCCAAGAAACTGCTTGGTTCGTTTGCAATCCGAGCACCAGGTTGTGCCATAAACTGTTAATTTCGGCTCCTGCATAGTAATATTCCTCCTGCTTTTATTATAAACTCCCATGCGCCGAGTAATGTGAAGCAAAGATAGACCATTGCCATTCCTCACGCATCAGGCAGCACGCTTATAAGTCGTAGAGGCCAAAGATCAGAGAAAGAAAAATCTTCAAGGGGTAGCTGTGAGGGCGTGCCGCCACCCGCCCTCACCTACCCTTACGCCCTCACCCCATGCCCCTCTCCCTTGTGGGAGAGGGGGCTTTAATAGCCAGGGGATACCCCTGGAACCCCGTCGAGGGCATAGCCGGGCCCCCAAGCCGCTAATCTGAACATCTACTATAAAGTTGTAAGAGTTCAGAGTTGGGGTATAGCAATCTGCAAGGAGTCGCTGTGGAGGCGTACCCTCACCTACCCTCACCTACCCTCACCTACCCTCACCTACCCTCACCCCCAAACCCCCTCTCCCATGAAGGGAGAGGGGGCTAGCCGCCTCCACCTCAAGTCTGAACATCTACTATAAAGTAGTTCCTTTCTTGCCCGCCCTATACCCCTATGATATAATGCGCACACATGCGCCCAGTTGACCGTCACCCACGCATGAGCTATTATACCAGGCAACGTACGTACAGGAGGCCAGGATGAAGGTTAGCGAAATCATGATTGACAAGCCTCCCGTGGTTACACGCGACGACACAATATCGCAAGCGGCTCGATTGATTGACGAACTGCACACATCGCTCGTGCCGGTTGTTGATAGTCAGGAGGGCAAGCACGTCGTTGGAGTAATCACGGACAAAGACGTAATGAAATGCACTGCTTCTGGAAACAACCCCCAGGAATGTCAGGTGCAGCAGTTCATGGGGACCAGTTACGAAACGGTGCATGCCGGTGCAGATGTAGAAACAGCCCTTGCGGAGGTGCCGTTAGAAGCCAATGAGCCAATGGGCGACACAGGCTCAGGCGCAGCGGGATCGGGCGGGGGCCTTATGGGGCGCAGACCTATTGTGGTGGTTGATGACCAGCGCCGCGTCGTGGGCCTCGTTACGCGCCCTCACCTCGCTATGGATATTGCGAGGGTGCAGTCAGGCCAGGTAGTGTCGGGACGAGCCGAGTCGATGCAGCTGGTTTGGCGCTGCACCGACTGTGGATATCTCCTCACCAGAGCAGAGCAGCTACCCGATCACTGCCCCGACTGCGGCGCACCCAAAGAGCACTTTGTTCTTGTAACAGAAGACTAGGCAGCCACAGGTAAGTAAAAATAGGAGCTACGAGTTACGAACCTGGTACGCTCATATCTTAGTGAACAGAGAGGGTATTTACGAGCACCTGCCATATTGCCCTACCCTAACCGGTAATTCGTAACATGTAACTTACACAAATGCCAGTATCAAAGTTCAGGTTTATTGATCTGCCTACCTCTGCTGAACGACTGGGCGTCAGTCGCAACCGGCTTTTGCAATGGGTTGACGAGGGGCGCATTAAGCCTTTCAGCGGCAAAGGTCAACAGAGCGTTTTTCGCACCTCTGATGTGGAGAGGTTCGTGGAGGAGCTACGCGCCGAGACCTCAGCCGGCGAAAGGCACCGGCAGGAGGTGGGAGAAAGCTCCTCTCCCCAGCAGTCGGCAGCGCCCGGCCAGCAGGAAGCTACACGCACGCGCAGGCGAGATGCTATAAAGCTGATGGGCACGCGCCTGAGCATGGATTCGCGCTGGGCCGAGATGAGCGATAAAGATATTGCCACCTGGCTTGATGCGCTTGAGCCTGTGCAATATGAACGAGTACAAAAAGTGGCAAAGATCGCCATTGAGCGGCTTGAGCGAGTGCTCGAAATGATGCTAACATTTGAAGAACGCTCCAAAAGCGAAGAGAACAAGTAAAGACCACCCAGAGTGCTCACTCTTCCACAGGACAACCGCGATTTAGAATCTTTATGCCTCGACATTACACAATTCAGGAAGCCAACGAACTGCTGCCTGAGCTTGCAAAGCTTATCCGGCAGATGCAAGAAGAGGGTAGGCAGCTTGCAATTTTGCAAGGGCGTAACGCCGCACTGAAGCAGAGGATGCGGGGGAACGGTCATCATAATCCGTCCGAAGACGCGCTGGCGCTGCAAGCAGGAACCCAGCTTGAGGAGGGACTGCGAGAAGGGGTTGACAGGCTTGAAGAACTTGAGCTGGAGTTGAAAGACCTACAGCAAGGGCTGGTGGACTTCCCGGCGCTGAGAGATGGGCGCACTGTATTTTTGTGCTGGCAGTTAGGCGAGGCTGAAGTGGAGTTCTGGCACGAAACCACCACGGGCTTTTCGAGCCGCCAGCCTCTCGACGACAAGCTCAGGTAGGCGAAGCTGCGGTTAGAGTGGGACGACAGTCCCACCACGACGCCCACTTTACCACAGCATACGCATTTCTGCGGACTTTTAGCTATGAGTTTTGGGTTATATAACTTCTAGTGATGCAACTGAAGACTCGTCACATGACGTCCAAGCTTCGCGTTCGGGCAGCGCCGGACCGAAGGACAAGCTCTGTGTAGAGTAGGTAGAGATATTACCGTAGGTAGGTCGCTCGGAGGTGAAGATGGACAACGCAATCGCAAAAAAGGCGCTAAGGATGTTCAGCTATGGGCTGTACATCGTCACGAGCGCAGCGGAGAGGGACGTGGGCGCATTTACAGCCAACTGGGTTGGGCAGGTAGCATTCGAGCCGCGCATGGTAGCTGTTTCGGTGGAGAACGACGCTCATGCTCTTGATGTGATACGCAAAGGCGGGGTTTTCGCAGTCAATATCCTGGAGCAAGACCAACGCGAGCTTGCGGGCCAGTTTGGGCGGGCAACAGCAAAAGTGGGTAATAAGCTTGAGGGGTACACGTACAGCGCAGGTAGCACCGGCTCACCGATTCTCTCCGAAACAGTTGGCTCGGTCGAATGCCGTGTCGTACTGGAGAATCCCGTCGGAGATCACGTTCTTTTCGTCGGTGAGGTGGTTGACGCTCACCTGAACCGTGAAGGCGAGCCGCTGACGATGCGCAACGCGGGTTTCAGATACAGCGGGTAAAGCCGCGTCCTGCTGGGGATTGCATCATTAGCTCCCTCTTTGCCGTAGAACTTCGTACAGAACCACCGAGCCTGCAACCGCAGCGTTCAGCGACTCGACTTTGCCTTTCATGGGGATTTCGATAGCGCCGTCGCAGCGTTCCCGCACTAACCTGCCAACGCCCCGCCCTTCCGAACCGACTACCAGCCCGACAGGGCCGCTCAGGTCTGTGGCTGTGTAGAGGCTCGCGCCCGGCTCTCTTTGTAGCGCGTAGACCCATAATCCCGCTTGCTGGAGTTCTTCGATAGCCCGCGGGAGGTTGTTGGCGAGGCAAATATGCAAGTGTTCGACCGCCCCCGCCGAGGCATTTACCACAGAGGGAGTAACTTCCACCTGGCGGCGGTCGAGCATCACCACAGCCGTAACGCCGACAGCCTCGGAAGTGCGGAGGAGAGCGCCGAAGTTCTGCGGGTCTTGAAGCGAGTCGAGGATAAGAACTAACGCAGCGTTTGCCGACGCACGGCAGGTGGCTTTCACATCTGACATAGAGGTGTATTCAAAAGGGGTGACTTGTGCAGCCACTCCCTGGTGGTGGTGGCCCACGCGTGTGAGTGCATCAAGGCGTGCAGGAGGTATCTTCTCAACCGGAACGCCCACCTCACCTGCGATTGCCTCTATTAAGGCCAGCCCGTGCTCACCTGCCCCTTTCCTGCCGGTTGCACTGGTCAGCACGCGCAAAACTTTGCGGCGGCCCGCACGGAGCGCCTCCTCGACGCTGTGTCTGCCATAAAGCCACTCTGTCACCTGCTACCTCGCTGTCTCAGTATATGCAAAAAGGCGACTAGCGCCGCCCTTATTGACCCATTACGAAGGATTGTATAGCGTTCTACTCGGAAGGAGCCGATACCTTCGGCGTTTCTTTGAAGGTGGAGGTTTGGGCGCTGGCGCTTTCGGCTTTGGGGGAACTTTCTACATTGCCGGATGTTGAGGAGCTTTCTTTGCTGGCGCTCTCGGGCTTCGTGGAGGCTTCCTTGCCGTCGTCTTTAGTAACCGCAGCTTCCTTTGGCTTGTTGGCTTGGCGGTTGTCGTTTATATACCAGCCGCTGCCTTTGAAGATCACTCCCACAGGCTGAAAGACGCGCCTGATGGGTCCCTGCCCGCAGAGAAGGCACTCCTCTAACGGTTCGGATGTTATAGGTTGCAGTTTATCAAAACGGTTGCCGCAGTGCTTACACTCGTATTCATATACCGGCATATGCCCCTCATTATGTCAATTGCTCAGGCAGATGTTGTGTAGGTTGTCTTTGTCACTACATGTATAGTATAAGCAATAGAGCCAGGCATAGCAAATGCTCCTGGTGATGTAACTGTTCAGATCTGGGGTGGAGCAATCTTCTTGGGGTAACTGTGCGGGCATACCTACCCTCACCCCCAACCCGCCCTCACCCCCAAACCCCCTCTCCCATGAAGGGAGAGGGGGCTTTAATCACCCTTGTGCACTCAGCAGGGGTAAAGCCTCCTCTCCCATGAAGGGAGAGGGGGTTTTGTTGCTGGTGAGTATCAGGAGATACCCCTGCACCCCTATCAGGGGCATAGCCCTTGCACCCCAACTCTGAACGTTTACGGCCGGAGGGTTACTGTCGCCAGACGGTAGGAGAGTTTTCCCCACCGGAGCCTCAATTTGGCCTCAAGATCAGAGCGTTCGCCCCACTATTTTGCTAACCCACCGCTCCTGGGACAGTTACCATCGAGACTGCGCAACATCAGGGCACCGGTGTCGGTGCTGGCGTGGGGGTTGATGAGCTTCCAGGGCTCGAAGCAGGCGTAGCCTCAGATTGTGGCACTCCCATGTATATAGCGCGTTCGCTCGGCGTGAGGCTGCGGAAGGTGCGAGAGGCGGCCAGCTTCATGAGGGTAGGCACGTCAAAGATATATTGCCATGCTACACCATTGTCCCCGGCGGCCACGATAAAGCGGCCGTCGGGGCTCCAGGCTGCGTAGTTCAGGTTCTTGGCCTGTGTAGCGAGGGTGAGAAAGAGCTGGCCGCTCCTGACATCCCACACCTTGGCTGTGCCCCCCGCGCTCGCTGTGAGGATGTAGGTGCCGTCGGGGCTAAACGCGGCGCTCTCAGTAGGCATGGTATCTTGCAGCGTGAGCACCATCTTCTCCAGGTTTACGTCCCACACCAGCACCTTACCTGTGGAGCTTGCTATCGCTATGTACCGGCTATCCTTGCTCCAGGTGGCCGATCTCACGAAACTCCCCTGGCTGCTCGCGTCGGCGGTATTCTGGAACTGGTGTAGAGTTTTGCCTGTGACGGCGTCCCAAATCTTGACCCAGCCGTCGAGGCTGGCGGTGGCGATAAGGCTGCCGTCTGAGTTATACGCCGCGCTGAAAACGGCGGTGGTATGACAGCAGAGCTTGAAGAGTTCCTGGCCCGTAGTAGCATCCCATACTCGGGCTGTGGCATCGTCGCTGGCGGTCAGGATAGAGCGCCCGTCGGGGCTGTACTGTACGCTGCGGACGATGTCGGTGTGGCCCCTCAGAGTGCGCAGTTCCCGCCAGTTGCTGCTATCCCATATCTTCACCGTGCCGTCCTGGCTCGCCGTTGCCACAGTACGCCCGTCAGGGCTCCACGCCACGCTGTCCACTCCCCGGCTGTGACCTTTCAGCGTGCTAAGGCTCTGGCCGCTGTTGGCATCCCATATCCTCGTGGTACCATCCTGGCTCGCCGTTGCCACGTATTGCTGGTTGGGGCTGTAGGCGGCGGCATAGATGGCATCGGTGTGCCCGCTCAAGGTGGGTAGCTCACGGTCGCCTGCAGCGTCCCATATCATTGCTGTATAGCTCGTACTACGACCTAGAGCATCGCTTGTGGTATTGTTCGTACTACCACCCAAGACGCCACCCAGAACGGCATAGACGTTGTTACTGGCAGTGACGATGTACCGGCCATCAGGGCTAAAGGCGACACTGCTCTGTATATATTCCTGGTTGAGGAGTCGCACTACCTGCCCGTTCGCCGCGGTCCAGATGGCGGTGCCCGCGCCTCCGGTGGCGGCGATGAACTGTCCATCGGGGCTAAAGACGATGTCGGTCACCGGTCCAGTGCTTGAAATAATCAGCCTGTATACCTGCTGGTAGGTGGAGGCGTCTATAACCGTCGCCTTGCCGTCGAAGCCGGCGATAGCGATGAACCGCCCGTCGGCAGCATACGCGATGCTGTTCAGGGGCACTGTTGGATCATCTAGCAAGGCGCGAGTTTGCAATCCGGTTCCACTGTCCCACAGCCCGGCTCGTCCGTCCGTATCCGCGATGGCTATTAGCCGTCCGTCGGGGCTGTACGCTACGCTGCTTAGCGAACCGATACCCACCTTGAAAGCACGTAGTTGCCCTGCTCCCCCCGCGTCCCATATCTGCGCGGTTCCACTGCCGGTGCCAGCAGCTATAGAGCGGCCATCGGGACTGTAGGCCAGGCTGGCGACGCTGTTTGCGCCTGTTTGGAGGGTGTACAAAATCTGCGCGCTTGATGCATCCCATATGCGTATAGCGCCATCTACGCCTCCCGTAGCTGCAAACCGGCCATCGGGACTCCATACAGCGGCTGTCACGCGCCCTGATGCGGAGGGAAGGGTGCGCGCCACGCGCCCGCTGCCGGTCTCCCATATTTTCGCTGTACCGTCGTCGCCTGCGGTGAGGACAAAACGGCCATCGGGGCTGAACGAGGCACGGTTCACTGCGGCTGTGTGGCCTTCCAGCGGGCTTTGCAATATCTCTATCGGCTGCGGTTGCCCGAGGGCGGTATGCAGCGCGCCGACCGCCTGGGCAACGGCAGGCTGCCCGAGTTGCACAGTTGTAGATATAGATTGCATGGCGAGCAGCAGGCTCAACTCAGGGTCTCTTGCGGCTTGCGCCTGGGCATTTGCCGCCAGGGCCTGGGCACGGGCAACTGTCAATTGTCGCTCTGTGCCTGCCTGGGCGGTTGCGCGGGCGGCTGCGTCTTGCTGGGCGGTGTT
>DAHVFG010000040.1:0-23187 GCA_027317125.1 Chloroflexota bacterium | reverse complement strand
CGGTGTCAACGCCCAGCGTTGACTTGGGCAAGTCGCGCACATGGCCCATACTTGCCTCGACGGTAAAGTTACGCCCCAGGTATTTTTTGATAGTTCTGGCTTTGGCCGGTGATTCGACGATGACCAGGCTGGTGTTGCCTCTGACTATTGGCGTCTCTTTGCTCCGCGTGGCTGTTGAGGCGCGCTTGGCAGCGGCCCGCGAGCTTGTCTTTGGGGCGCTGCTCTTTTTTGGCGCGGTTGCGCCAGTTTTTCCTCTGTTACTCGTTGTTGCCATTAGATTCCTTTTATCGTCCTCTGCCCTGTATGGGCTTGTGTTGTGCATCTTAGACTATGAATGCCCGGCAAAGCTTGCTTTGCACAGGCACGCCTAATCTTACGTCCTCAGTTTATGGGTGTCAAGGGGCACAGCTAGGGTAGCTGTTCAGATTTAGGGTGTAGCAATCTTGAAGGAGTAGCCCCAACCCACCCTCACCCCATGCCCCCTCTCCCTTCATGGGAGAGGGGGCTTTGTACATAGTGAGTGCACAAGGGATACAGTTGTTCTCCCACAAGGGGAGAGGGGGCTAGCTTAGCCCCTCCACCCTGAATCTGAGCACTTACCAGCTAGGTCTTCAGGGGTAAGATTGCATGCAAATAGCTAAATACGGGGATTTATCCGCTCTGCCTTCGATTTCCACCCGGAGCAGAAGGCCACACGCTTGATTTTAGCACATTTGTTCGTTATACTGTGAGCCAGTAGTCTTGTGAGAGGAAGGGTTCAGCCCGCTCTTCTCTTTTCGCAAGGAAACTTCGGGTCAATAGTACTCGGAGGGTGATGGGCCGGAGGAAAGGATTATTGTATGGTCAGAGATCGCCGCAAGCGAAGCCAAAGTGAAGAAGGAACAGAGCCGCTGGACAGGCTAACCGAGCGGGAAATCGCGGTGCTACACCTGATAACGGAGGGGTTAAGCAACAAGGACATAGCGCGCGCCCTGCTAATCACCACACACGGGGTCAAGGCGCACGTCAGCCGCATCTTGCACAAGTTAGGAGTTGAGAGTCGCACAGAAGCAGCGGTGCTCTGCACGAGAGCAGGGCTAACGAGTGCAGAATTACATAGGAGGACTGAGCAATGATCGGGCCGATGCTACTCAGCCCTCAGCCTCCAGCCCTCATGGCTCATTACTCCTAAGAGCCTGCGGTGCGGGTGGGCATCACACCTTCGTAGCCGTCGCCGGTCATGGCGTTGGGCTTGTTCACACCCGCAACGGTGGAGCCTTCGGCACTTGTCTGCGATTCATCGAGCGCGCCTACGCCCTGTATATGGTCGGCTGTCCAATCGAGGCCGATGCTCGCGGCCATCTGGCGTACAGCTGTATCGCCCTCTTTTGTGAATGCCTCGATCAGCGCCTGCCTCTCGGTATCGTCGAGGTCATAGGGCCCCAGGGCGATTTGCGGCTCCTGGGCCACTCTATCGCAGAAGCCTGGATCGTCGTGGTAACGCTGCAAGGCCAAAAGCAGTCCTCGTTCGCTCATCTTATTATCCTCCTCGGATCGATTCAGCCGCGCTATTTCGCCAGCTTTGCGACTGCGTGAAGGGTATATAAGAGCAAAAGCGGTGCCATGATGGATCCGCCAGATGCTATGCGCATCTTCTCTCTGCTTTCGAGAAGAGAAGCCCCGCCCCACATATGGGGGTTAGTACAACATCAGGTGTTAGAACGCCAGCCAGAACAACAGTCGCCGCACGCAACTGAGAGCGCAGGCGTGGAATCGTGCATTCCACTAATCTGTATCGGTGGGCATCTCATCTGTTTTCTTGGCGTCAAGCCAGCTCATTGGATAGGCCGGGTCGTCATATTCTTGCGCCCATTTGGTGAGCTTGAGTGGGCGGAAGGTATCTACCATGACAGCTAACTCCTCGGTTTGCTCGTGGCCTATAGAGGCTTCGGCGGCTCCGGGGTGGGGGCCATGCGGGATGCCATGAGGGTGGAGGGTGAATGAGGCTACATCTATCCCCTTGCGGCTCATGAAGTTGCCGTTGACATAGTAAAGCACTTCTTCGCTATCTATGTTCGAGTGATTGTAGGGCGCGGGTATGGAGAGCGGATGGTAGTCGTACTTACGCGGTACGAACGAGCAAACGACAAAGTTCTGCGCCTGGAAGGTCTGGTGTACAGGCGGTGGCTGGTGTACGCGGCCTGTAATCGGCTCGAAATCGGCGATATTGAAAATATAGGGGTAGAGATAGCCGTCCCAGCCCACTACATCTAGGGGGTGGTGATCGTAATAGTAGGCTGTGAGTATGTCATTAGCGCGCACCCGTACCTCGAACGGGCCTTTGCCTTGCTCCTCTCCTGTAACGGTCACAAGCTCCTCAGGCACGCGGATGTCGCGCTCGCAGTAGGGTGAGTGCTCCAGGAGTTGGCCGTAGTCGTTGCGGTAACGCTTGGGCGGCTCTATATATTTACCTTCGACTGTGAGCCAGCGTTGAGGCTTGCCTTCGTCCATGACGATCTTGTAAGTGGTGCCATGCGGGATGAGCACGTAATCACCTTCGTGGTACGGCAGCAGGCCAAAGACCGTCTCGAAGCGCCCCGCCCCCTCATGGATGAAATATAGCTCGTCTGCCTGCCCGTTCTTGTAGTGGTACTTCATTTGCTCCGTAGGGCGCACGATGCCAAGCCTGCAATCTGAATTGTACATAAGCACACGGCGACCTGAGATGGGATCGCCACCCTCTGAGGAGGCTTTGGTGCGCAAGTGATGGTGGCGTTGCACCTTCTGGGTCCACTCCTCAAGGTTCTCCGGCGCGCAAGGCTTAATATCCACCACACGTACGGGCGGGTTATGGTGGTAAAGCAGCGAGTCGCACCCTGAGAAGCCCTCAAAGCCAAAGAGCTCCTCGGTGTAGAGCTTGCCGTCGGGCCTGCGGTGCTGAGTGTGCCGTTTATGCGGAATGCTGCCTAGCTTGTGGTAGAATGGCATCTTTGCCCCCTTTGTTTAGCTTATAGCTGAGAGATCAGTTTATCGTAGTCAGAATGCGAGCCACTGTTCACGTGCTAACGTTTCTCTACCTGTTGTTCTCTACCAGCTTGTTCCTCAGCACTCCCAGACCTCTTATCTCTAACTCTACCTCATCGCCAGGCTTGAGCCAGCCGCCTGTGTTTTCCGGCCTTAGCTCAAGTATACAGCCTGTGCCCACTGTGCCTGAGCCTATTACATCTCCAGGGCGGAGCCAGACATCGGTTGAGGCCCATTCTATCATCTGGGCGAAGGTGTGGGTCAGGCTATTGGCGTTGCCTGTGGATAGCTCACGGCCATTGATGCGGGCCGACATGGGTAGATTGTAGCGCGTTTCGGCTCCTTCTCCTTCGCGTCGTTCCTCTAATTCGTCGGGTGTCACCAGGTATGGGCCGAGGGAGTTGGCGAAGTCTTTGCTTTTGGCCGGCCCCATGCTTAGCTTGGCCTCGAAGTTGCGCCAGGTGTCGCGGGCGCTCCAGTCGTTCATCACCATATAGCCTGCTATGTAGCTGTTGGCCTCCTCAGCGGCGATGTCGCGCCCCGGTTTGCCAATGACGCAGGCTATCTCCAGCTCATAATCCACTTCGTTCGAGCCTCTGGGGTAAGGTACGTCGGCATTGGGACCGTAGACCGCGCCCGGATTCGAGTAGTAAAAGACAGGATGATCGTACCACTCAGGTATCATGTCGAGGCCGCGCAAGGCGCGTGCAGCCTTGACGTGCTGCTCGAATGCGTAGAAGTCGCGGATAGTGCGTGGGAAGGGGATCGGCGCGAGAAGCTGCACATCGTCTATGCTTTGCGAGCATTCCCACAAGCCCTGCTCGTCCTGCACGACCACATCATAGAGGCCGCGCACTTGCTCCATAGCAGCCGGCCCGCCGTCGAGCAACTCCAGCATGGACAGAGGCGGGTGGGCGTGCGACATGCTTCCTTTCTTCCTGAGGAACTCATGCGCCGCTTCCACATTGAGCACGCGAGGTGAATTACCTGGTAAGTAGATGCCTACATGGGTGTCTTGCCCCGACGTTACATCAGGTGTGACACGGTGGAGGTGTGAGAAAGTTACAAGCTTCATGGGTCAATTGGATCTCTCATGTTGTGGTACGAGAGGCTTGGTTAGACAGCCCTGTACTCGCGGATACCACCTCGCGCTGCTGCTTCTTCTTTAGCATCAGATGATGAACATCTGCAATGCTTATGCCGCGCTCGAAGATGCGACGGATTGCGTGGGCGCGGAAGATGAGGCGTCCGGCTGTCATACGGGTGCTGCTATCGCCTTCACGCGGCCCGTCCACATCTACAGATTACCCCTCAAATCCTGCTCGCGCTCGATTGCCTCGAACAAGGCTCTGAAGTTACCTTTGCCGAAGCCTCTTGAGCCGTGTCGCTCGATGATCTCGTAGAAGAGGGTGGGGCGGTCTTGCACATTCTTGGAGAATATCTGAAGCAAGTAGCCCTCGTCGTCACGGTCTATTAGGATGCCCAGCTCCTCAAGCTGGTTGATATCTTCCTTTATCTGCCCTATGCGTGTGGGCACTTCCTCGTAGTAGTTGTGAGGCACTTTGAGGAACTCCATGCCGTTGCGCTTCAGGTTGGATACGGTGCCGAGGATGTCGCCTGTGATCAGGGCGATGTGCTGTGCGCCGGGGCCTCCATAGAAGTCCAGGTATTCCTGAATCTGCGATTTCTTACGCCCCTCGGCAGGCTCGTTGATGGGGAACTTCACGCGGCCTGTGCCGTCCTGCATCACCTTTGACATGAGGGCCGAGTACTCGGTGGAGATATCTTTGTCCTCGAAGGAGATTAGCTGGTTAAACCCCATGATGCGAGCATAATATTCCACAAGCTCGTTCATCTTGCCAAGCTCGACATTGAGCACAATATGGTCGATAGCCTTGACGCCGGTGGGCACGCCCGGAATGTCGCGCCTATGGTAGCCGGGAGCAAAGGTGCCTGTGTAGTCGTCACGGTTGATAAAGGTGTGAATGGTGTCGCCGCAAGCTGCGATGGCGGCCTTGCGAATGCGCCCTTTCTCGCTCTCAACGTTCACCGGCTCGTATACGCCCTTAGCGCCGCGCTCCAGGGCCGTATTGTAGGCGTAATCTACATCAGGCACGCGCAGGGCAATGTCTTTCACGCCGTCGCTGTGCTTGCGTACGTGGTCAGCGATCTCGCCGTCGGGACCCATCGGGGCGGTAAGCACAAAGCGAATCTTCTCTTGCTCCAGGACATAGGAAGCGCGGTCGCGCACCCTGGTTTCGGGACCTGCGTACGCGGTGATGCTGAAGCCCATGGCGCTGCGATAGTAGTGAGCAGCTTGCCTGGCGTTGCCAACATAAAACTCTACGTAATCTATACCTTGTATCGGGAATGTGTCTTCTTGCTCTGCGCGGCGCGCTCGTGCCGATGGGCGGCTCGTGGCGGCGACGATGCCATTGCCATCGTAGGTGATGGCATCGTCTGTCTGATAATCACTTGCTACGCCAACTCCGGTTGTTTCTTCGGGGTTCATTGTGTATGCCTCCTGTTATGCGTGGCGCGTCATCGCGTATTCACGCTTATGATCGATAGTGCAAGCATATCACCGGGGTAGGGCGGTGTCAAGAGTTGCCCAGGGTGGGTAAGTGTTCAGAGTAGGGGTGGAGCAATCTCCTTGGGGTATCTGTGCGGGTGAGGGACAGTTACCCCCTGAAGATTGTTCCACCCCAACTCTGAACGCTTACATGTAGTATGGCATTTGCTCTACAAAGCACGGAATGCTACAATAAGGTTCTAGGAGGAGAGGCGATTATGCACGAGACCCTGAGAGACAGGCTGACAACAGAGAAACTGAAGATAAGTATTTGCGATTGATGCATGGCATGCCTGCTTCTTCATTCGTACTTTCCAACATGAGTTCTACGGCTGTAGAGAGCTTACCGGCAGCGTCGCAGACCTCTGAGAAAAGTCGCTCAGGAGCAATTTACCGGCGCTTCGCCACTTTCCAGCGATGGTACTGGGCGCTCATACCTCTGCTCGCCACCGCAGCCTACGTGACGGTGCTGCGAATCGGCTTTCTCTCTGATGATTACGTACTATTATATGGCGCACGGCATAGCGGGATAGAGCTGCGAACGTTCTCCCCGGCAGGATGGGTCTTCTATCGTCCGGTCGGCACCATACTCACGTGGCAGATCGGCTGGCAGCTTTGGGGTTATAACCCTCTGCCTTACCATCTGATAAGCCTGATCCTTCACGCGGCAACCGCTTTGATACTTGGGCTTTGGCTGGCGGAAGTTACGGGTAAGCGCAGCCTCGGCTGGCTGGCGGGCGCTTTCTTCGCCGTCTTTCCTTTGCATCTAGAAGCTGTCGGCTGGTTGGCCGCGCAGTGGGATTTATGGGCGGCCTTCTTCGTGATGCTAAGCCTCTACTGCTTCACCCGATGGTGGCGGCGGGCTGAAGGCCGGCGGCTCTATGCAGCGTCTCTGCTCTTTTACGCCCTCGCGATTTTCAGCAAAGAGAGCGTTCTACTCTTTCTACCAATTTTCCCTTTGTCGGTGTGGCTCGCTGCCCCTCTTGCCCTTCGTAAAAACCGGCGCAACCTGGCTTACAGGCTGGCGCCATTCTGCATCGTGTTAGCGCTGAACCTGGGTATACGCTTGCTCGTCTGGGGCAACGTGGGGGGCTACGTGGGCGCTGCTAAGAATGTCGAGACCTTCTTCTGGGGCAGGTTTCTCGTTCCTTACAGCCATATGCTGCTTTCCCCTATTAATACTGCCGTATTTAATACGGTTGCAGGGCAAATAGTAGGGGCTATAACCAGTCTGGTTCTGCTAGTGGGGCTAATCTGGTTCGGGCGTAGGCACAGACGCTTACTGCTCGTAGCAGTCGTGTGGATTGCGGTCGTGATCGCGCCGGTCATACCTCTTACGTTAGCTATTGCCGATCTGCAAAATAATCGTTTTTTGTACATGGCTGCCGCCGCATACTCCGTGCTCGTAGCTGCCTTGCTCTACGAAGCAATCTCCGTAGCGCGCAGGTGGCGAAGCGCGCTTATAGCTCTGACTGCCTTGTTACTGCTGTTAAGCATCTCTACCACATGGCTCCAGTTGCGCCCCTGGCACACAGCTACTGTGCAGCGCGAGAGCATTGACGCCGAGATTAGCCGTCTAATCCCTCTACCGCAACAGCCCAGGCGGGGTGGCATGATCTGGTACGTCGCCAATCAGCCTGATAACTATCGTGGAGCATATATAGAACGGCTGGGGCTTGGACTGGCACGCGGTTTTACTCCTGTGGAAGATGTCCCTTTTATAGAACAAGTACAGGAGCCTACCGAGGTCAACCTGGCGGAGGCTACGCGAGACGCCTACGCCCTGCGCTTCTACTACGACGAAAAGGATACACTCTACCATGTGGACTACGCCTCAGGAATAACAGCAGATAGCCTGCCACCCTCCCCACCGGAAGTGGGTGATAACCCTATCATCTGGGACTTCCGCCCCTGCTCTCAAGCGGTGCTGAGTAGCTGGCAAGCTGTAAACGCTCTCTCCTCCTGCTTGCCAGGTAAGGGTCTCTCCCTCCAACCTGCCAATGCAGACCCTCAGCTGCTAGGCTTCGATGCAGGCTCAGGGCTGAACCTCAACATTGTAGAGAACAAAGCACGATTCGTGAGGCTCAGAGTAGCAGTGAGCTATCCGGCAGGGATAAAGGAGCCATACATAAGTGAGTGGTTCTGGAAGGGAGCGGGGGGTAGCTGGAGTGGGGAGCAGAGCAGCAGTATGCAGCTAAAGCACGATGACAAAGCCGCTCCTTACATCTACTGGACATTCATTCCTGCCTATCAAGCAGGGCAGAGCATCTCTTCGCTGCGCTTCGACCCTGCTAATGCTCAACTCTCCTCTACTGTTGAGTGGATTGCCCTCGATCTTGTCAGGTAGGTGGGCGGGGATGCGAGTTGTCAAAGTGCAGGTAGCTCTACTTTTGTGCGAGGGTTTATCTACGTCATATTATTGAAGAGGAGGGTCTGCGCTGCGCAGACCCTCCCTTTGATAGCTTTCGCTCAGCGTTACTACTTTGGCATATACTACTTACCCAGGTAAGCTAGCGGGTTGAGGTAGTTGCGGCTGGCGCTGTTGCCCCCCTTTATCATGAAGTGGACATGGGGGCCTGTGGAGCGGCCTGTGGAACCTACCCAGCCTATGACCTGCCCACGACTTACGTACTGGCCGACATAGACGGCAGGCTGCCTTATCTGGTGGCCGTACACTGTGCTATAGCCGTTCAGGTGGTCAATAATAACACAGTAGCCGAGGCCATCGGTACGCCACCCAGACCAGACAACTTTGCCCGAGTCGGCTGCGTAAATAGGGGTGCCTGCTGCGGTTGCAAGGTCAAGACCGTTGTGCGACGCGCTGAAATACTGCGTGATAACAGCGTTCACCGGCCACATGAAGCTGCCCGTGCCCGACTTTGGAGTGTTGTTTCCTGGTGAGCTACTGGTCGGTGTGCTCTCCACCTTCTTGATCACTATCTTAGGTGTGGGCCTGGGCGTGGGAGTGCTGTTGGTGTCGCCCGAATTGTCAACGGTCGGTTTAGGCATTGGCTTGCCACTGGAGACCCCTGAGTTGTCGGGGGTGGGCTTAGTCGTGGGGCGGCTCTTAGTGTCGCCTGAGTCGTCGGGAGTAGGCCTGGGAGCGGCAGCTCTGGTCTCGCTGGTGGGGTCTGAGCTAGAGTTGCTGCCTTTATCGAACCGCGGCTGTACGGCGGGCTGCTGCTCAGGCGGCTGTGCTGAGCCGCCTGAGCCGCCTGAGCCGCCTGAGCCGCCTGAGCCGCCTGAGCCGGTTTCTAGCCGGACTGCGGCCACGGCAATCTGCTCAGGTGTGCCACCGGGCACCATAATTTGCTGGTCTATTTGCAAAGTGCTATTCTCGGTCAGCTTGTTCGGGCTGTAATCGAGCAGCATCTGGGGTGTAACACCGAAGCGGTTGGCGATAGTGTTGATATTGTCGCCCTTCTTCACTTTGTACTCAAGCCCCGGCACAGGCAGCACGCGCAGCTGCGTGCCTATCTGCAAATTGTCCGGGTCGGGTATGTTGTTGCTGTTGAGCATCGTCGGCACGTCCACGCCGAAGCGAGCCGCGATCTCTTTCAAGCTATCTCCGGCACGCACTGTGTATGACACGGTGACCTCTCGCGGGGGCATCATACCGCCTGGAATGAGAAGGGGCTGCCCGGCTACTGGCGCACCATCCGTTATCCGATTGCCAGGATACGAGACAATAATACTCGGCTCTACCTGGAAGCGGCGGGCAACTGTCTCCAGGGTGTCGCCTTTGGCTGCCACGTAGTACATGGCATCTATCGGCGGGATCTCCAGCGCCCTGCCAGGCGCAAGACGCTCTTCGGGGTCGTAGATGCCGTTTGACCCCATAACTGTCTCAGGCATCAGGTTATACTTGGCGGCGATAGATGCCACGGTATCGCCGGGAACAACAGTGTACTGAACCACCGAGCCTGTTTTAGGATTTGCGCTTCCAGGATTGAAAGTCTCTTTGACAGGCGCGACCTGCGCCATAGAGTTAGCGGCGGCATCAGCCCCGCCCAATTCTGTACGTGGCAAAGTGAGAGTATAGCCCTGGCTGTCGCTTGGGTTTGCGCTCGCACTGTCGTCAGCGCCGATCTGGTCGGTGCCTGTATAGGCGCTCACAACTCCCAGGCTATAAGGATATGCACCCTGAGCAGTCAAGCTTTTGAGGCCACCAAGGGCGACAATTGCAGCCACAACGATGAGAACAACGAGGTGAGTAGCGTAACGTGTAATCCATTTGGAGGCTGCACGGCGCGAGGTATGCATGGCCGCTACGTCGAGGGTAGTTGAACTATCCGGCACGTCTACAAGCAGGCCCGCTCTGTCGCGCGCCGACTGCAAATAATGGGCGGCGCGGGCAGTTTGTAGGGCTAACCGAGATTCAGGTGCGGAGGCTGTTTCCTCCTGCATTGCTGATAAAGGGAGGGAGCCGGGAACTATCGAGAGAGACGAGCCGGTAGATACAGGTCTACCATTAAGTAGCCGCTTCTCAACGTCTATAGCAGCTGTGGAGAGTGTGCCACGGCTGGCAGTAGGGCCGGCTACGCGGCCACGAGTGTGATTACGGGTTGCGCCCGTAGAAGAGATTATGTGGGGGTGTCCGTTGTCGGCTCGCAGGTTCAGCAGTGATTGCATCCCCTGTTGAGCATCGTTTATCGCCTGTTGCTTTTTATCCTGAGCCTTACTTTTTGCCACAAGAGTGGAGGATCGCGCTCTACCACCGGGTGCATCTTCGTGCGCCTCACCTACGTCTTCGCATTCCGGACCCTTACCCCACGAGGGCAGGTTCTGAGACATTACCGGGTTGCCTCCTGTTTCTCTAGTTGTAGCGCAAATATAGAAGGCCGTATAAAGCCTTCAGGCGCTTCACAGAATCACAGGGCAATAGGCAGCGTTGCGCTACTTGCACCACCCCACAACAATTACTCTGTTAGTACGCCCCCAGTTCGCTCTGTGAAAAAGGCTCACTGAGCAAGCGCCGCCGCCATCCTCAGGCAGACAGCAAAGGGAATGATACTCGATAGGTAAAAATGTTGTCAACCCTTATCCCCGCCCGCATGCAACATAGAGCGCAAGATACGATTAATGCCGTAGGAAAGTTCCCGCCTTCGGCGGCCTTCCTGATTATGAATTAGGAATTGGAGCACGAATTCATAATTCGGAAGGCCGCGAAGCGTTGTTCACCACGATTCTAACCGGATCGCCGATGCGGACCTTCATCCTCTGGGCGGCGCTGGCGTTACGCACGGCTATCTCTATCAGCCCTTCGGAGCCGATGAGAGCAAGAGGTTGGCCTTCGCGCACGTCGGCATAGGCCTTCGATAGGCCGTTGATGCGGTGGTCGCCTATTTCGATGACAGGGGCTTTGGTCGCCGCCTCCAAAAGAGGGCGGAGCAGGCGCTCAGGAAGGTTGGTGATTATGTTGCCGAAGCGGTCTACATGCATAATCTGGCCTACTACATTGGCCGAACGTCCTGTGCGATAAGCTCTCGGCGCGGGGATCGGCAGCTTGATCAGGCTTTCGAGTGGTACGGCCTCTCCCATCCGGTCAGGATGCGCCCCACTCGCCAGGTGAGCAGCTACCGGAGCAAATATGTCGCGCCCGTGAAAAGTGGCGCTGACGCTGGAAAGCCAGTAATCAGGGTTTATCAGGTGGTATGCCCTGGGGGGATTGCTCGGAAAGTGCGGGGGGTCTTCGGCTGTTTCCGCTGCCACATCTGTATCGCCATCAATGTCGGCGGGCTCATCGTTAGCCCAATTGGGGGCAATGCTCCACATGCCCCCTGCCCAGGCCGGCCTCCTGGATATGTCAGCATTCTCGATGGGCGTCTGCTCGGCCCCAAGCACATAGGTGAATATGCCGTTGTCGGGGCCAACAAAAATACCATGTCGCGTTACAAGCACTATTGGCCTGCGGCTGCTCCCGACGCCGGGGTCCACCACGGCCATATGTATACCGCTTGCCGGGAAGTAGCGGTAAGCGCGATACAGGATAAATGCTCCTTCGTGTATCTGTTGTGGGGCTACCTCGTGGCTGATATCTACGATCTTCGCATCGGGCACAAGGGTATGGATAACACCCTTCATAGTGCCTACGTAGCCATCGTATAACCCGAAGTCGGTAGTCAGGGTGATAACCGGTGGCCTCTCAAGCCTCTCTAGCCTATTCTCTTCTACTGGAACAATCATATCTCTATGCACAGCGTCCCGCCTTCCACCTTCGGCGAAATTATGAATTGTGGGACGAAATCGTAATTGATAATTGATAATTCATAATTCGGCGTAGCGTAGCGAAGCGGGGGATAATTCCGTGAAGCGACTTAGCCATATCTCGCCAAAAAGCTCGTCTTGCTCGGCGGCGGCGTAGTTGCGGCGCACCACCTCCAGCACCGCCAGAAAGAGCACCACCAGATCGGTGCGCGACTGGGCGGCGGCTTCCACGAACTCGTTAGCCATAGGGATGCGCTCACCTTCCTTCAATTTGTTGAGTCGTACGCGCAGGTGGGCCAGCTTCTCAGCGACGGTTACTGTGTGCCCGCGAACGGTTGTGCCTGCGCCGTGGCCTATGGGCAGGCCCATCTGCATCTGCATCCGCCTCTGCACCAGCCTGGTGAGTTTCACCAGCGTTACACCGTCAAGTCCTGCGCCTTGCTCCTGTGGTAGCTGTCTCATCTCTTCGACAGTGAGAGCTACAGGCCGCTCGTAGGAGCGAAGGCCGCGCGTATCGCGCTCACGGAGCCACCGCGCAGCCTCTTGTACGCGCTTGTAAGCCGCCAGGCGGCGCACCAATTCGTCGCCCGGGTCTTCTTCCTCATTATCATCACTGCGCGCCGGAGGTCGCGGCAGCAACGCCTGCGACTTTATCCATAGCAGCTTGCTTGCAATCCAAACGAACGAGGCGAGCGGGCCAGGAAGCATCCCAGGATGGGCGTCAACGTATGCCAGAAATTCACCTGTTACAGTTGCCAGCGACACCCTGCTGATTTCAAGCTTGCGTTTCTCGATCAGCTTCAGGAGCAAATCAAGGGGGCCCTCAAAGACCTCCAGCCGCACCTGGAATGCCTCGGTATCATGGCGGTCCTGGCGCTCCCCTGAATATCCTTCGGATGCGCCGGTGCTATACGGTTGTGCATCTACATCTAAAGCCAAAGTTAGCTCTTGTCGTCCGCCGCCTGTAACGCGAGAAGAGCAGGATGCTGACTGGCATGCCTGCCGTGCTTATGGTGAGCGGCTATCAACTCCACCACCTGTGGATCGGCTGCATGTTGTCGCGCTCTTTCGGCTCCAAGCGCGGCATGATGCCTGCCCAGATAAAAAGGGTATCGCAGAAGCCCGCTGACGCCTGAAAGCTTACTTTTACCAACAGGCGAGGCTAGCTTCGCCAGCAATTGCCTGCCCGGCTTCACAGTCTCAAGCAATACAACAACTGCTCTGTGGGCTGTCGTCACATAGCGTCCGCTCACCGGGTCGTATTTGCCGGAGTCGTGCAAGAGCGCCGCCTGCCAGAGAGCACGGTCCTCGCAGCCCGATACCCGCACGCGCCGGTAAACCTTAAAGGCGTGATGCCTGTATTGCCCTGGCAGCGCAGCGAAGATTGGGTAGAGAGCGGGCCCCAGCACCAGACGCGCCTCGGCCATCTCACCTTCGGTTACTCTGCCTGTGAGAGCCGCGAAGAACTGCCGCGACCTGTAGAGCCACCTGTCGAACACAGCTACTCCCCGCCTTCGGCGAAATTATCAATTATGAATTGGGAGACGAAATTCATAATTCATCTAGAGACCCAGCAGCCTGGTGATCCCATCTATAACGGGCCCCAGGGCAGCGCCGACAGGGTTTAGAGGGATGCGGAATATCTGCCCGATATAGGGGACGAAAAAGACAAGCCCCAGCAGTATAGGCAAGCTGTACTGGTAGATCGGCTGCAAGATTATAGTCCAGTAGTTTGGTAGTATCCCTGACAGTATATTGAAGCCATCGAGGGGCGGGATCGGTACCAGGTTGAAGGCAAAAAGAAGCACATTTATGGAGATCATACCGAACAGAACCGCGAGCACATCACCCGTGAATATGCCGGGGAGCTTTTCGCCCGCCTTGTATACGATTGTGAGCACAACTGCAAAGACCAGGTTGGTTATGGGCCCTGCGAAGGCCACGATAGACATGCCGCGCCGCCCGTACCGCAGCGCGGAGGGGTTGACCTGCACCGGCCTGCCCCAGGCGATGAAGCCTATGCCGAGGGCCAGCAGCACGCCCATGATGAAGCCGAACGGATCGAAGTGCGCGGCGGGGTTGAGGGTGATCCGGCCCTGGCGCTGGGCTGTGGTATCACCGAGACGCAGCGCTGAATAAGCGTGCATGAACTCGTGAAAGGTGGTGCCCAGAACAAAGCCCAGCATGAAGCCGAGAAAATGCGTCACAAAACCGGGGCTATTGAAGTCTATATTGAACATTATTCCGTACTCTTTCCGGCATCGTCTGCGGTGACCTGCCCCACAGGTGATCCCTGGACCAGCGTCTCATCCGAATATTTTATGTCAGCCTCACCCAGCTTGAGCAACGTCGTCTGCACTGCACCGAACTGCTCCTGCGAAGGGTGCAGGAGAACTACGGTCTGGCTGGTCTCTCGCTGTTGAGGCGTTATCTCCGCGTCGTTAAGCGACTGCCCTGCGGCAACTTGCCCTGTGACAGCATCGAGCACCTCGGTGGTGCCGCCAAGCCTGTAGTAAACTGATACGTCCGCGAGAGGGTAGCCGGCATCGCCAAGCTGCGCCAGCACTGCTTCGGCTGCCAGACGCTTGGGGTAGATAGCCATCAACGTAGGCTTACCGGTTATTCGCCCCTCATTTGCCACTGTACTATCCATACCCTCCGCCTTCGGCCTTCCGCGAAGCGGCTAATGCTGCAGCCACTGCGCCAAGAGCGCCTGATGTGCCTCCGAGGGCCGCAGGCACTATGTCGAAAGTACCTTTGTAGGCGGGCATAACTCTTGCCTCTACTGTAGCGCGAACGGGCTTGAATAGCAAGTCGCCGGCGTTGCTGACGCCGCCACCGAGCACTACAAGCTCCGGGTTGAAGGTGTGTATGCAGTTTACCACGCCCACTCCGACAAGCAGCCCTTCACGCTCCATGAGGGCGCAAGCCTGGGCATCACCCTCTTGTGCAGCTTTTACCACCACTTCGGCTGTCACTTTGCGCGCATCACCCCCCACCAGCTCGGCCATCCTGGTTGCGCGCCTTGATGCTATTACCACGCTGGCTTCTCTGGCGAGCGCAGGGCCGGAGGCCAGTATCTCAAGGCAACCGATGCTTCCGCAGTAGCAGCGCGGCCCCGCGAAGTCTATCGATACATGCCCCAGTTCGGCTGCCATACCTGTAGCGCCTAGCAGCAGCTTACCATCGCTGATTACCCCGCCTCCAATGCCTGTTGAGATGGTCAGGTAAACAAGGTGCTGGAGCTTGCGGCCTGTTACCTTTTCTGAGCCTGCGCCGAAGCTGTATTCGGCTAGAGCGGCTGCGTTGGCATCGTTCACAAGAACAAGAGGTATCTCTCGTGGCATGCCTGATCGTGCGTAAAGCAGCTCCCGGAGGGGCACATCTTTCCACCCCGGCAAGTTGGCAGGCTCGTAGACCATCCCCTTCGCTGCATCGAGCGGCCCAGGCACCCCCACGCCGATAGCGTCCACCCCCTCAGGAGGAATAAGCTCGCGAATAGTATCAGTTATTCGGTACAGCACAGCATCAAGGCCACGCGCTGCCTCGGTAGGCCGCAGAGCACGCGCCTGCACCTTACCCTCCTCATCAGAGCGTACCCCCAGTATCTTTGTGCCGCCAAGGTCAATACCGATGATCTTCATACCCCACCCTCCGCCTTCGGCGGGAACTAATCTACAAATCTGTACTTGATCAGGGTGCGAATAATCGTCAGGCCGTCCTTCCAGGAAATCTTCTTGCCTTCCCAGAACTCTCGGCCTGTATAGGAGATGGGCACTTCATAGATGCGATTGCCCGTCTTGAGCATTTTGGCTGTTATCTCAGGGTCGAAGCCCCAGCGATTAGAGTTGAGGCGGAGATCACGCGCTATGTCGGCTGTAAACACCTTGTAACAAGTCTCCATATCTGTCAGGGTGGTGTCAAAGAGGACATTGGTGAGCAGGGTGAAAATCTTGTTGCCTACGCTGTGCCAAAAGTACATCGCCTTGTGCGGCCCAAGAAAGCGCGAGCCGTATACCACCTTGCTGCGCCCCTTCTCAATCGGCTCAAGCAGAGCCGGGTAGTCGGCGGGGTCGTACTCAAGATCGGCGTCCTGTATGATGATAACATCGCCTTGCGCCCGCTTGATCCCGCTCCGGCAAGCAGCCCCCTTGCCCATGTTTACTTTGTGCTTATAGAGGATGATTTCACCCGCTGATGCCAGCTTCTGTAGCTCAACGCCCGTGTTGTCGGTAGAGCAATCATCTACTACAATAATCTCTTTGTCAATGGGTACGGCCTTCACCCGCTCTACGATCTCACCTATGGTGCTCTCTTCATTGTAAACCGGTATAACTACCGACACCTTCAATACAGTGTACCCCCCTCCGCCTTCCGCCTTCGGCGGAATTATCCCCACTTCGCTACGCTACGCTACGCGGAATTATAAATTATGAATTACCAATGATCAATTAGTTCCCGCTACGCGGAATTATGATTTGGGGAACCAAATCATAATTCCGCGTAGCGGGAACTAGCCGAGGTATGCTTTCCTTACCCGCTCATCATTTAGCAGAGCGGAACCCGCACCCTCAAAGATAATCTGGCCCGCTTCGATCACGTAGCCGCGATTGGCGCTTTGCAAGGCGAGGTTGGCGTTTTGCTCCACCAGCAGGATCGTTACTCCTTCGCTGTGTAGCTCTTGTATAATGGTGAATATTTCTCGCACGATTAGAGGAGCCAGTCCCAGGCTCGGCTCATCAAGCAACAACAGGCGGGGCCTGGACATGAGGGCGCGTGCAATCGCCAGCATCTGTTGTTCGCCGCCGCTCAAGGTCCCGGCGGGCTGGTTGCGCCGCTCGGCCAGGCGCGGAAAGGTCCGCAGCTGCCTCTCCATGTCGGCCCCTACTCCTTGCCGGTCCTTTCGACTGTATGCTCCCAGCAGCAGGTTGTCATAGACGCTTTGCCGCGACAGCACCCGCCTCCCCTCAGGGCTTTGCGCCACCCCCATGCGCACTACCTCGTCTGGGCGGCTGTGCGTTATATCTCGCCCATCGAAGATGATATGCCCGCTTCGGGCTTTTACTATGCGCGAGATCGCTCGCAACATGGTGCTTTTGCCCGCGCCATTCGCTCCCACCAGGGTAACTATCTCGCCTGCGTAGACCACCAGGTTGACATTTTGCAGCGCCTCTATGCCCCCGTAGTTTACAGAGAGCCCCTTCACTTCAACTATTGGGCGCTCTTCATTCTGCCGCGCAGGCAGAGGGGCGGCCATCGTTATCACGGGTTGTTGTGAAGCGTTAGTCACCTTATCTATCACCTGCTCCTCTACCCCTCCTCTACCCGCTTTGCTACGCTACGCGGAATTATAAATCATCGATTATCAATTACGATTTGGTTCCCCAATTCATAATTCATAATTGATAACTCATAATTCCGCGCCACCTACTCCGCGCCCAGGTACGCTTCTATCACCGCCGGGTCGTTGCGCACATCTTCCGGCGCGCCGAGGGCTATCAGCTTGCCAAAGTTTAGCACAGCTATCCGGTTACACAGGCCCATCACCAGCGGCACATGGTGCTCAATCAAAATCACGGTCAAGCTAAATCGCTCGCACACCTCCTTGATAAGCGCGCCAAGCTCCTCCCTTTCGGAGTGGTTCATCCCCGCGGCAGGCTCATCGAGCAAGAGCAAGGTTGGCTGGAGAGCCAGGGCACGGGCGATCTCAACCCGGCGCTGGTCGCCGTAGGCAAAGTTGCGTGCCCCCTGATCTGCCCGCCCGCTGAGGCCCACCAGATCAAGCAACTCCATAGCTTTATCACGTGTGGCGCGCTCCTCACGCCGGGCGAAGGGTATGCCCAGCACACCTGCAAATACTCCCGCCCTGGTATGCACGTGCTGTGCGATCATCACATTTTGCAAGGCGGAAAGATTGCCGAAGAGCCTGATGTTCTGAAAGGTACGGGCGATCCCCTTAGCGGCTATGCGATGTGGCGAGCGGCGGGTTATATCCTCGCCACAGTAGACGAGGTGGCCTGACGAGGCGGGTATCAGCCCCGTCACCACGTTGAAGAGGGTGGTCTTGCCGGCCCCGTTCGGGCCTATGAGACCGAATATCTCCATGGCCTGCACCTCAAAGCTCACATCATTGACCGCCACGAGGCCCCCGAAGCGGCGCGTGATTGATCGGACCTCAAGCAGAGGCGCGTCAAGGCGTTCTGCGGCATCTATCCTGGTATCCGCACCGATATTTGGCTCGATCATGCAGCCCGCTTGAGCTTTGCGGCATGGGCCTTCTTACTCCATCTTGAGAAGAAAGCGGGGGTGACGAATCCCTGTGGCAGAAAGACGCAGCCAAGCACGAGGAGCAAGCCATAAAGGATAAAGCGCCCATCCTTCATGAACTCGGTCAACCAGAGAGGCAAGCTGCCATTGCCTGAGAGGGCGCGCAGAATCTCCGGCAGCGCAGTCAGCGCCATGCCGCCCAGAACCGGGCCTAGAAAAGTGCGTGAGCCGCCGATGAGGACGAATGCCAGGTAGGCGATGCTGGCGTCAAATGTGCCTTGCCGAGCATTCCAGGTGTTCAAGAAGTGCGCGCCGATAGCGCCTACCATCCCCGCCAGCACAGCGCCCATCGTGAAGGAGAGCACCTTGTTGACTGTGGGGTTGACGCCCATTGCATCAGCGGCAAGCTCGTCCTCCTTGATGGCGATGAAGGCGCGACCGACGCGTATGCGCTCCAGTCTATAGACGAAAAACATTGCCAGGATCAGCATTGGCGCGGCTATCCAGGCGTACTCTATCTGCGTTCGGAAAGGTTGAGGCACCCCGAATATGCCCACCGCCCCACCCGTAACGTCGAGGTTCAGCGCCAGCACCTGGAGCACCTCGACAAAGGCAATTGTGGCGAGAGCCAGGTATATGCCGCGCAGCCGCAGGGCAGGCACACCTACCACAATGGCAAGCGCCCCCGAAGCCACGCCCGCTATCAGCATTTCGAGCAGCAGCAACGGCACCGGATAGAGGTCGCCTGTTGCGGTGAAAACCTTTGTGGAAAGGACCGCCGCTATGTAGCCCCCCAACGCATAGAAGCCGGGGCTTGCCAGCGACAACTGGCCTGACATCAGCGGCAGGTAAAGAGAGAGGGCAAGCATCGCCGCCAGCATCATCGAGACGAGCAAGAAGCCGTATGTAGAAAAGAAGTCGGACATATTGCTAAACTTTCTGAATGATAGTGCGCCCCAACAAGCCTCGCGGCCTGATAAGGAGGACAACAAAGAGAATACCGAAGGCCACAGCATCTTTGTAGCCCGAATATTCGGGGGGCACAAAGGCTTCAGCCAGCCCGATAACCAGCCCGCCCACCACCGCGCCCGGTATGTCCCCTAACCCGCCGAGGACGATTACAGCCAGCCCTTTCAAGCCAAAAGAGATGCCGAAGTATGGGCCTGCTATGCTGACGCTCGAGCCTACCAGCGTTCCGGCGACTCCACCAAGGAAGCCGCTAAGGAAGAAGGTGAGCAAGATAAAAAGATCGGTGTTGATGCCGAGGAGGCTGGCGGTGGTGGTGTCCTCGGCCACAGCGCGCAGGGCTTTACCGAAGCGCGTCCTGTTGATGATCAGTGTGAGGATTATGAGGATTACTACAGAGACGACGAAGATCACGATCTGGACAGTACGCACGGGCACTATTTGGCCGAGACCCAGCAGCTTGCCGAAGTCTATGGCGGGGGGGAGGTCGCCGTAAGTGCTTGCTGGAAAGGTATAGATTTCCGCCCCGACCAGGTACTGGATGAGGTTGGTAATCAGGATGGCAACGCCCAGGCTTGAAACAAGGGTCAAGAGCGGGTCCGCCCCGCGCACTCTCAGTGGGCGAAAAGCCAGCCGCTCGATCAGCACAGCCATCAACCCCGCAAGAACGCTGCCGAATATCAAAGCTACAGCGAAGGGGAGCTGTACAGGCACCGAGGCATTAGCCAGCACGCCGTTGAAGCCGAAGGTGCCTCCCATCAGCGTAAAGGTAAAATAAGCTCCCAGCGTAAAGACCGCCGCGTGCGAGAAGTTGATTATCCCCAGGATGGAAAAGACAAGCGTGTAGCCGAGCGCAAAGATGGCGTACACGCTCCCTATAGAAAGGCCGTTCAGTAGCTGCTGGATAAAGGTAGCGAAGTTCATCTCCAAGGGCCAGGGGCCAGGGATCAGTAGCTGATCCCTGGCCCCTGGTTTTTACCTTATGTAATTGAAGGTGCCCGTAACACCGTCGGGGTTCATCTTGATCTGGGCCACATAGAACTGCGACTGGTTTACTTCGCCCTCTGGCGTAAAGGAGATAGGGCCGAGCGGAGTGCTGTACTTACCGGCGAGTATTTGCTTGTTCACTGCGGTGCGCAAGTCCGCAAGCGACATGCCGCTGATGGTGCTCTGCTTATCGAGGGTGCTGAGAGCTTCTACAAAGACCTGCACAGCCGTAAAGGTCTGCGCGGTGAACTGCCCCGGCTCCACCTTAGGCTCTTTGGTCTCCTGCGCTTTGTAAGCATCACGCAGAGCGGTGTTGATGTCGCTCTTCTCTGCCGGGCTATAGGCTTCAGCGATGATGACCCCGTCGCACTGCGCTTTGCAAACCGGGAAGATGTTGGGAGTGTTCAATCCGTTGCCGCCTATAATGAGGCCCTTATAACCAAGATCACGCAGCTGCTTGACCAGGTTGCCGCCATCCGAAGCCAGGCCGGAGATGATTATCAGGTCGGGCTGTATGTTGAGCATGGCTGTGGCCTGGGTGGTGAAGTCTGTATCCTTGGTGGAGAAGGTCTGCACAGGCGCAAGCTGTAGATTCTTAGCTTTAACCGTGTCCTGGAAGGTGCCTGTCTCCGACTTGCTGAAAGCATCGTCCTGAGCGAATGCCACCGCCACTTTCTTGATGTTCGGGTTGATGCTGAGCGCGGCGTCTACCGCGTTGGGAGCTACAACCGCTACAGGGGCCGAGACGCGGGCTACGTAGTCGCCGATCTGGGGGATACCCTTGGCTGTGTTGGAGGGGCCAATTACCGGCACCTTTGCGCGGTCGGCTATCGGGTCGGCGCTGAAGGCCTGCTGCGAAAGGGTCGGCCCTACGATGCCCACTACCTTATCCTGGTTGATCAGCGTTTGGAAGGCGTTGATAGCCCCGTTCTCATCGCCTGCTGTGTCCTGGTATATCAGCTTGATGGGTGTGCCGTTCACGCCTCCTTTATCGTTAAAATATTTCTCGGCGATTCTGGCCCCGATAACTTCCTCTTGCCCAAGTAGAGCTGTGTTACTGGTTTGCGCCACAGCTATGCCAATCGGAATGGCGTTGCCCGAAGTGGTTGCAGGCGTGGTGCTGGTGCCGGCGGTGGCGGTGGCGCTTGAGCCTATGTTCGAGCCTGTAGGTGGCGTGGGGGTACCGCCTTCGGGTCCGCACGCGGTGACGAGGATCGTTCCCGCCACCATAAGAGCGATCGAGCCTAAGCGAATACGATTAAGCACTTTGAACCTCCTCCTCTATATGACAATGAGCCGAGTATAAAGCAGCGCCCGTGCATATTAGATGTAACTCTCACATGCGGCCTGCTTGAGCTTTCCCTATTCTAACACCAGGCAAGTAGTAACACAAGACCAAAGTGGAATTAGGAATTACGAGTTCGTCCCCCAATCCATAGTTACTAATTTATAATTCCGCCGAAGGCGGAATGACGTACAATATCACATAAGGAGGCCTGCTTTATGGACGTGAACCTTGATCTTCAACGCAACCCTTATTGCTCTCAGCGAAGTGTGACCGTAGCGCGCCGAGGAGTGGTAGCTACCAGCCAGCCACTCGCTGTACAGGCAGGTATAGAGATGCTTCAGCGCGGGGGCAATGCAGTGGATGCTGCCCTCGCAACAGCTATAGCTCTGACTGTGCTTGAGCCCACTTCTAATGGCATCGGCTCGGACGCTTTTGCCCTTGTGTGGGATGGTAACAAGCTGCACGGCTTGAACGGGTCGGGGCGTGCTCCGGCTGCTCTTACGCTGGATGTGATACGCGCCGCCGGGCAAAAGGCAATGTCGCCCAGAGGCTGGATGCCTGTCACTGTGCCGGGCGCGCCCGCCGCGTGGCATGACCTCCATGCGCGCTTTGGCAAGCTGCCTTTCGCCTGGCTATTCGAGCCTGCGATCTTGTACGCCCAAGAAGGCTATCCCTTATCGCCTATTCTCGCCCATTACTGGAATGCTGCGGCAAAATCTTACAGAGCAAACAGAGGGCCGGAATACGGCGGTTGGGCTGAGACCTTCGCCCCCGGCGGCCATGCGCCCAAAACAGGTGAGATCTGGGCCAGCCCCGGACACGCCGCCACTTTGCGCCTGATCGCCGAGTCGGGCGCCGAGGAGTTTTACAGGGGAGAGATAGCGGGCAAGATAGCGCGCTTCGCCAGAGAGACAGGAGGTTACATCAGCGAGGTCGACCTCGCGGCGCACACCAGCAGCTGGGTCGAGCCGATCTCTACCTCATACAGAGGGTATGAAGCCTGGGAGATACCCCCCAACGGCCAGGGTATCACCGCTCTCATCGGCTTGAACATAGTTGAGAACTTCAGCCTGCAAGACCTGGAGCGAGACAGCCCAGAGTCGTTCCACCTGCAAATTGAGGCGCTCAAGCTCGCCTTCGCCGACGCGCACCGCTACATTGCTGATCCCGACTTTAGCGATGTGCCTGTCGCCGCATTGCTGGATAAGGGTTATGCCAGGAAGCGCGCTAACCTGATAGGCGAGCGAGCGATTGATCCGCAGGCGGGCGATCCTGCCTCAGGCGGCACTGTTTACCTCTGCGCGGTAGATGCTGAGGGGCTGATGGTGAGCTACATACAATCGAACTACATGGGCTTCGGCTCAGGGATAGTGATACCCGGCACAGGTATATCCATGCAGAATAGAGGTCACGGCTTCAGCATGGACCCGCAGCACCCTAATAGCCTCCAACCCGGCAAGCGGCCTTACCACACGATAATTCCCGGCTTCCTCACACGAGGCGGAGAGGCTGTCGGGCCTTACGGCGTGATGGGCGGCTTCATGCAGCCCCAGGGCCATATGCAGATGGTGGTTAACCTGGTTGACTACGAGATGAACCCCCAGATGAGCCTTGATGCCCCGCGCTGGCAGTGGACTAGTGGGCGCACTGTAGAGATAGAGGCTGATGCGGAGCCATCTATCGCAGAGGGCCTTGTAGAGATGGGCCACGATGTGAAAGTGGTGATGCCAGGCGGCGGATTCGGGCGCGGCCAGATTATCTGGCGCTTACCCTCAGGCGCTTACGCGGCAGGCAGCGACAAGCGAGCCGACGGCTACGCGGCGGGGATTTAGCACCTTTCTGAGGCTTTGCGCCTCTGCAATGTGGGCCGCCACCGACCAGCTACACTCCCACATCC
>DAHVFG010000003.1:0-57198 GCA_027317125.1 Chloroflexota bacterium | reverse complement strand
GTGTTGTAGGCTTGCGACAACGAGCCTACGGATTTGAGGATAGAGCCTGCGGCGGAACGAGCCTGCACAGCATTATCATAAGCACGTAAAGGCATAGATGGCCTGGCTGCGAGCGCATTCGCCGTCTCGGAGAGCTTGCTGTTGACGACGGCAAAGAGGCGCGAAGGCTCTGGAGAGTAGAGATCGGGGGCCGCCGCAGCTAACCGGGAGAGCGCATCAGTCGCTGCGGCCATATCTTTTTTTGCCGCATCTCTCTCCTCCGGCGCGGCAGACACCTGCGTCTCCAGTTGGTTGCTGGTGTCGGACAAATACTTCAAGAAGGCCTCCGCGCCCTTCACCTCGCTCTGCACCTGCTGGTATTGTGCTATGGCCGAGGTGATCTCCTGATCGCTGTTGTGGGGTGTGTTGTTGAGGTTGTTGAAGACGGTAAGGGCGTTGGCGAGGCGATTATAAATCTCACGGTATTGCGAGTTGATCTGCGCCAGCTGCTGAGGCCGTTCGTTCTGCAAGGCAAGAGCGATAAACTTGTACTGGATTTGCTCTTTGGGGTCGGGCGGGAAGTCAAGGTTGGTGATCATGTCGGCAGTGACATTGCGCGCCTGGAGAAGCTGCTCCTGCAAGGTGCGCCTCTTCGCAGCCGCATCCTGGCCGCTCCGCCATCTGCGGTAGAGCATAGGGCCGCCGATAACCAGTACGGCAAGGCCGATTACCACTACGAAGCCGATGAGGAGAGCGTTGCCGATACCCTGCGTATCTATCTGCGTATTGTTGACCACTGCGGGCTGCGGCGTGGCGGTAGGGACCGGGTTCCTGTAGAGGCTAATTTGCCGGGCGGCCTGGGAGAAGCTGTCTGTGAATGCCCCGGTAAAGTCGCCTGAGGCCAGCTTGGGGTTCAGATAGTTGTTGCGTATCTGGTCAGCTACGGTGCCGCCGCCGGAAGCAGGCCGCTGTTCCATTGCGGGCTTGAGGTTGTCGCCGTAGACGATATTTGACCGCCTGGTGTCAAGAACAACCACAACCGCCAGCAGATTCGGGTCTACTGTGCTGCCGTTTGCTAAACCGTAGTTCGCGGCGCCGGTCAGAGCAAACTGCTGGTCGTCGAGATAGCCGAGGTTGGTTTGCGTTAGAATAGCGAGCGGCTTAGCTCCAAGCGCCTGTAAGCTTTGAGCAGCCTGGTTCACAGCCGCGCTATCGAGCTTGCCTGTGCCGTCAGCCACCGAGCCGTTGAGTGGGGGCCACGAGCCTTGCGCCGCGGCCGACGCCCAACCGAGGAGCCATGCGCTAACCAGCAGCAAAGCAGCTAACGATTTCAGCGGAGAGTGATGCCCGCTTTGGTGATTGGTCTCTGATTGAAACACAGCAAAGTTCCTTACTGGCGGGCGTTCGGCCCAGGTCCAGGGGCCTGGAACTCCACCATAGCACGCGGCTGCGACTGCATCAGCTCGTTTGCGGGCAAGAAGAGATTGTCGAGCATTATGCGAGCTTCACGAAGCCTTGTAGGGTCAGCGTTGTAAGCCTGGGAGACGGTATTGAGCAGTATCCCTTCCAGCAACCCCGCCAGTTGGGAGTTTAGCTTCAATGGTGAAGTCTTATCATTGATCTGCGCGATTTGTGCGTCACCCAAATTGACGAGTGCATGCTCTATCGCGTCAGGGTTGTCGTTACGCAAGGCATTTGCAACGACCAGAGTGGTGTCACGCGCACTCACCGGGTCAGAACCGAGGGCGCTAACGCCCATCAGCATCTGGGTGTTATAGACAAGTCGCTGGGATATTATATCAACTTGTTCCTCAAATATACGCGCCAAATCCGCCCCAAGTGACAGGGGCGACTGCGTGGCTTGCGGGGCAGAGTCAGAGGGCTGGGCAGCCGGAACGCTCTGCGCCTTCACGCCCGCGTCCGTAGTCTGCGCAGCCGGATTAGTGAGCGGGTTAGGCATATGTTCAGTAGACATGAGATTTCCTCCAGGTACTCCAGGTAGTTATGGCAATATAGTAAATCAAGAGATATGCCAATGAAGGTGAAACGTAATACGGCGGGACGAGTGGAGCAGGGGTATTATAACATCCCAACGGTCAATAGTGGGTAGGGAGTGTTAGCAATACTTTGCAGACCATTCTAACTTCTGGCCCAATCCCTGACATGTTATAATTGTGCCTATGCGGAGTGAAATACGTCTGGCGCGAAGGCGCTGGATTGGCTTTGTGGGGTGGTCGCTGCTCCTTTATGGCACGGCGATGATCTTCCTGCAAACCGAAGTAGCGCTCAAGCTGGCGCGTGGGGTAATGGGCTACGCAGGCTGGTTATGGGGAGGCATGGCCGACCTGCCCACCGCCTGGTCAGGGCCAACCGATATAGACGCGCCGGAGCGGGCTGGGTATGCACTGCTCACGCTACACCTGCCGCTGTTGCCCTGGGCAGCATGGGTGATCGGCGCGCTCACCCTCATCTTGGCGGTCCGTGTTATTCCTTCTACTGACATCGACATGGGTGGCGCAGAGAGCGTTGCCAGCGTGCCTGCGCCCACCAACAGGCGAGTTTCCATGCTCTTGGCAGTAGCCGGTCTGCTGGTCGCGTTGGCTGCGGGAGCCTGGCTGCGGGGAAGTCACTTGCTTCCAGGCGCAGAAGGACAATGGCCCGGCTCGAACTTCGACGAGATGGTCTACTACACTCAGACCGCCATCTTCACGCAGGGGCACCCCGCCTATCGCGACACCTTCATGGCGCACCCACCAGGTGTGGTGTGGGCCTTCACACCCGCCCTTGTACTGGAAAAAGCCTGGGGCGGGGCTGCGGCATTCGTGGCTGCTCGCCAGTGGTTACTCCTCTACAGCATTCTTGCCATCCCGCTTGTGTGGGCTTGTGCGCGGAAAGTGGGCGGCACAGCTTCGGCTGCCCTATCTGCTATAGTGCTCGCCCTGGACGGCAAAGCAGCTTTCGCGCCGGAGTCGGACAGGAGGCTGCCAAATGTGGGCGTGCTGGAGACGCTGGTGAATGTCACGTCGCTGGCGGCATTTGCCCTCTATCTGTATGCGCCCGACGACCCGCGCCGGCGTAGCAGGTGGGTATTCGGGGCGGGGCTGCTCGCAGGCATGTCAGCGATGTGCAAGATACCGGGGATTGCCCTCCTTGTGGCTCTCCTGCTGTATACGTTAGCAAACAGGCAGGTGCGCGATGCGCGCTGGCTTGCAGCGGGGGGCGTTGTGGGCGCAGGAGCGTTGGCGATTCCTTTCTTTGCAGCCGCCCCAGGGCAGATGATACGGCAGGTGATCTTCTTCCAACTGCTGCGGCCACAGGAAGTGCGCGCAGACATAGACCAGGCTGCACGTGTGGCGGCCTACCCGGAAGCGCAGCTAACCTTCCTGCTGGCGGGGCTGGGTATGTTAGCAATAGCTTATATGCTCTGGCGTTGGTGGCGCGGGGAGGCGCAAGGGGCAGAGCTATGGGCGCTACCTGAGCTCTGGGCCGCGCCCGTAGTTGCTGTCTTCATAGTAAGCCGCTCATTCCACAGCCAGTATTACACACAGTGGGTGCCACCCCTGGCGCTTCTCGCGGGGGCTATTGCTTCGCGCCAACTGTGGAAGGAGGTCACCCCCGGGAAAGTGGCGGCGGCTGCCGCGCTTGGATTGCTGGCGCTGCCACTTCTTGTTACTCAGTGGCGAGTCGCCAGCTATACAACTTTCGACACGGTTTACCAGCCTACAGGCCAGGCGCTTCGCCGCAACCTGGGGCCGGGAGAGCAGGCAATGTCCTTCGACCCCGGCTACACCTTCGCGGCGGGAGTACCACCCGCCCGCATCCCTCTTGATGGCGACTACATTGTAGACACAGCAGGTTTCACGGTCTACACAGCGGAGGGCCTCGACCGCGCGCCCTGGGGTGATTTACTGCGAGGCGTATTCAGCTTCACGGGTGAGCGTAACGAAGAAGATCTGCTGAAAGAGCCACAAGCCCAGGCTGCGCTGCTTGCAGGCGCGGTCGGGCCGCAGGCAGTGGTACTAGACCAGAAGATCGCCCTCCCCAAACTGACGAGCCAGAGCGTGCGCCTTTTGGAGGGTATATCAACGTCACGACAGGATGTAGACTACGCCGCGCTGCTGCGGACCAACGCGCCCCCACCTACACCGCTTTCAGGGTTGCCCCTCACACTGGCGGCCTCTACATTAGCCCGCTTGTCGGCAGATATGAAGCCTACGATAGGAGTGGGACGGGTCGATGTGGGGGCGAGTGACGCAATCCAGCTAGGGTTATACTGGCGGCCAACCGGCTACCCGGCTGGAGATTACCGGATCGTGGTGCGCATCGCCAGATCAGAGAGCAAGGAAACCGCCAAACAAGTAGACACCGCACCCGCAGAGGGGACGCAAGAGACATCAAAGTGGCGGCCCGGTTTCGTCTACCCCGACATACGTAATATCCCGCTTTCAGCTATTGCCGCAGGCAGTTACACCATCTTCATAAGAGCATACGACCCAAAATCGAGCGCGTCCACCCAGGAAGTACAGCTACCACAAAGAGTGCAAATCAAGTAGCGATTACGAAGTAACTATCCTTCCAATCCGCTTTATAATGTGGAAAAAATGATCGATATGACCATTGACAGAGAGGAGTAGTGGATGTATACTGAAGCTACTTCGGAAGTGCTGAGCTTCAGGAGCAACAGGAACCCGGATGGTCCGTCAGGATTGTCTGGGTTTTCTGTTTAATTCACTGTACGCTGACGACCGCGTCGAGTTGTTAATGCAGCTTCAGCCAAGCTGTTAGGGAATAGAGAGGATTCGGGGAGACCCCAAACCCCGGCAGGGGAGCGCCCCTGCACTCCCTCTTTCACTAACAGGTGCCCTGATCCTGCATTAAGGAGTGATCGAGCCACAATAGAGATAGTTGGAGCAAGATGATGCAAGAACCACCGAGCAAGAGCATACCACCCAACGACAGACCGGAGAGCGCCATCGTGGTACGGCACGCCACTCTTGCCGACGCACCGGACATCATCAGACTTGTGATCGCACTCGCTGAGTTCGAACGCCTCCCGCCCCCGGACGAGGCGGCACGGCAACGGTTAATCGCTGCCGCTTTCGGCCCGCAGCCGCGTTTTGAGATATTCCTTGCGGAAGTTGAGGGGCAGATAGCCGGCTATGCCTTTGTCTTCGAGACATACTCAACCTTCCTCGCGCTGCCCACTCTCTACCTGGAAGACCTCTTCGTCCTCGCGGAGTTCAGGGCGCGCCGAGTCGGTTACGCCCTGATGAAGTATTGCGCACAAGAGGCGCTGCGCCGGGGTTGCGGCAGGCTCGACTGGATAGTGCTCGAATGGAACCGGCACGCCATTGACTTTTACCAACGCCTGGGCGCGCAGCACCTGCGCGACTGGCTTCTCTATCGCCTGGACCGCGACGGGCTGGAGAAACTGGTGACCGACAGTCAGGGATCAGGGGCCGGGGGTTAGTAGCTGTAAGCGCAGCTAGCTCCTAATTCCTGACGCTCAGAAGGCGAGCTACCTCGGACGGCTCTGTGGTTGGGGCCTGGCAGATGTAGTTGCGGCATACATAGGCGGTAGCTCGACCGTCCACTTCGGTCCTCGCCTCCAGTAGCGGCACAACGCGGGCTGCGTCCTCGTCACCCGGAGCAGCAGCAGCCACTACTTTATTCGGCACGTAGTCGCGCCACACGGCCCGTAGCATTTCAGCCATATCACCTGCTTGTAGGTCGCCGATCAAAGCTACCTCAGCGGGCGAAGTGAGATAGAAATCCAGGGCGCAAAGCATCCTCCCGAAAGCTGTTGGAGCCTGGGTAAGGGCATCGAGCATAGGGCGGATTGTTTCCAGCGCATACTTCTCGAAGTCAGGCTCGGCTGTGAGTAGATAAAGCCGCAGCAGCGCCTCGGCTGCCAGCGAGTTGGCAGACGGCACTGCGTTGTCGTAAAGCTCCTTGGGCCTCGTGACGAGCGCCTCGTGAAAATCGGCTGTCGAAAAGAAGCCGCCTCCCTCCGCGTCCCAGAAATGCCCGGTGAGAGTGGCTATCAGGGCGCGCGCTTTCTCGATCCAGGCAGGCTGGAAGGTGGCCTCGTAGAGCGAGATCAAGCCGTCAGCATATGCGGCGTAGTCCTCAGCGAAAGCCTCAATGTGCGCCCTGCCGTCTTTGTAGGTGCGAAAGAGTCGTATTCCTGAAGCTACCTCACCCGCCTCGTCCGGCTGCACCAACCTGGAGACGATAAACTCGGCGTTGCGGAGCGCGGTCTGGCGGTAGTCATCGCGCTCCAGAATGCTCGCGGCCTCGGCGAATGCTCGAAGCATGAGGCCGTTCCAGTTGACAACTATCTTTTCATCTCGGCCAGGCGCGACCCGTTGTGAGCGTGCTTCATACAGCTTTTCGCGCCCTGTGCGCACCACATTTTGCAGCCGTTCCACCGGCAGCCCTGTCGCGCCGGCGATTGTCTCTAAAGTGCGCTCCATATGGAGGATGTTTTGGCCGTCAAAGTTGCCGCGCTGCGTCACGTCAAAGATAAGGTTGAAGAGCTTGCCATCTTCGTCCCCCAGGACTGCTGAAGTCTCGGCGGGCGTCCAGAGGTAAAATTTCCCCTCAACACCTTCGCTGTCTGCATCTTGTGTCGAATAGAAGCCTCCCTCAGGTGATGTCATCTCGCGGGATATGTAGTCGAGCGTTTCCTCTGCTACCCGCCTGTAGAGCGGGTTATGCGTGAGCTGATAAGCCGCAAGGTAGACGCGAGTTAGCAGTGCGTTATCGTATAACATCTTCTCGAAGTGAGGCACTAACCACACATTGTCTACCGAATAGCGGTGGAAGCCGCCGCCTACCTGATCATAAATGCCACCGCACGCCATCTTCTGCAGCGTAAGCTCTACTATCGCGAGGAGGCTATGGTCGCCTGTGCGCTTGTACTCTCTGAGCATGAAGTCGAGATTCATCGGCTGAGGGAACTTGGGCGCACCCTGAGTGCCGCCATTCACGCGGTCGAATTGCTTGAGCATATTCCTGGAAGCGGTATCGAGGAGAGAAACGTCAGGTTCCGCCCGCGAAGGCTGCCCCAGAGGGGGCGTCGTCGAGCCTTCTTGCAGAAACCGGCGTAGCTGCACCGCGCTCTCATCCACTTTCGACCGCTCCTCTTTATAAGCTCGTGAAACGGCAAGTAGCACACGAGGGAAGCTCATCATGCCGCGATCCTCAGCCGCCGGGAAATAAGTGCCGCCGAAGAAGGGCACCCCATCAGGGGTCAGGAATACGCTCATCGGCCAGCCGCCGTGCCCGGTCATCGCTTGCACCGCCTCCATATAGACCGAGTCGAGATCGGGCCTCTCCTCCCGATCTACCTTGATGTTCACAAAAAGCTCGTTCATTAGCTCGGCGATTTTGACATTCTCGAACGATTCACGCTCCATAACGTGACACCAATGGCAAGCCGAGTAGCCAATGCTGAGGAATATCGGCTTGTCCTCCGACTTTGCGTTCTCTAAAGCCTCCGGCCCCCAGGGATACCAATCTACAGGGTTGTGGGCATGTTGCAATAAGTAAGGGCTTGTCTCGCCCGCCAGCCGATTCGTCATATTGTAGCTCCTGTGTGGATAGGATCTTCTGCGTAATTAGAACTTTGGGCTGCGCCCCATCTACTGTGTTAAACCAGCAAGGTAAAAGGGCGCAAGCAAGCCAATGGTAATTATACTTGATGTCATGTTAGCCCAACGGAGTGAGCTCATACTGAGAGGTTAGGTAACCGGCGATTCTTTGCAGGAAAGGGGAAGTAGGGGATGACGTGACGCGGTGATACTATTGGTGTGGACGTGCGGCGCTCTGCTGAAGGCGGCCTTGCTCCCAGTTGAAGAGCTTCTTGAGCAGAGTGCGCAAGGCCAGTATGCTGGCGAACATCAGGATCCGGGTCCAGTTATGCAGTTCGGTCGTCTTAAGCAAAGTGGCTGCAAGCTTGATGATCAGACCGGTGATTGCACCGTCAGCGATAGCAGGCGCGCCAGCGCGGTGTCGCGACTGCGAATCAGAACCACCACAGCAGCTGTGGCATATCCCACAATGTAAAGCGCGCCTACAGGCTCGATAAGCAGTATCGGTAAAATGAAGCCAAATAATCCGGTCATGGCCGTAAGAAGAAGATAAGGATGTGTCGAGGTAGATCGGGGTGAAGGTTATTATACAGCAGGCCGGGTCTGAGATTCCGGCAATCAGCGAGGCGGAAGTGTTTGCACTTTGGGTGGGAGGAGAGACATGGGGCACCCCAACACCCGCGAGGGGGTACCCCCCTCTGGGGCTATGCCCATGCACCCCGGTTTACTTCCTACCCCTAATTCTGAAGATCAGCCAGTTAATCCGATTGGACAGCGAGGGCCTGCTCGTAGATAATAGCTGAGTACTCTTTGTGGGAGGTAGAGATGCCGGGCGAATTGGAAGGCAGATTCTTGGGTCTAATCCTGGACATGGATGGGGTGCTCTACAGGGGCAAGCAGGCGCTCAAAGGGGCGCAGGATATCCTCCCCGCGTTGCGAGCGGCTGGACTATCGTATATTCTACTGACGAATAACGCTACTCTTACTTCAGAAAACGTCTCCGCTAAACTGGCCCGCATGGGGGTGAACGCCCCGCCGGAGGCGATACTCACCTCAGCGGGGGCGACCGCCATTTACCTGAGGCACAACTACCCGGATGGCGGAGGGGTCTACGTCCTTGGGGAGGAGGGGCTGGTGCATGCGCTCACCACGATGCCTGCGTTCAGGCTTGACGGGGGGCAGCCGAACTTTGTTGTGGTGGGGCTTGACTATGGTTTTAACTACGATGCCATGCAGCGAGCCTGCTCCGCCATCAGGAGTGGGGCGCACTTTATCGCTACCAATGCCGATGCAACGTTGCCCATCGAAGGTGGCGAGCTATGGCCCGGCGCGGGCAGCATAGTGGCGGCGGTGCAAACCTGCTCAGGCGTGGCTCCCGTTGTGATAGGAAAGCCCAGTACCTACATGGCCGAGATGGCTTTGTCCCGGCTCAGCCTGAAGCCTGAGCAGGTGCTCTGCGTGGGCGACCGCCTGGAAACAGACATCCTCTTCGGGGCGCGAGCAGGCATACCAACCGCCTTGCTGCTTACAGGTGTGTCGCAATTGCCGGACATCGAACATGCCGAGGCTAAACCTACGTATATTTATGATGATCTGCCCGCTCTCATGGCCGCGCTTGGCATTGGCTAACCGAACAGCCACAGCTTTCCGGGCAACGCACTGTTGAGGATGGAGAGCAAGAACCACGAAACTACGCTATACTATTACCAGCAACGAGCGCTGAGGACTGAGCAACTCACATCTGCGTATCAGGCGCTGACAAAGTAAGCGAGGTGATTAGAGTTGGGAAGAGAAAGAATCCAGACGAGCAAAGCCCCGGCAGCCATCGGCCCTTATTCGCAAGGTATAGTGGTGGACAACTTTGTCTATACCGCCGGACAAGTTGCTATTGACCCCGCTACGGGCAGGCTGGTTGAGGGGGGCATCGAGGAGCAAAGCAGGCAAGCACTGGAAAACCTTAAGGCGATCCTTGTGGAAGCAGGTAGCTCACTCGAGGGCATTGTGAAGACCACAGTCTTTCTGAGCGACATGGCGAACTTTGCGGCTATGAATAAGGTCTACAGCGAATACTTTGGCACGGAGCGCCCGCCCGCCAGGTCTACTGTGCAGGTGGCGGGACTGCCCCTGGGGGCTATGGTAGAAATCGAGTGCGTGGCCGTGCTGGGGACCACGTAGTCGCACACCCAGTGACCAGGCCACCAACAGGCACAAAGGCATAGGCGAATAGGAGCACCGAACGGCAGGAACCAGGAGAGGAGCAGAAAGAGGCATAATGGCTACAGCGCAACACCAGGCATCGTCCCGCACCCACTCAGGCGGAGAAGAGCCTTTTCGCTTTGATTACGAAGACCTCAAAACGGTGGAGGGGCGCGGTGAGCTACGCACAAGCACCCATGACCTTGCTGCCCTCCGACTGGAGCGGTGCCTGCATGCTATAGAAGGCGCGCGTGGCAGCCTGCTCGAAATCGGGTGCGGCGCGGGGCGTTATACGCGCTCCTTTCTATATTATCGCCCAGAGTTGCAACTCCATGGCTGCGATATTTCGCATACCGCGCTGGCCGAAGCGCGCGCTGCCGATGCCACAGGCAAGATAGAGTACAAGCTGGGCGATGCGCTTGACCTGCCTTACGCGGATAACAGCTTCAACATCGTGCTTCTCTTTGATGTCTTCGAGCACGTCACTGATGTGGGGAAGGCGGCTGACGAAGTAGCCAGGGTGCTGAAGCCTGGCGGGGTCTTCCACTGCTTCGTACCTTGCGAAGGAAATCGCCGCACAGTCTTCTCAATCCTACGGCATAGCAAGCGCATTCCGATCCACAGGTGGAAGCGTGACCACATAGGCCACATCCAGATACTGACCACAGGCCAGATGAAGCGCGGACTTGAGCAGCGCGGCCTGCACGTCACAGATGTCACCTTCTCTTTCCACCTCCTCGGCCAGATACACGATCTAGCCGACTACTGGCGGCGCGAAATGCTCTCCAAAAAGAGCCTACCGCCGTGGCAGCGTACCCTTGTGAAAGCCGTTAGCCGTGCGGTCTTCATCCCTACATGGCGGCTGGCCTACTTCGAAGACAGCTGGCGGCGGCATGACCCAAAGGCCATTGGAGTGCATATAACTTGCGTGAAAGTGTCTCGTAAGGCGTAATGCGTACCGCGTGAGGAGTCGGGCGACAGTAGTAGCTTTGCTTTCAGCTTACACAAGACGCGTTATGCATTTTATGTTAGCTTCCATGAGACGTAACCTCAACAGACAAATCATATTCGCGCTGGTCGGTGCGCTTGTCGTGCTGTTGGCTGCCTGGTTTCTGCCTCTGCCCAGGCTCGTTTCGGGTGAGGAAGAGCTTATTGGAGCGCGCATGCCCCAGACTCGGGCGACAGTGGGGGCGGCAAAAGAGGCATTCGACAAGGCGCAGACAGGATACACTGCTTATGTCAAGACACATGACATGAGCGCGCTCCTTGTGAATGTGCGAAGCGACATCAAGAACGCCCAGGCAGAGAGTAGCAACCCTCCGCGCCTGCTCGCTCTGCGCGACACTGCTACCCAGGTGAAAGATTATCTCACAGTCTTACAGAACTACGCACAGGCGGGCGAGCCGTACTTTAGAGCTCTACAAAACTACGATTCGGACCTGATGGGGTGGACGCGCTCGCTGGGGGCCAACACGGAGCAGTTCAGGCGCGCTACCTTCCCGATTGCCGACCACCTCAGACTTTACCCCAGACCCGTAGGAGATCTGTCGCCCGACATCCCATGGGTAACGGCAGCACAGGTACTTTCACAGACACAGGCACTTGCGGCTCATATCACCGCGCTCAGTCCTAGTCCCGCAAGCGGGTCGCGCCAGGAGGCGATCAGCAGCATCAGCAGCGACGTGACCAACAGCTGGAATATGGGGCGCTCTATAGAGCGCATAGAGAGCTTGCATAACGAATATTACAGGGTGCTGCAAAACTACGATGCGAATATTCAGGCCGCAGCCACAAACAGTAATATCGCAGGCACATCACCAGGCAAAGCGCTGATCGCCACCGGCCTTGATCTGATAGTTGGAGCGGTCACCCTCGGCGGGCTGATGGCCCTCTTCCTTCCGCATCGCAAAACACAGAATGAAGAGGCGCAGAGTTGAGCGGCCTGGCGACAGGGCAAGCTCTGGATTCCACCACTTCATCTCAGGTAGCTGCACAGGGCAGTAAAACAAGTCCCCTCTCCTGGCTCCAGTCGGAAAGAGCCGCCCTGACAGGGATGCTGGTAGCCCTCGGCATTTACTACCTTATTCCGGGGCTTGCACCGGCGATAATTGGTGGCGGGATTTTCTTCCTCCTCACTCTCTACCGTCCCGACCTACAGTTAGCCATTATCCCGCTGGCTGCCCCTCTCTTTTACCGCCCTCGCTACATAGGTAGCCTCTATTTTTCGCTCGCCGAGTTCGCCATAGTCTGCGGCGCGGCAGCATGGGCTTTGCGTGATGGTTGGACGTTGCTGCGCGCGCGCAGCTTGTCCGCGATAAGTGAGATGGTCCGGCAACCGGCGGTCTGGCTTGCCGTTGCTCTTGGCGTGATCGGGCTGATCTGGCTGCTGGTGCCTCCACCGGACCGGCGCAATGTCGCCTTGCGCGACTTCCGATGGAACATAGTCGAGCCTCTCCTCTTCTTTGCTATGATGCTGCGCTGGCTGCGTACTGAGCGCGACCTCTGGAGGATGATGGGCGCATGGCTGATCGCGGCAGCCCTCGTTGGGCGCGAAGGAATCGAGCAATATCTTTTCGGACAGACAGCGCAGATGGAAGGGGTGGGGCGCGTGGTGGGGGTTTATCCAAGCGCCACAGCATTGGGCATTTACCTGGGACGCGCGCTTGCTCCGGCGATTACGCTGGCCTTCTTTCTTCCGGTGAAGTGGAGGCTCTGGAAGATTGCCGCCGCCTTACTCTCCGTGGTGATAGGGCTGGGGGTGGTTTTCAGCTTTGCGCGTGGAGCATGGGGCGGCGTCTTTGTGGCGCTGCTCGTGGTGGCGATCATAAGCCGCAGTCGCTGGTTGCTAAGCGCTCTGGGAGCGGCCTTCTTGCTGGGCCTGGCCTCTCTACCCTTCATACAGGTAGAGCGCATTACCTCGATCTTCAACTTCAGTGACAAGGAGAATACCGGCGTTGCACGCACGCAGATTTGGGCGGCTGCGCTGCGTATATTGCGTGATCACCCATTCACAGGCATCGGGCAGGACCAGTTTCTTTACCAGGACCCGAAATATGGAGTGCCGCAAGCCCGCTTGCTGATTACCTCGCACCCACATAACTTTATACTGGATTTCTGGCTCAGGCTGGGAGTGCCGGGGCTTACCTGGGTCTTTGCCGCGCTGGGTTATTTCTTCTGGCAGTCGCTACAACTCTGGAAGCGTCACAGCAACACCGAGCTAGGCGCTCTAACTCTTGCCCTCATAGCCTCGATGATAGACTTCGCCCTGCACGGCCTCCTCGATATGGCCTACTTCACAATGGACCTCTCGCTCACTTTCTGGCTGACCTTCGGACTGATGATACTGCTGAAAAGGCTGCCTGGCGATCAGGTATCAGCTACTAACCCCTAACCCCTAACCCCTATCGTTACGCGTTCGCCTCCTCGCGGTGCTTGCGTGCGGACTCTATTACTTTGTCGGCTACATGAGCAGGTACGGCGTCGTAGTGGTCGAACTGCATAGAAAAGGTGCCGCGACCCTGAGTGACCGAGCGCAGGTCGCTTACGTAGCGTTGTACTTCAGCGAGCGGGGCTTGCGCCTCAACCAGAGTAAAGCCATTGCCTTGCGGGTTCATACCAAGCACCCTACCGCGCCTACTATTCAGGTCCGACATGATGTCGCCTGTATAGTTGTCGGGCACCGTGATACGCAGCAGCATTACAGGCTCCAGCAGCACAGGATGACCTGCCTGCAACCCCTCTTTGAACGCCTGTGATGACGCCAGCTTGAACGCCATTTCTGAGCTATCCACCGGGTGGAAGCTGCCATCATAAAGCACAGCCTTCACATTCACAACCGGATAGCCTGCCAGCACGCCCTCGGTCAAGGCTTCCCTTATTCCCTTTTCCACAGCAGGGATAAAGTTCTTGGGCACCACGCCGCCCACGATCCTGTCGCCGAACTCAAACTCGCCTTCGTGCAGCGGCTCAAGCTCAAGGACTACATCAGCAAACTGGCCGTGCCCGCCCGTCTGCTTCTTGTGGCGGTAGTGGGCGCGATCTACACGTGAGGTGATAGTCTCACGGTATGGCACTACAGGCAGGCCAACCGTTACATCTACCCCGAACTTGCGCTTCATCCTATCGGCAGTGATTTGCACGTGGCTTTCGCCCATTGCTGAGACAATCGTCTGCCCGGTAATTGGGTCTTTGCCTGTGCGTAGAGTGGGGTCTTCCTCCAGTATGTTGTGGAGGGCGGTGCCCATCTTGTCGAGGTCGGCCTTGGTGCGCGGCGCGATAGCAGCGGAGAAAACAGGCTCAGGAAAATCAATAGGAGCAAGAACAAGCGGGTTGCCGACGGCACAGAGTGTATCGCTTGTCTGTGTCTCGGCCAGCTTCACCACCACGCCTATATCCCCAGCGGCGAGCCGCTGGACGGGAAGCTGTTCTTTGCCACGTTGTACGTAGACTTGTCCTATGCGTTCCTCCATATTACGCGTTGAGTTGAGGACATGGCTGTCTGAGTGGAAACTGCCTGAGAATACCCGCAGATACGTCTGCTTGCCGAACTGGTCGCGTATCGTCTTGAAAACGAGCGCAGTTAGGGGCGAGGAGTCGGCGGGTTTTAGAGCCACCTCTTCCCCAGTTGCAGCGTTGGTGGCGGTAGTGGCGCCAAGCTCCGAGGGAGAAGGCGCGTAGGCCACAATGCCATCAAGAAGTTGGGTCATACCAACATTGAGCAAACCCGATCCGCAGAAAACAGGCACAATGCTGCCGGAGCGTACGCCCACCTTGAGCGCAGCTACCAGCTCGGCCCCAGTTAGCTCTTCGCCCTCAAGGTACTTCATCGTGAGGTCGTCGTCTGTTTCAGCGATTACTTCGGTGAGCCAGTCGAGGCCACGTTTGGCGTCCTCTTTCATATCGTCTGGAATGCCGGCCTCTGTGAACTTCCCACTTGTGTTGCCAGGCTCGAAGATGAAGGCTTTCTGGGCGAGCAGGTCTACTATCCCTCGGAACGACTGCTGGGAGCCTATCGGCATCTGCACCGGAGCGCACTTGCGGCCCAACACCTCCTGTATAGAGTGGAAAGCCATATGGAAGTCAGCGTTTTCACGATCCATCTTGTTGACGAAGATTATGCGAGGGCAAGAACGCTCTTCGGCGTACTTCCACATCTGTTCTGTGCCCACTTCGACGCCCGCTGAGGCATCCACCAGCAGGAGCGATGTATCTGAAACGCTCATTGCAGCCTTGGCCTCGCCAACAAACTCGGCGTAACCGGGGCAGTCAATCAAATTGATCTTATTACCCTGCCACTCTACAGGCGCAACGGCAAGCTGCACTGAGATATGTCGCTTGATCTCGTCGGGATCGTAATCCGAAACGGTATTGCCTTCGTCAACGCGGCCCAGGCGCGAGCTGGCTTTGGCGGAGAAAAGCATCGCCTCAAACAATGAGGTCTTGCCGGAACCACCATGCGAAAAGAGGCCGACATTGCGAAGTTGGGCTGTAGTGTACTCATTCATAACGAGCTAGAATCCTCCTGCAGTAAGGGTTTGAGGAAGTCAAGCGTGCCCCGCACGTGCCTTTATTATACTCAGGGGAGTTTTCTATGCAAGGTGTGTTATAAACGGTCTGGACTTATCAACTTGACTGAGCCCCTCCGAGCGCGTATAATTCTATGTTGAAGATTAATAGCCCTGCTTCGAAAAAGCGGGCGTTGGGACCTTTGGGAATACAATGATAGACGAGAAATTACAAAGTATAGAGCAGCGCTATGTGCAGCTTGAGGAGATGATGGCCGGGCCGGAGGTGGCTACTGATCCGAAGCAGCTAATGGACCTGGGGCGCGAGCGTGTCGAGCTTCAGGACCTGGTCGAGGCGTACCGGCGTTACCGAGACACATCGCACGAGATTACAGAGACCGAGAGCTTGCTGCGAAGCGACGGCGCGGACCCTGAGCTTGCTGAGCTGGCCCACGCTGAGATCGAGCGGTTGCAGAAAGAACGCAACGCTTACATGGATGAGATCAAGCGCCTGCTCCTGCCTAAAGACCCAACCGACGACAAGAACGTGATCATCGAGATCAGGGCGGGGGCAGGTGGCGACGAGGCGGCTCTCTTCGCCGCCGAGCTGTTCACCATGTACGTACGCTACGCCGAGAAGCGGCGCTGGAAAACCGAGGTCCTTTCGAGCAACCCCAGCGGCATCGGCGGCATGAAGGAAATCATTTTCGAGGTAAAGGGGAAGCGCGCATACAGCCACTTCAAGTTCGAAAGCGGCGTGCACCGCGTGCAACGCGTACCCGTCACCGAGTCGCAGGGGCGCATTCACACTTCTACCGCCACAGTTTCGGTCATGCCGGAGGCTGACGAGGTTGACGTAGAGTTGCGTGATGAGGAGATCAAGGTAGATGTATACCGCTCCGGCGGGCACGGCGGCCAGAGCGTAAACACAACCGACTCGGCGGTGCGCCTCACGCACATACCAACGGGTGTGGTGGTTATCTGCCAGGATGAGCGAAGCCAGCTAAAGAACAAGATCAAGGCCATGACTGTGTTGCGCTCGCGCCTCTACGAGATGGAGCTTGCGCGGCACCAGCAGGAGCTTGGCGATGAGAGACGCCTGCAAGTTGGCACCGGCGATCGCTCCGAGAAGATACGCACATACAATTTCCCCGACGACCGCGTGACCGATCATAGGGTGAAGCTCACCCTGTCGGGCGTGCCCCGCATCTTGCAGGGTGACATAGACAGCTTCATCGAGACGCTGAGGCTAAACGACCAGGCCGAGCGGCTTCAGGCCGCGGGCCTTGCCACAGGGTAAAGAGCCACATGACGATAGCAGAGGCGCTTGGGCAGGGGTCGAAGCGCCTTTCATTCTTCTCCTCTACACCCCGCCTGGACGCGGAAGTGCTCCTCGCCCACCTCCTCCAAACGGGTCGCGCATCCCTGCTCGCGCACGCCACAGACCGGCTTTCCGAGCCTCAGGCTGTAGATTTCGAGCTCCTAGTCGAGCGCAGAACGCAGGGGGAGCCGGTGGCTTATCTCACCGGACACAAGGAGTTCTACGGCCTCGATCTTTACATCACTCCCGATGTGCTTGTGCCCCGGCCGGAGACTGAAAGCGTAGTTGATGCCTGCTTAGCAGCATCGCTCGATGGCGAAAGTAGCCAATTGGCCGATATAGGCACTGGTAGTGGTGCTATAGTGGTTGCGGTTACTAAAAACAGGCCCCTATTGCGGGCTTATGGCGTCGAGATTTCACCTCAGGCTCTTGAAGTAGCACGGAAGAACTGCGAACTGCATGGCGTTTCGGACCGCATCACCCTCTATCTGGGACATCTACTCCAACCTTTACCCGGTAAGGTGGATGTGATAGCAGCCAACCTGCCGTACGTCTCACCCGGCGAAGCGTCTCCAGAAGTGGCTACCTGGGAGCCGAAGGTGGCTGTATTTGGCGGTGGGGAGGACGGCACGGCGCTGATCCAGGAGTTCCTCGCCGCCGCGCCCGATTATCTCTTGCCGGGGGGTACTGTCGTGATGGAAACCGCCTACTCTCAAGGCGCGCTAGTGTCCAGCCTGGCACGTGAGGCCTTCCCGAATGCAGCAGTAGAGGTGCGTAAAGACCTGGCGGGCCTCAACAGAATAGTTGTAATAAAGAGTTAACGCTATGACAATCAAGCTCCTTGCCCTCGACCTCGACGGCACCCTTTTCGGCGATGACCTTATCATTTCAGAGCGCACCCGCGCGGCTATAAGCACATCGCGGGAGATGGGCGTGCTGGTTACGATAGCCACTGGCCGCATGTTCCGGTCCGCACGGCAGGTTGCCGCCGATCTCGGAATAAGCGCGCCGATGATCTGCTATCAGGGCGCAATGATCCGCCACAGCAACACAGGGGAGACCCTTTATCACAAGACTGTGCCCATGGAACTAACCCGCGCCATAGTTGATGAGACAGAGCAGCGGCGGCTACACCTGAACCTCTATCTGGACGACAGCCTCTATGTAGCGCGTATGTCGCCCGAAGCAGCATTCTACTCAAGTATCAACCTCGATCTGCCGGTGAACGAAGTGGGCGATCTCAACAGGTGGTTGGATAAACAGGGCGGAGCTGAGCCTACCAAGCTGGTGATAGTCACCAACCAAAGCGACACCGATGAGACGCTACGGCTCTTTACTGAGATTTACGGCGACAGCTTGCAGGTAACCAAATCACACCCCCGCTTCACAGAGTTCACCAACGTAGAGTGCTCCAAAGGGCGCGCCCTTGCCTTCCTCGCAAACCGGTGTGGGGCGGCACAGGACGAGGTCATGGCGGTCGGCGACGGCCACAACGACCAGGATATGATCGAATGGGCGGGCTACGGGGTGGCTATGTCTACCTCCCCCGGGCCTCTGCTGGAAGCGGCCCGCATAATAGCCCCTCCCTTGTGGGAAGATGGAGCCGCAGATGTAATCGAGCGATACATCTGTAGCGCATAAGGCAGACCGCGCTGCGCGGAGCAGACCTCTGGGGCAGACCCGGTCCTGATTTGCCCTAACCAATTTAGATGCGTTTTGTCCACTTCTAGCGGTCGGGCGAGATGATCGTTCTGTATGTCGGCGACGACAACAGCCCGCTGAATATGCTGGAACAGGCGCTCGGCAAGCAGTTTGTGGGCAGGTAAACCCCTGCGTTTTCGTGGGAGTGGCTGCTTAAGAAGTAAGGGCGCACAGACTATGCGCCCTTACAGTGCTGCATCTTCTATTTGGCGATTGCGAGTTGCTCGGTCCCTTTATTTAGGTGCGGCGTCCAGCAGCGCGGTAGGAGATGAAGCCGAGCGTCGCCAGGGCTGCGCCCAGCAGAGCCAGCCAGTATGCACCAATGCCTCCACCCTGGCCGGTGCGCGGCATTCCAGGGGAACCACCAATGGGGCCAATGGGGGGCGCGCCTGCTATAGCCGGGTTTACCTGGCCGCACAGGGCTGCGCCGGAGCTTGCGTCATCTGAACTGACCTCGACATACCAGCGCCCAAACTCCACTTCAGCAGGGAGTTCGGTGACTACCTGGCCCTCTCCGTTGGCGCCGATCTGCACGGCAGACAAAGAGTAGAGAACCGCCCCGCTGCAACTGCCGTCGCGGATAGCAGCCTGGTAACCGGCTCCCGCCTTCATGTTGACTAGCAGCATTGTGATTCGGGTGCCGCCACCCGCGAGCCGCTCGAATGTGGCGCTACTTGCTTGGGTGCCTTCCACGACTTTCCCCCTCGGACTGAGCTCGGCCATTGCGTAGATATTTGCGTTTTGCTGTGCGCCCGCGGAAGGCACGTTCAGAGCGTAGCTTGCCACACCTGTCACAAGACTGAAGGCCACTATAAGTATCCTGAATTTTGTACCTGGGTGATACATTGTATTCTCCTTTCTGAAAAGCGGCTGATAGCACCTACCATAAAGGACGAAGGCGGGCAGCAGAAAGTTCCAACGAGTATATTCTACTCATAAGCTCGCCCGGTAACTCGGGTGACTCGGCCAGCGCTGCGGAGCCGACATCCTTACAGGCAGCGCCCGCGAAGACGCATTTGTTTGAATCTCCAGGATAACAACATGCCGCTTACCTGGAAGCTGGTGAGCGCCTGACTAATCCGGTATGCGCTATCGGGCTCTTCTCATAACGTGCGGGCAAACGCATCTAAATTAAGCGCCAGCCCAACGACGTTGCGGCCAAAGCTTCTTTGTCATTCCGCCCCTTCGCTCCTCAGCGGCGGAATGACAAACCAGAGAGGGTCCATGGCTACATGTGTTGACCTTCAATTTAGCTGCAATCTGCCCCGTAATCCACGCAGTTCGTCGTGTCCTACAGGCTGACTCTACGTTATAATAGAAGAGTATGAAGGCTGAAGCTTCAAAGAGAGCGGGCCAGCCGAGCAGCGCAACACCGCTGACGGCTGACGATGCCACAGATACGGGTACAAACGACCCGAACGGAACGGTTGAGAGTTTCATTATGGGCAGCGATATGCCGGAGAGCGATAGCCCCAGCGCGAGCCCCGCTCAATTTGAAGCTGTCCGCGACACTGCAACTACCGTGACTGCGCTTCCACGCCCGCAAGCCCTACCTGTCACGGCACGCCCGTCATGGCAGCAGATAGCAATGCCCAACTTCAACATAGATGACAAGCTGGGGCGTATTCTCCTCTCGATTGTGCTGTCGGTGCTTCTCTGGTTCTACGTGGTAAATCTCGAAAACCCTGAGCAAACAACCCAGTTCCCCGGGCTAAACGTTGAGGTCCGAGGCATAGGGAGCAACCTGAAAGTGGTCAGCACGGTCCCAACAGTAGATGCAAGTGTGCAAGCGCCCCAAAATGTGATGAATACACTGCAAAAGTCGGACATACGCCCTTACATAGACCTTACCGGCCTGGAAGGCGGCGTCTACAAGGAGGTGCCAGTCCGCGCACAGATAACAGGCAATCAAACAGGCAATGTGCAGGTCTCCTTCGCGCCTTCACGCCTGGAGGTGCAGCTCGAAGTGCAAGCTACGCGAACTTTTTCCGTAAGTGTGCAGACCAACGGCACGCCCCCGGTCGGCTATGGATTAGAGCCAACCGCCGACCAGGTTCAGCCCACGCAGGTGCGCGTCAGCGGCAACCAGGAAGCTATAAGCCGCATCAGCCAGGTTGTAGTGCCCGTTGATGTCGAAGGTAAAGCGGTCACTCAAACGCAGAGCGAAAAGCCGCGCGCTTACGACAGCGACAAGAAGGAGATCACAGGGCTGACCTTCGATCCACCCACCGTGCAGGTAGTCGTACCTGTTAAGCTCCTCTTCAATTACAAAGTGGTGCCTGTGCGCGTGCCCCTTCAAGGTCAACCCGCACCAGGCTATAGAGTGTCGGCGATCGTGATGAACCCAAATAACGCCACTATTTGCTGCTCGCCGGGTGTGCTGGACCCCGTACAGTTCCTTGAGACCAATCCTGTCTCCATAACGGGCACTACATCAACAGTAGAGACAACTACTCAGCTTATCCTTCCCACAGGCGTAGACCTCTATCCGGGGCAAACCAAAGACGTGAGCGTTACGATCAGCGTGGAGGTTTTGGAGACAACCTTGCAGTTATCGGTCGCACCATCTGTAGATGGGCTGCCCAACGGCTACGCAGGGGTGATCTCACCCGGCAAGATGGACCTGACGCTGGCGGGCACATTCTCGCAGTTGCAGAGCCTGAGGCCAACGGATGTCCGTGCTGTAGTTAACATGCAAGGGCGCGGGGCTGGCACGTATGACGTGCAGCCTCAAATACTTGTGCCTCAAGGAGTGAAAGTAGTGGCCTCGTCGCCCATTTCGGTGAGCGTTACGCTGGTAGCGCCGACGCCACTCCCACCTACCCCCACGCTGACAGAGCAGCCAACCACAACACCTGCCTTCACTCGTACACCCGAAGCTACTAATCCCGCGAGTACAGTAGCTCCAACAAAGGCGCTCGCAACTCCAACGCTCACACCGGTAGTACCCACTGCGACCGGCACAACCCTGCCTTCCGTTACTCCTACACATACTCCATCGCCCACGGCGACCGCGCCCGCCACGCCAACCGCAACGCCACAGCCCTCGCAGCGTACCCCAGAACCAACTCTCTCTGCGGCTGCAACAGCCGCTCCCTGAAACCCTAAACAAAGTGAGGCATTTTACCTGGTGGCATACAACCTGGACGATACGGCTCTGCGGCGACTAGATGCTCGCTGTATGCACCATCTTTCTCCCCTGCCACAATCCTGAACGCTTACGTTGCCTTGCATTAGCAACTACGTCCTGGAAGCCCTGTTGTGTATAATGAGTAGGGAAGCAATCACTGTTGGGCGAATGACCTGTATATATCGCGCTGTGAAAGATAATGCGCACCTGTATAGACGCGCTTTTCCCATGTATGGAGGAGAGAAAAAGTAAATGTGTGGAATAGTTGGGTACGTCGGCGCGAAAGAGGCCATGCCTGTAATCTATGAAGGTCTATGCAATCTCGAGTACAGAGGGTACGACTCTGCTGGGATCGCGGTGCAGAAGAATGGTAAGATCGAGCGGCGCAGAGCAGCGGGCAAGCTAAGTAATCTGCAAACAGTCCTGCAAGATGAGCCTCTTTCCGGTCATTGGGGCATGGGGCATACGCGGTGGGCTACACATGGTAAGGTAAACGAGGCAAATGCCCACCCCCACCGCGACTGCACAGGCGACATAGTGGTAATACAAAACGGCATAGTAGAGAATTACTTGCCGCTCAAAGAAATGCTCAAGCGCGAAGGGCACGAGTTCCACTCAGAGACTGACACCGAGGTGCTGCCACACCTTCTGGAGAAGTACATCAAAGAAGGCGCACCTGACCTTGAAGAAGCCATGCGCCAGATGCTCGGCGTTATCAAGGGGTCGCACGCTATCGTCGCTATGCGCGCGGAAGAGCCTGAGTCCCTTGTGGCGGCACGGCTCGGCAACGCCGGCGGCGTGGTAGTCGGCTACGGTGATAGCGAGATGTTTGTAGCTTCTGACCAGCCCGCGATACTTCAGCACACGCGCCGCCTCGTCTTTCTGGAGCCAGGCGAGATAGCAGTCATCACCCGTACAGGAGCCAAATACAGCCGAGGGGACGGCACACCTGTTGAGAAAACACCGCATATGGTGGCATGGGATCCGATCAGCGCGGCCAAGGGCGGTTATAAGCACTTCATGCAGAAGGAGATATACGAGCAGCCCAGGTCGCTGACCGACACTCTCCGAGGCCGTCTCGATGTGGAGCGCTCCAGAGTTGACCTTGAAGGGTTAGCCTTTAGCAGGGAAGAGCTGAGGCAGTTCAAGAAGATCACGATTCTTGCCTGCGGCACAGCGTGGCACGCCGCCCTCGCCGGCAAGTATATCTTCGAGGAGTTAGCGCGTATACCTGTAGAAGTGGAGTACGGCTCTGAGTACAGGTATCGCAATCCGGTCGTCGAGCCGGGCACACTGGCTCTAGCAATTACCCAATCGGGTGAAACAGTAGACACCCTCGAAGCGATGGCTGAAGCACGCGCAGGCGGCGCTCGGTTAGCAGCAATCGTCAATGTGGTGGGGAGCCAGGCTGACCGCATATCCGAGGCTAAGATCCACGTCCAGGCAGGGCCGGAGATCGCGGTAGCCAGTACGAAGGTATATACAGGCATGCTGGCGGACCAGCTAATGCTGGCGATGGCGCTCGCTGAGGCGCGCGGCAGCCTCGACCCTGAACGGGCCGCGCAGATTATAGACGGGCTACTGCGCTTGCCCAATCAAGCAGGAGAACTGCTGGGCGACGACGCGCAGTATGATGAGCTTGCAGGCAAGATATACGACGCGAGCGACATGCTATACCTGGGACGCGGCATCAACTTCCCCACCGCCCTTGAAGGCGCCCTCAAGATAAAGGAGATAAGTTACATCCACGCCGAAGGCTGCCCGGCAGGCGAGATGAAGCACGGCATAAATGCTTTGATTGACCATACGCTGCCTGTGGTCTGCATCGCGCTGCAAGACCGAGTTTACAGCAAGATGTTGAGCAACATTGAGCAGGTAAAAGCCCGTGATGGCAAGGTGATAGCTATCGCCACCGAGGGCGACAGTGATATCAGGGATAAGGCCGATGAGGTCATTTATCTGCCGCCTGTTGACTATCTACTGTCACCTATCCTGGCGGTAATGCCATTGCAGGTGCTCGCCTACAAAGTGGCGGTGCGCCGGGGAGCCGATGTAGACCAGCCTCGCAACCTCGCCAAGTCGGTGACGGTCGAGTAGGTTATAGCAGGTAGCCACGGGCACCCCCAATGCACCCTCACCCCATGCCCCTCTCCCATGAAGGGAGATGGGGCTTTGCTTTGTTGGTGTGGGAGAGGCAAGGGAGAGTCATGTAACCTCTATGTGGTGAAGGGAGGGGGCTTTGCTATGTGCGTGGACCACACGGCTTCTCTGCGGACGAGCCTGCCTGCGCCTGTGCTCATACGCCTGTAGCGGAACTCTTGCTTTTAGCTGAGGCTCTGGTAGTGCATGAGCACAGGCGCAGGCATCTGTAGCGGCTCTTTAGCGGTGTTGCTGTTCACAACTTGCTCGGTGGCGAGGCATGTAATCACATGCGTGAGGCCATCCAGTTGGCGGGCCAGCCTGCTTATGGTGCGCCGCGCCTGGTCATCCGGCACCACTCCTTCAATATAGGCGACGCCATCCTCCACTTCGCACATCACAGCATCTATATCGGGCGATACAACGGCCACGATGCCACGCACGCGCCGTGCAAGCTCCTCATCTTTATTGCTCATCTCTCCCTCCTTCTACACCCTGCCGACGCAAAATAGTTCGCGTTCACGTCCCTTTATAGAGCTATTTGGCAAGTTCTGTGCCAGAGAAGAAGGAAGAAAAGGAACATTACCCCTGTTACGGAGTCAACGTCAACACACTCTCCTTGTTGGCGTCTATCTGCTGCTGTGTATAGAGGAGAGGGTTATACTGGTAATTCTGCCAGGGAGTAAGCATATCGCTAAAGTGCTTGCTGAATGGCTGGCCCGACTCCCCACCCGCCAATATGCCTAGCGACTTGCTCCAATCACCGGCGTCGATAATCATCCTGTACGACTGGTAGCTGGACACCGAAAAGGGTTCCACAAGCGAGAAAGTGCCAACCGACACAGTAGTTTGGTCGCCCCCGATAGGCACGCTCGGCAGGTTGAACATCGCTCCAATCACCGGCTGTGAGCCAAAGGGGTGGGCAGGCGTAACGGTATGTATTTGGCCCCACTGCCAATCCTGTATAGTGCCGCCGAGCGCACCTGTCAGATCGCTGACAGCCGAAGTAAGGCTCGCCAGGAGGATGTCGTCACGTGTCTCTTTCTGAGGGGTCTCTTTGCGGTCCCAGAGCGGGTCTTGCGGCTTATCGAGCAGCTGCTCGAAGCTCTGGAGCACAGTGCTGCCTTCTATATCCAGATACTCACCAAAGAGGTCCAGGCCCAGGTTATCGCTATAGGTCTCGCTCAACGCCTTCTGAGCAGTGACTTCATAGATAGCAGCGGCTGCGCTGTCGGGCTTGAGGTCGCCGTTCCAGCCCTGGAACATCTTGGCTGCCTGTTGCGTTGGCGCATCTGTGGGCTTGAGGGCTGCAAGCTCATCACCAACCTTCTTTGCCAGTTCGGAGCTTGTGTCCATCTGTATATTCTTGAAGTCGTCAATACTCAGCCTATCCTTAGCCTTGAGGAGCTCAGTGATACGTGAGATGCGCCAGGGGGGTGCCCACTCGCCGCGAAACTGATACTTGTAGTCGGGGCCATAAGGCTTGTTATTAGCAGTCGCCACAAAGCCCTCAGGGGGGTTATACGCGCGCGGCAGGGCATCGAACGGGATATAGCCATTCCAGTCGTACTCCCCTGTCCAGCCGGGCACAGGCACCGACCCATCGCCCTTCTTGCGTAGCGGTATATTACCTGTCATCTGGTAGCCGATATTCCCCTGCGTATCTGCGTAAACGAAGTTCTGGCCGGGAATACTCCAACCTTGAAGTGCCGCGCGGAACTGCTGCCAATTGGAGGCGGTCTGCAAATTATATACAGCCTCGAGGAGATGACCGGGCTGCGCGCCACTCCACTGCAATGCCCAGGGACCCGGAGACTTGACGCCCAGGGTGGCAGTCACTGGCAGCACATCGCTGATGATCGGCCCGTGATCGGTGACCCGCACAGTCTGAGTGACAGGCGCGCCCTCTTTTACTTTGATCGTCTCAGTATAAATCTTGAGGGGAAGCCAACTGCTGCCGGAGGCATACTGGCCTGGGTGCCCGCTCGGATCAAGCTTTTCGATAAAGACATCCTGCACATCAGCGCCCACGTTGGTAACGCCCCAGCTGATATTCTGATTGTGCCCTGTGATGATGCCGGGCGCCCCCGCGAAGCCAAAGCCCTCAGCATTGTATTTGCCGTCAGTGGTTGACAGGTGAACCTGATACCAGATAGAAGGAGAGCGCACTCCCAGGTGAGGGTCATTGGCGAGCAGCGGCTTGCCTGTAGTGGATTTACTACCAGCAACCACCCAGTTGTTCGAGCCGATATCACCCAGGCCGAAGCTGGGCAGCACAGGGCGTATTTTGTCGCTGTAGGCTTTGAGGGCAGGGAGAACACTGCCGGTATTTGCCCCGGGAACGACCACGGGTGCATCTTTAGGGTAGCCTGGAAGTAGCTCGGCGGTGATGTCCGGCCCCAGGTTAGAGAGGAGGTCAGCGGTAAGAAGGTCGTTGCTCCAGGTCTGTGTCAGGTCCCAGGCTTGCACTTTGCCGAAAGTAAGGGTATCAACAGGCTGCCATTCCTCGACTTTCGCGCCCAAAAAGCCAAACTCAAGAGGCAGCGAGTCGCTATGTGCGCGGATAAACTCGTTTACTCCTCGTGAATATGCTTCGAGAGCGGAGCGCACCTGGGGCGCTGTCTGCGCCCATTCAGCCTCAGCAGCACGCCTGAAGCCCACCGTGCGCAGGAAGCGGTCAGTATCGACCTGCGAGGGTCCAAAGTACTCGGACAGCCTGCCCTCGCCTACCGCACGGAAAAAGAACATCTGGAAGAGGCGATCCTGGGCATGCACGTAGCCCTCAGCCTCATAAAGGTCATTGATGTTGGCAGCGACGATATGAGGCACTCCGTAGATGTCACGAGTGACAGTGGCGGGTGCAGAGAGGCCGGGCAGCTTAAGAGTGCCACTGGTGGTGGGCAGAGTCTTCTGCACCGTGTAATAGGCGTAACCGATCCCGATAAGGATCAGCAAGAGCGCAACCGCCCCAACACCGAGCAACACTCGCTTAAGGGTAATACGCCTCCTGGGTGCTACGACCGGAGCAAGAGGGCTGGGTGAAGCTGCCGAGGTGCCGGACTCGCCGCTCGTGGTGGGTAGGGCCGTTGAAGCTTTACTCTGTGAGACAGTTCGAGCGCGGGAGGCTCCTGTGGAACGCGAGCCTTTACGAGAACCGGCCACGTTTGCTCCTTTCCTGGGTGCCAGATGAGAGGGCGACAAGGCGCAAGAGAGGTTGAGCAAAAGGGAGGTTGAGCTATGCCAACCTTCCGGGGAGCCGACGGTGAGATTCGAACTCACGGCCTGCTGTTTACGAAACAGCTGCTCTACCACTGAGCTACGTCGGCGAGCGCTCCATATTATACGTTGCGGGCAAACGGAGTGTCAACCACGCAGGCAGCTGTAAGCGTTCAGGGTCAGGGTGGAGCAATCCTCAAGAGGTATATGAGCGGGGTGTGCCCTCGCCTGCCCTCACCCCATGCCCTTCTCCCTTCATGGGAGAGGGGGGCTTTATTCCTGCTGAGTATCGGCGGCTATGCCCCTCCACCCCTACTCTGAACAGTTACCAAGGGCTTAATAACAAGGGTTTACCGGCCCATGGCCCAAAGGTACCGGAAGAAGAATAGTACCCGTAATGTGACTATCGGGCCATTTGAGGATGGCAGCCATTGTGCTATAGTTAGGTTGAGAGATAAAGTAAGAGCAACTGAATATATCGTGCTCCTACAATAAAAGAGAGACCTGCGGGGGTCTCTCTTTTGTTTAACACTGCACCGCAGTCTTCATTCAAAAAATGGAAGGGCTGCGACTATATATTCGGCTCCATCTCTATGTAAAGAATGCTATGCCACGGGATCACGAAGTCGTAGGTTTTCCCCCCACGCTCGCTCCCTTCCTCGCCGTGAGCTACTGCCCGCACATATTGCTCCTCGAATCTGAGGTCGCCTTGTATCCAGGATATACGCTCTTCATATCCTGGACCTGTTCCCGACTCGTTGCGTGGGCGACGGGCTGCTTTGTAGTAAACTTTACCTGCCGGCATATCAACCTCCTGTATTCCTATCCGTAGTCTGTATTCGGTAATCCGCACACAGGTAGATACTGTTAAGAACTATGACGCGCCCTATAGACCAAGATCCCCCGATATCTCTTGCAGAGCTTTTACCACAAAATCTACGTGCTCATCGAGAGGACGGCCAAGCTCCTGCGCGCCTTGCGTTACATCTTCGCGGCTCACGTTGCGAGCGAAGCCCTTGTCTTTCATCTTCTTCAGCACCGAGCGGGCGTCTACTTCTGCCAGAGTTTTGCCGGGTTTTACTAATGCAGTAGCAACAATGAGACCACACAGCTCATCGCAAGCAAAAAGCGCATGGTCCTGAAGCGCAGTACGCTGTACACCAGTATACGAAGCGTGTGACAGTACGGATCTTACAAAGTCCTCCGGCCAGCCCCTTTCGAGCAAGCTTGCGGCTCCCGCTGATGGGTGTTCTTCGGCGGAAGGGTGTATTTCCCAGTCCCAATCGTGGATGAGGCCCAGCGCACCCCAGTATTCTTCGTCGGCTCCGTAATAGTTAGCGTAGGCCCGCATCGCGCCCTCTACAGCGAGCATGTGCTTGCGCAGACCCTCATTTTGCACGTTCTCCCTGACCAGCTTCCATGCGTCCTCTCGTCTTTTATCACTGAGGCCTGGCGCATCAACAGACATCGTCGATTACCTCCTTGCGCAATTTATTAACGATATTCGCAGTAGTTTGTTAGGACCGGCAGGCCGATGCCAGCCCAGGTTCGATATAGCAGCATCGCCTGGCGGTAAAGCCTGGGTGGGGGTTGACTGCCAACCCCACCCGGCTACTTGTCCTGGAACTTGGGATCAACCTGGCCTGTATCCGCCACCTGATAAATATCGGAGGCTGGGAAACGGTCCCAGTTGTTCTTCTTTATCGTGGCATCACTGTATCTCAGGGTAAGAATCTCCACAGTGGCTACTTGTCCTGACTTATCAGCAAGGGGATAATAGCCATCGAAGGCCACGCCGTTGTAGCTGAGGTCCGAACTCTGTAGGGCCTGTAGGTAGTCAAGAATGGCCTTCCTCGTGCCGTCTGCCAGGTTAAAGGTGTCGGGAGCGTCGAAAGAGATGACCAGGCCGTTGCCGCTATCGAACGACACATCCCGTATCTGCGAGCCTTCGGGTGCAGCAGAAAGCGCCATAACAGCCTGCGCTTCCCTGCTTCCGGCGGCATAGGCGGGCGTTCTGCTTGCGATGGAGACGTTGTTACCCCTCAAGCTGGAGCTTACCAACGCCAAGATCATGCAGCCTGCCGCCGCGAGGATGCCTATCAACATGAGGAGTTGCGGCCCATGCAGACGTTTCGACTTTGTCGCCGGCGGTCTCATGTGGGGGTGCCCATCTACCACTCCTCTACTGACCGCTGAACACAGCTACTTAGCTGTGTGTGCCGGCCCGCTCTTCCTATTCGCTGTGTGCTGCGATAAAGCCAAGAGCCTGCGCCCATGCGTCGCTTGAGGCGGCGGCAAAATCGGTTGCTTTGCGGTCGAAAAAGCTGTGCGGAGCACCCGGGTAGATGATAATTTTGTGCTCAACGCCCGCGCTGTCCAGTTCCTCATCGAGCTTGTGCACGTCGCTCGCAGGTATGCCCTGGTCCGCACCTCCAAAGAGTCCCAGCACAGGCACACGCATCTCTACTGCCTTCTCAAGTGCTGTACGCTCGCTGCCCGCGAACTTCCGGCTCATGCCCGCATAAAAGGCGATAATACCCGCAACACCGAGGTTCTCTGTGCCCACATGCAGCGCAAGCCCGCCGCCCATGCAAAAGCCCACAACGAAGGTCGAGCAGTCAGATGTAATACCGCGCAGGTAGTCGAGCGCGGCACGCACATCAGCAAGGAAGGAAGGCCACTGCATCTGCTGCACGTGCGTCATAAAATCAAAGGAGTCGTCACGCGAGCTAATGCCGGCTGTACGCCCGAAGTAGTCAATGGCTACAGCATCAATGCCCTTCTCGGCAAAGCGCATTGCCAGTTCCTTGTAAAACTGGTGCAACCCACGCACGTCAGGGAAAATGACCGCCTGTGATCTCACCTCCTGGCCTCCAGAATGGGCAGCATAGGCGGCGAAACGAGTGCCGTCCGCCGAAACCAGCTCTATATCCTTGCCATTCGCCTTACCGCTTGCTCCAGGTACATCGGGTGGTCGCGCATCATTGCCATAGCACATTGTCTCTTATATCCTTTCATGGTCTCTTCGTATATAGTACGTGCGCCTGCCCTGAATAAGATGTTGCGAGTGGCGCGTATAAGGAAATTATACTATGTGGACGCATGCCATGTAGGACAGCGTAGCGGGCTATCCAACTCGGTGGCTAACAAAAACACAAAGATGGAAGCCCGCCGAAACGAACGCCCCATCTTTGTGTTTAGTCTGTTGGTCGGGGCGCCGCGATTCGAACGCGGGACCTCTTGAACCCCATTCAAGTGCGCTACCGGGCTGCGCTACGCCCCGCCGACACGATTGCTATTATATCAAAGTGCCGGCAAACGTGCAAACATCTTTCCCCCTGTAAGGGTTCAGAATAGGGGTGTAGGGGCGTCCCTCCCCTCACCCCCAACCCCCTCTCCCTTCATGGGAGAGGGGGTTGGGGGTGAGGGTGCGTTGGGGGTGAGGGTAGGTGAGCGCCACCCCTTGAAGATTGCTCCACCTCAACTCCTCTAAAAATGCGGAGGGTAGTAGTATAGAGCGGTGCTAAATCACTCGTATTTTCATCGGTAATGGTGGCCCATAGGGTCATGGCCCACTCTGAATAGTTATTTCCCTTGTTCGCGCCCACTCTACAGGCTGAAACCAACGACCTACTTCTTGAAGATGCTTTTCAACGCGTAGAGGTTCACCTGCCTGTTCATTTCGGCTATAGACTCGGTTAGCGGGATACCTTTTGGGCAGACGCGCACACAGTTCTGGTCATTGCCGCAGTAGGCGATGCCGCCCTCTCCCAGTAGCGCCTCAAGCCGCTCCTCTGAGTGCATCGCGCCTGTTGGGTGGCTGTTATGCAGAAGCGCCTGGTTGATCGCTGCGGGGCCGATAAACGGCGAGCCCTCATTGAAGTTAGGGCACGCCTCCATGCAGGCGGTACAGGCCATGCAGGTGGAGAGTATGTACGACTTTTGCCGCTCGTTTTCGTTCATGCGCGGGCCAGGCCCCAGGTCGTACGTGCCGTCAATCGGTATCCAGGCATGTACCTTCTTGAAGGCCGCAAAGATCCTCGAGCGATCTACTATCAGGTCACGCACCACCGGAAAGGAGGTAAGGGGTTGGATGGTGATCGGCTGCGCCAGCTTGTCTACGAGGGCAGAGCAGGCCTGGCGCACTTTGCCGTTGATCAACATCGTGCAAGCCCCACACACCTCTTCGAGGCAGTTGCTCTCCCAGACTACCGCGTTGGTCGGCTTACCATCTGAGGTGACAGGGTTGCGCTGTATAGCCATCAGGCCGGAGATAATGTTCATCCCTGGCCGCCATTGCACTGCAAACTCCTCCCAACGCTGGTTGGCGTCGGGCTGGCCTTCGGGCTTGTCCTGGCGCAGGATTCTGAATGTGATAACGCGTGAGGCGTTGCCTGCGCCCGCGCCATTTTGTGATCCTTCTCTTTGCATTACCTGGGACATCGGCATCTCCACCTTCCAGTGAGTAGTTATGTCAGCTTATTTCTTCGCGGGCGCTGAGGTGACAGTCGCGCCACCTGGCGTGGCTCCAACTTGCGTCGCGCCACCTGCGCCGTTGCCGGCCGCACCGTTGGAGGCAGCCCCAATAGGAGAAGCCTGCGTTGCTTCCTGCACCGTTTCGGTCACGCTCTTATCCACGTCGTAGCGGCGGGGGCGCGGCTTGAGATATTGTATATCAACATCTTCGTAGCTGAACTCCGGTGCGGCTGTGGGGCCTGCGAACCGGGCTTTGGTAGTCTTGAGGAATCGCTCGTCGTCGCGCTCAGGAAAGTCGGGCTTGTAGTGTGCGCCCCGGCTCTCATCGCGCAGTAGCGCGCCGATAGTGATTACGCGTGCCAGCACCAGCATGTTCCATAATTGTCGCGTGAAGAAGAGCGCCTGATTCGACCAACCGGATTGGTCGGGCACACCAACGTTGTTGTATCGCTGCATCAACTCTTGCAACTTGAGGTCCGTTTCCTTGAGTTTGTCGTTGTAGCGCACCACAGTAACGTTATCGGTCATGATGTTGCCCATCTCAAGCCACAACGAATACGGGTTCTCGCTGCCGTGAGCGTGCAAGGTGCGGTTGTAGATGTCGCGTTGGCGGGCTACTTCGCGGCGGAAAACGTCTTCACTCACTCCTTGCGCGGCCTTGGCGTTGCCCCTGGCGAAGTTCACGGCGGCGGGGCCTGCCAGGTAGAGGCCGCCATGTATGCATGAGAGGAGCGAGTTAGCCCCGAGGCGGTTTGCCCCATGATACTGGTAGTCCACCTCTCCCGATGCGAATAGGCCGGGCACGCTGGTCATTTCGTCGAAATCCGTCCACAGACCGCCCATGCTGTAATGCACAGCGGGGAAAATGCGCATCGGCACTTTTACCGGGTCATCACCGACGAACTTGCGATAGATATCTATCACGCCCCCCAGCTTGACTTCGAGCATGTGAGGGTCGAGGTGCGAAATATCGAGGAAGACCTGGTTCTGCCCATCAACGCCCAGCTTCTGGCGCACGCAAACGTCGAATATGGCCCGCGTGGCGATGTCGCGTGGCACCAGATTACCGTAAGCGGGGTACATCTCTTCGAGGAAGTACCAGGGCTGCCCATCCTTGTAGGTCCAGACGCGCCCCCCCTCGCCCCTGATGGATTCTGACATCAGCCGCAGCTTATCTTCGCCTGGTATAGCGGTGGGGTGAACCTGGATAAACTCGCCGTTCGCGTAATGTGCGCCCTGCTGGTAAACAGCGGATGCGGCAGTACCGGTGTTGATCATCGAGTTGGTAGAGCGGCCAAAGATAAGGCCGCAGCCACCCGTTGCCAGAACTACCGCATCGGCGCGGAACGCCTTTATCTCCATATTCCGCATGTCCTGCGCTACAATGCCCCGGCAAACGCCATCATCGTCTATTACCGCCGACAGAAACTCCCAGTTCTCATACTTAAAGACTTTGCCCTCCACTTCCTGGCGGCGCACCTGCTCGTCGAGAGCGTAAAGCAGCTGCTGGCCTGTGGTTGCGCCTGCGTAAGCGGTGCGATGGTGGCGGGTGCCGCCGAAGCGCCGGAAATCGAGGTTGCCTTCCGGTGTGCGATTGAACATCACGCCCATGCGGTCGAGGAGAAAGACGATGCCCGGTCCCTTCTCGCACATATCCTTTACGGGGGTCTGGTTGGCAAGGAAGTCGCCGCCGTATATGGTGTCGTCGAAGTGCTCAAAAGCCGAGTCGCCCTCGCCTTTGGTGTTGACGGCGGCGTTGATCCCTCCCTGGGCGCAGACCGAGTGCGAGCGGCGCACCGGCACGATCGAAAAGAGGTCAACGTCAAGGCCCAGCTCGGTTATCTTGATTGTGGCCGAGAGTCCCGCCAGCCCACCGCCTACAACGATTACTTTAGGCCCTGCCATTGTCTGCTCCTCTTCGATGAATTAGCAATTATGAATTACAGCGGTAATCCAATTACTAATTCATAATCCATAGTTCGTTAGAAGGTCAACCCGCCTGCCTGCACGACAAAGGCTACAGCTATGCCGATGCCTACCAGGCTTACTATTATGGAGATTGCGGTGGTGATGACTTGTGATATGCGTTGTGAGCGCTGCCCGACGGTGATCCCCCAGGTGATCAGGAAGGTCCAAAGTCCATTGCCAAAGTGGAAAGAGACGCCCACTACCCCGATTATGTAGAATAGGAAGATCGGCGCATAAGAGATGGTGGCCGCTACTGCGCCTGTGGTGGGGGAGGTGGTCCAGAAGGAGGTGAAGCGGAATTGCCACACGTGATAGAGTATGAAGAGCAGTGCGATCACCCCTGTTGCCCGCTGCCACATGAAGAGGTTGTTGCGTCCGTAGTTGTACGACATGGTGTTATTGCGCGCATATGCAGCGATGAAAAGGCCGTAGAGGGCGTGGTAGAGGAGGGGAAGGAATATGAGCAGGACTTCGATTGCTTGCAGATAGCGCACTCCGCGTGCGCCCTGCGCCATTTCATCGTAGGCTTGCTGCCCGTAAAGTATTGCGCCGTTCTCATAGAAGTGGAAGAGGAGGAAGCCGCCTATGGGCACAATGCCTGTGAGTGAGTGGAGACGTCTCAGCCAGAAGTGGTTGCGCTGAACCCAGCCTGGCCGTGCGGCAGGCGCTACGGTGGGGGCCGGTTCGGGCGTGGGAGCCGTTACGGTTGCCAACAGTGATACCTCCTTCGATTATTCGCGACTACTCTGTCGCCAAGAGGCAGAGCTTTTGTGTAACATTACGCTATGGTTATTGTACCGCAAAGCTAAACCTTTGGGAAGGGCTGAGGCGAGTTGCTCAGTGCTCGGCTCTCACCGCTCGTTGTGCTCAAGCTCATCTACTAACCTCTGAGGCCGGGCGGCGTTTGCGGTGGCCTCAGCGTACGTGTAACCACTGTTGCGTAGATAGCTGAGAAGGGTGGTATTGATTGAGATGTGGAAGCGCACAAAGCCCTGCCGGGCAATATCATATTCCGAGAGGGAGCCGGTTGCGGGCGCGGTATCGCTCGGAGTGGGCAGGCGCAGACGCTTGAGGCTATCACAGAGGCTGCTGAAAGCTTCGTCTATTTCCGCCGTGGGTGGTTCGCCCCCCGAGCCACTTGCCAGAGGCAGATGGAGGGACGAGCCTAGAGTATATAAGAGGAAAAAGAGGCTGTCCTCAAGCGCACGCACGCGTGGGTCCTCGCTCCACTCCTTACCCTCACCTCCCGCCATTCCATAGCGCAGCGTGCCGACAAGGTTCTGCACAACCAATAGCACACGCAGAAACGAACGCTCAACCTGCGCAGGGTGCCCATAGTGGAGCACGGGGAGGCGGCGGTGCGCCTCGGCAAGCGAAAGCAAGTCAATATTTATATTCTGTACAAGGCCGGCAAGGGCGCCAAAGTTGCCTTTACGCAAATAGCGCGCTAAGAGAGGCAGCCCGCTCACCTGCCCCGCCGTCTCTTCGTTCAGCAGCACAGCGAGCACCCCATTGCGCTGGAGCACAGGGTAAAGCTCCAGCACATAAGCAATGCTCATAGAGATGACGGCTATGCCGCTAAAGCCCTCAACAGTCGAGACGAAGCGCAGCAAAGGCTGAACAGGTTGGAAGTCGCCATAGCCCACAGTGCCGAGCGTCTCACCACTGAAGTAGAAGGCATCTCCCCAACTGGGATTGGTAACGCCCACTGGCAGACGAAAGACCCCTGGCACTCCTATCCAGGCGGAGTAGATCAACCCGAAGGAAACCACCAGCAGGCCCACCCAGGCAGCCACCAGAGCCACAATCATCGTCGGCACAGCCAGCCCCAGAAAGCGATGCCGCGCTCGCCCGTGCATCGGCGTCGCCACCAGCCGCATGAGTCGCCACAATGCAGTTTGCAAGCGGCTGCTAAACGGACTTTCGGCCTGCGGGTGCAAGACAGTCAAGAAGACGTCAAAGAAAGTAAGGGCAATCAATAAAGCGCCCAGCAATGTAATCGCAAGCTGAAAAGACATAACTCAAATGCCAGGGAACAGGGGACGGCTACTAATCTCCATCCCCAGTCTATAGTAGTTCCATGATCTTCTTCAGGGACTCGTTGATTTCCAGGCCATCAGTGTTGACCCGCACCGCGTCGGGGGCGAGGCGCAACGCCCCGGCGTCACGGTTCATATCCAGGTCGTCGCGGTGTGCTATCTCAGATTGAACCTGATTGTAGTCAACCGCGTGTCCGAGCGCTTTCAGCTCGTCAAAGCGGCGGCGCGCCCGCTCTGCGAGCGAAGCGTCAAGGTAAATCTTAAGGTCAGCATCGGGCAGGACCACCGTAGTAATGTCGCGCCCCACCATTACTACAGGACCACGACTTGCGATGCGGCGTTGCATACGTACTAGAGCGGCGCGTACATCAGGCCAGGCCGCGATCCCCGACACGACAGATTCTACCTCCGGCTTCCTGATCTCCCATGTTACGTCCTCATCACCTATCATAACTGTGTATGATCTGCCATCCCTTTTTCCCGGAGCGGGGCGCTCAATGTGAACAGGCAACTCTTCGGCAAGAGCGGCCAGCAGAGGGCCGTTAGTTGTCGAGATACCGAGCCTGAGAGCAGCCAGGGCAACCGCACGATACATAGCCCCGGTATCAAGAAAAAGATAGTGCAGCCGTTCGGCCAGCAGCCTGCCTATAGTGCTTTTACCGGCGCCCGCTGGGCCGTCGATAGCTATCGTCTGGGGCAGATTGTGCGCTCCCGTGGGCGGTTGCGACTGAGAGCTTCCTGCATCGCTACTGCTTGCCGCCTCACCTGTGCGACCCTCTTCTGCCGCCATGCTCGCTCCTTTGTTTTTCTCTCTTCGTTGATGGCTGCTCTCCGCTTCTCCTATCAGGTTTCACTTCCCGTCGAGAAGTCGGCGGCTGGCCCGCTTTGGGAGCGCCAGGTTTGCCCGTAACCCCGGCAACGCGCCTTTCAGCAGGCTCTCGCCTGGGGCGCTCTAACGGCAGGCCCACTGCTTTACGTAAAGCGTGAACCTCATGTACAGCCAGCACGCGCCATTTGCCCGTCTCCAAGCTGCCCAGCGTTATCGGTCCAAAACGCACGCGCTGCAACTCGATCACGGGGTGTCCCACCGCTGATGTCATGAGGCGAACCTGCCGCTTACGGCCCTCGTGGATAGTGATACGCAGCCACGTATCGCTCCCCTTCTTGCCAACTTCTTCTACCCTGGCAGGAGCAGTCCGCTCCCCTTCGATCTCGATTCCTTCGCGCATCGCACGTTGGGCGAGCTCGCCCGGCCTCCCCCTCACCAGAACGCGGTACTCCTTTTCTATGCCGTAGCGCGGGTGCGTGAGGCGGAAAGTCAACTCCCCATCGTTGGTAAGGAGCAGCAGCCCCGTGCTATCGAAGTCCAGCCGCCCTACAGGGTAAACACGCGCCATAACTTTCGCGGTGGAGGCTTTGCCATCCGGTGAGGCTTCTTCAGCCACATCTGTACCTTGCACGAGGTCAATTACCGTACGCCTGCCGTGCGTGTCCCTGGCGGTAGACACCACACTCCCCGGCTTATTCAGCGCGATGTAGACATGCTCTCGGGCGACATCGCCCGACTTCGGCGCCGGCAGAGGACGGCCATCCACCTCGATCTTGTCCTCAGATGTGTTGGCCTGCACGCCCATCTCGGTTACGACTTTGCCATTCACCCTCACGCGTCCTGTGGCTATCATCTCCTCGGCGGCGCGTCGAGAGGCTATTCCCGCCTGGGCGATTATCTTCTGCAAGCGCTCGGATGTCGCGGCTTGCCCGGCTCGCCCTCCTCTTTTCGGTGAGCTCTTCATTCTCCCTCGTTCGCCACCTCTGGGTTATTGCTGTTATGTGGTAGGAGCTTTACCTTTGATATACGCAGGCCGTCGAGGGCTTCCACGCGTAGAGTGTAGCCGCCGGCGGTTACTTCGTCATGCAGCTCAGGCTTGCGGCCCACTTTCTCAAAGACATACCCGCCTATGGTGTCAGCTTCACTCTCGATAGAAAGGCCCAGGACTTCGTTAACATCGTCAATCGGTAAAAGACCGTCCACGATCGTGCCCTCTGGGGTATAGATAATATCAGGATTCTCCTCGCCAGGCTCGAACTCATCGCGAACTTCGCCAACGATCTCTTCTATTATATCCTCTAGGGTTACGACGCCAGCCGTGCCGCCATATTCATCCACCACAACAGCCATGTGCATCCCCCCCTGGCGCATCCGCATCAACAACTCATCAACGTCCAGAGTTTCAGGTACCGACTGTATAGGGCGCATAAGCGACTGAACGTTGAACTGTACAGTGCCGCTGCCTTGCCCACCCGCGAACTGCCTCTCTCGCTCCGCAAGGAGAGCGAACACGTCTTTTATGTAAAGTACTCCCAATATACTATCTAGATCGCCTTCGTAGACTGGGAAGCGGCTATGCTTGTACTCTGACATAACGGTTATTACCTCGTCGAAGCTGGCATCTATGGGGACACCGGTTACTTCGGTGCGTGGGTGCATGACCTGGCGGGCGGTGAGGTCGCCAAAGTCGAAGACCCTGCGCAATATAACCTCTTCCTCTCTGTCCAGCACGCCCGCTTTCCGGCTTGAGACCACCAGCATCTCAAGCTCCTCCACCGAATAGATATTCTGGTGTTCAGAGCCGGACGATACACCAACAAGGCGCAACACCGCATTGCTCAGCAGGCTCACCAGCCAGATCAAAGGGCCAAAGATAAAAACAAAGATGTTTAGCGGCCTGATGAGGAGCATTACTGTAGCTTCCGCACGCTGCCGAGCTATAATCTTGGGCACGATTTCCCCCAGGACGATCTCAAGCACGGTGACTATCAGAAAAGAAAGGGCATAAGAGACGCTTGCCGCAGAGACGAAGGCGGTAAAGGGAGAGATCGCCAGGCCGAGAGGCGTGATAAATATTTCCGACAGCACAGGCTCGCCCACAGCGCCAAGAGCCAGCGTAACAAGGGTAATCCCAATCTGGACAGCTGCAATATAGCGGTCGAGGTGTTCGATTGCATGCTTCACACTCTGAGCAACCGAACTGCCTTCGCTTATAAGCTGCTCGATACGAGTTTTGCGTACGCTGACAATAGAGTACTCACTGGCAACAAAAAAGGAAGCAGCGAAAATGAGTAGAAGTATTGAAGCTAAGCCAAGTAACATAGATTTGGATTGGTTAAAAGTTGCGCCGGCGCGCCATAGCGCCTGAGTCGTTGAGGGCAGAGGCTTCTCAATAAGCACTTTCCAGACCGCCAGGCAGAACCGCCCCTAACTCACCCAATGTTACCTTTCTGTAACGAATACGTCAACCAGGCGAGAGTGGGTGAGCGTTCAGAGTAAGGGTGGAGCAAGCTTCTGGGGGTAACTGTACACCCTCACAGATACCCCAAGGAAATTGCTCCACCTCAACTCTGAACAGTTACCCACACGTGCTCGTTTGACAGCCAGGCACCCGGCTGGTATAATTCTTGTGCGCTTTTCGCACCGTATCTCTGGCGTCGGTGGGCGATAGTCGCGGCGAGGTAGCTCAGTGGTAGAGCAGGGGACTCATAAGCCCTTGGTCGGCAGTTCAAATCTGCCTCTCGCCACCCACTTTAGAACCCGGGTTCTAAGCTCTGATGTGAAAATAGGCACGTTTTCATCCCTGGCGGTGACCAGACAGGGTCATCCTGTCTTTGTACAAAATGAAAGAGTGACTGTGATGGGCGTACGCTTCCACAAGAGCAAACGACTACTACCTGGTGTGCGGGCTAACGCGAGCAAGGGTGGGCTGGGACTGAGCTTCGGGCTCCGAGGTGTACGCCACAGCATTGGTCCCGCCGGACGCAGAACTACGGTAAGTATACCAGGCACGGGTATCTCTTATGTCCAACAGCACAAATTATCGCTGGGTGGTACTACCAAGCGCATAAGCTGCCTATCAACGGCCGCAGCCATCGTGTTATGGAGGAGGGCATGGTTGATATTGCTCTTGGGACTGGTGGTTCTGTGGCTTCTCTCAAGGTAGTCACCAGCCGATAGGTGCAGCTTTGCACCTATGCACAGGCCTTATTTATCTATCTGAGTATACCTGGCAGTTAGTTGTTAGCGTAGTAACCTCGTGGCCCAGTAAAGATATTCAACATGAGCCGAGCCATCATGTTACTCTTGCCCTCCTAGGCCCTCAGAGCAGCGTCAAGGGCTACTCCGAACGGGCTTATGCGCTGCAACAGACGAATGTGACAGCCTTACCAACCGCTGCCCCTGTTATCGTTGGGGGTACGACTCACCTTCGGGCAACCTCGTATCTCTATTTGCATTCCACAGCAGGTGGTAAAATTGGTTATGCAGATAACCTCAGCCACAGAAGCCTCTCGTAAATGAGCAATCGTGAAGGGACCGCTTCTAACGACCTGGCGCGCCGTGTGCTGGCGGCACAGCGGGTCGGCCTTGATACCTTACTGCTCCACGAACCCCTTGTGGTTGGCGTGTCGGGCGGAACCGACTCTCTTGCGCTACTGCGCCTGCTGGTCACACTGCGGGGTGACAGTGCCGCCAAAACTTTGCACGTTGCCCATCTCGATCACGGCTTTCGAGGAGCAGCGGGGGCGGCAGACGCCTGCTTCGTAGAGCAAATCGCGCGCGACTGGGGTATCTCTAGCACAATGGCGAGCTTTGATGTGCCGGAGTACGCCCGCAGGCACAACATGTCGGCAGAAGAGGCGGCGCGACTGGTGCGATATTCTTTCCTGGCCACTGTTGCCCGGCCAAGACAGGCAACAGTGGCGGTCGCCCACAACGCGGACGACCAGGCCGAAACAGTGCTTATGCACATCTTGCGCGGCTCAGGGCTGAGTGGCATTGTGGGGATGCAGCCGCTCAGAGAGGTGCCTGCTCGCTCCTACGAGAGTTTACTTTCATCTGATCATCAGGGCGAGCTTCAGGGAAACAGCACAACAGTCCAGATATACAGGCCGCTCCTTCATATCTGGCGTGAAGAGCTCGCTGCCTATTGCGAAGAGCAAGGCCTCAACCCGCGTGTTGACGCCACCAACAGCGATCTATCTTACCGGCGCAATCGAATTCGGCATGAGCTGATCCCCTACCTCACAAGGGAATATAGCCCGGCAGTCAAGGCACATCTGACCGATCTAGCGGAGTTGGCAAGCGCAGACGAACGGCTGATAAAGCAAATAGCTGACACGAAATGGGAAGAGATCGCTAAAGTTGATGATCAGGCAGGCGTCGTGCTCTTCAATACGGCGGATCTCGCAAATCTGCCGGAGAGCTTAGGCCGTAGAATCGTGCGTAAGGCGCTGGGGCTGCTGGGCGGTACTCTCGACGGCTTCACTTTTGAGCATGTACGGATGCTCATGCAGCTTATGTCAAGCAACCGCGAGTCTACAGCGGTCCAGCTACCTCATGGCCTGATCGCCGAGCGGCTGGGTGACCAGATGGTGCTAAGGCGCAACAGCAGCGAAGCTGAGAGCATTCTCCACCGGGAGGCTCTTGGGCGCTGGCCACAGATGGCAATCACCGGTGAGTGGCCGTTGACTGACGGAAAGGTAGAGATGGCCGGAGGCTGGAAGCTGAAGATGACAACCTCGCAGGCAGGGACGGATAGATGCCTGCTCGGAGACTACGCAGCCGCTTTTGACGCGGATTCTCTTGCCAAGTTGGGGCCTGTGGTTTGGCGTAGACGTAGAGCGGGGGATTTTATCAAGCCGTTGGGGATGCAGGGGCGAAAGAGCTTGCAGGAGTTGCTCGTGGATGCTAAAATCCCCAGAAGGGTGCGCGACATGATCCCTCTCCTTGCCGTAGCCGGCGGCGCGGGAGAGATACTGTGGGTACCCGGTCCGGGAGGCAGGAGATCACGGCACGCTGCGCTGACTGAAGAGACAGTGCAGGTACTCTGTCTACAATTCAGGAGAGAGGGAGGATAACAGTGTGGAACGTTGAAGAGCCGGTAACGTTGCGAAATCTGCGTGACGACATAGACCATGTGCTCGTCACCGAGGAGGAGATTCAAGAGGCGATAGCTCGCATGGGGCGCCAGCTTACCGAGGAGTATGCCGGGAAAGAGCTTCTTCTGGTCGGTGTGCTCAAAGGCGCGTTGATGTTTATAGTTGACCTGGCGCGTGCTATTGACCTGCCACTTACCCTCGACTTTATGGCCGTCGCCTCATACGGCGCTTCCACCAGGACGAGTGGCATCGTTCGCATCTTGAAGGACCTCGACAGTTCTATAGAAGGCAAAGAGGTGCTGATCGTCGAGGACATCATAGACAGCGGCCTCACCCTCAACTACATCCTCGAAACGCTACGAACTCGTAACCCCGCAGGAGTGCGCGTCTGCTCTCTCCTGGCTAAAGAGGGGCGAAGGCGAGTGGATGTGCCTGTGGATTACGTCTGCTTCGAGATACCTGATGAGTTCGTGGTTGGCTACGGCCTGGATTACAACCAGATATATCGCAACCTGCCTTTCATCGGAGTGCTCAAGCCTGAGATGTACAGCGCCGCAGAGAGCGACGGGAAGACGGGCGACCGATCAGAAGAATAGCAGACGCGCGGCCCTTCCGTCTTATTTTCCCTCCCCTATTCTTCCTTGCGTGGGCCATAGCCTTCACTTACCCCCTGGTTCTGCACCTTGACTCAGCCGTGATCCTGGCGCGCGGTGGCGACGCATGGCTGCACTTGTGGGACCTCTGGTGGGCCGACAAGTCGCTGGTGAGCCTCAACCAGACCCCTTATCAAACCACCTTTCTCTACTATCCGACGGGCCTGAATCTATATTACCACTCGCTTGACATCTTCAACGGCGTCATTTCCATCCCGCTACAGCATCTCTTTGGCCTCACTCCCGCCTTCAACCTGATAATGCTGGCGAATCTCACAGTTGACGGACTGGCTGCCTACTGGCTCTGCAACGAGCGGATAGGCTCTATAGGCGCTGCTCTGGTTGGCGGGGCGATCTTCGCTTCCACACCCCTGCTGAGCGCTTCGATTGACCTCGGCCAATTGGACGAAGTAACCGCCTGGTGCGTCCCTCTCTATGTGCTGGCTCTCTGGCGCGCACTCGACAGTCATGGCCCAGTCTGGACGCGAGGTGGAGGCAGGAGGGCGGCGTTTGCTGCGGGTCTCTCCCTGGCGGGAGCGTCGCTCGCCACATGGTACTTTACAGCAGGGTTAATCGTCTTCACGATCATCTTTGTTCCTGCGTACTTGCTGGCAAAGAGGGATAAAGCAAGGGCGGATTGGTGGCAGGCTGGCATCAAGGTAGCCCTGGCGCTGGTTGTATTTGCTACTTTGCTCAGCCCGCTCCTGTGGGCCATGATAGGTGAGCGATTGAGCGGAGCCACCTACATGCTGTCGAGCCTGGCGGCCACCCTTAGCAACTCGGCGGACCTGGCGGCTTTCTTCCTGCCGGCGCGGATCGACTCCGGCTTCAATCAGCCTGGCAGCTCGGTGGCTCTGGGCTATATCGCCCTTGTTCTGAGCGCTATCGGATTGGTGAAAAGGCGCAGTTTCTGGCCTTTAGCCCTGGCCTTCGGTGTGCTCCTCGTCATGGCGCTCGGCCCGCAGCTACAGGTGAGCGGGAATCAGACGCAGATACCCCTGCCTTACGCGCTCCTCAACGATGTGCCCTTCATCGGCGCTTCACGCCAGCCCCTCAGATTCGTGGCGACCGCGGGCATCTGTATGGCACTACTGTCGGCGGCGGGCGTCTACTGGCTTCAACATGTAAGCAGTGGCTTCAGGTGGAAAAGCGCCATCGTGCCTGTGGCGCTGGCCTTGCTGGTGGCTGAACTCTTCGGGGTGCCGCGCCTGCTGGCGAGCACGTCAACCGAGGCAGCGTACACTTTTTTGAAGAATGACCAAACGCCTGGAGCTGTGATCGAGCTGCCATACGCGGAGTGGTCGGCGGCTTCGCTGCTGCACCAGACCGCTCACGGCAGGCCAATCGTCGGAGGTTACACCTCCCGCCATTTCCCTTATCCCTTCGCGGACGGCGCTCCGGGGCTCGCGCAACTCGTCAACAGCGATCCCGGGCCTCTCACAGCCCCCGACATCGTGCAGCCCGAGGTTGCGGCCACTGCTCTAATGAGCCTCGACTACTACAACATCACCTTCATTGTGGTACACAAAGCAAGCATGGCTACCGGGCGCTACAAGCGTCTGCAAACAACGCTCAACGCTCTCTTTAGCGCGCAGGACAAAGCCTACGAGGACAGTGAGGTGGTTATCTACAAATCGCCGCCCGCCCTGGCGCAAGCTCGCGGCGTCGGCAAGGTAACCGCGCTTGTCGGGCTGGGCAGCGGCTGGTACAGCGCTGAGCCAAACCCCCTCCACAGGTGGACAGGCAACGACGATATGCAGGGCAATGCGGATGTATGGATAGGCATCCCGGCAGAAGCGCAAGGCCGCTACAGCTTCACAAGCACGCTATACTCATATGGAGTGCCTCGGCAACTATCGGTGCTTCTAGACGGCAAAATGGTGGCTAGTAAGGAGATTGGCACTGTACTCGCGGATTTATCGGTTGATCTGGGCGTTCTCTCCCCTGGAAACCACAAGATCGAAATCAGAAGTGATATGCCCCCGCAAGCGCCACCCGGTGATAACAGACGTATCGCACTTGGCTTTACCCGCATCGAACTCCGGCGGAATTGATAATTGTGAGTTATCAATTATTAATTGGAGCACGAAATCATAATTGATAATTATTGATCCCGCGAAGCGGAAAGTGATTCGTAAGCACGCTTCCACGCCGCCTCCAGCTGTGGAGCCAGTTCTTCGGCTCGCAGCTCCTCGGCAACAGAGATCGCGTTACCCCTGACGCGAACGTAATGCGCATCGTCGTTGAGGAGGCGCACAATAGCCTCAGCTATAGCTCGCCCCGAGCGGGGCGGCACAGCCACGACGGCATCGAGCGGCGCAAGATAAGAGACTATGCCTGTTGTTTCCGTAGCTACCGCCGGAGTGCCTACCGCGGCAGCCTCAGGGATCACCTTGTTTTGTGCCTCAAGGATCGAGGGGCAGGCCAGGATCGTCGCGCCGGCGAGATGCGCACGCACTTCCCGGTGCGGCACCTCTCCACCGAAGACGATATAGCTCGAAACTCCTGCTGCTTCGGCCCGCTTACGCAGGTACTCTCTATAGTCGCCGTAGTGCTCCGTGCTGCGCGATGGCCCGCAGATCAAGAACCAGGGAGGCTCTTGCCCGCGCTCATGCTGCCCCGCTACTATCTCAGGAATGGCATCTACCAGGTATTCCAGCCCTTTGAAAGGGTGCAGCCTGCTCAGTGCGATTACCACAGGGCGAGGCAGGCCGATGCCATAGTTGTCAGTAAGCATCCGGCGCGACTCCTCACGGAAGTTATTGAGGGGCATGCCGGCCGGGGGGAACGCCCGCTGCTCAAGGGCGCGCAATACCACTACCACCTTACCGGGCGGCACAAGGCGCTCTTTTACCAGATATTCAGCCAACAGTGGGGAGATTGCGCGCACCAGCGACGCACGTCTAAGTGTGAAAGCCACGGCGGCGCGAGGTATCCTGAAGCGGCGGTAGCCGTAATCAGCCTCCGGTAGCTCTATAACGTCAGCGCCCTGAACGTTAGCCAGGAAGGGCATGTTACCGCTTCCCAGCGCCGCGATCAAGCCAAAGGGGTAGGCACCCTCCACATGCACCAGGTCATAGCTGTGGGTGCGCAGGTGGCTGCGGTATGTTGTGAGGAGCGTTGGCATATATTCATAGTTGAAGATCCTCTCCGACCCCTTTTGCCACAGCTTACTGAGCTTGCCGGCGCGGGCCGCCAGGTTCACTCTATATACAGGCACTCCCGAGTGCTCTACACGGCTGTAGCGACGCTCGCCCGGCTCATTTATCTGCGTGAGCACCTCAACCTGGTGGCCGCGACCGCGCATCGCCACTATCGTCTCTTCATGGCTGGCGCTCCCCATTGCGTCAGGCCCATATGAGCCGATAAAGTATAGCACTCGCAGTGCACCGCGCTCCATTTCTCTTTCTAACAACTCTCCTCCAGTTAGTGGTCGGTGGTCGGTTTCCGGTCACTGACCACTGACCCCTCGTATAGCCCCTCGATTTGGCGGATGATCGCCTCTTCTGAGTAGCGGGCCAGGGTGCGCTCACCTCCCGCTACCAGCTTGTTGCGCAAAGCAGGCTCGCCCAGCAAGCGGATTATTGCCTCCGCAAGGGCCTCTGGCTCCTCAGGCCTGACGAGCAGCCCATTCTCACCATCCTGTATCATCTCGCTCACCACCGGCAGGTCTGTGGCTATAACCGGGCAGTGGGCCGCCATGGCTTCAAGTGGGGGCAGGCCAAAGCTCTCATACCTCGTCGGGTAGACCAGGCAATCAGCCGAGCGCATCAGCCCCACCTTCTCCTCCTCGCTTATCATGCCGAGGAGCACCAGCCTGTCGAGAGTGCCGTTTTGCCCGCAGATGCGCCTCAGCTCGCTTGCTCGCGCAGGATTCTGGCCCGCGAAGAGGAAGGTTGTCGTGGGGAAGTGATGCAAGACCAGAGGCATGGCTCGCGCCAGAAGATCATAACCCTTACGCTCTTTTAGCTGGCCCAGGAAAAGGATATGCGGTGACGTGTAGCCCACCGCCCGCGAGGGCGTATAAGGCACGGCTCTGATATACGACGCATCGATCCACAGAGGGATTCGTACAACCGTATCAGTGCTAAAGCCGAGGCGTGTCAGCACACCAACTTCATGCCTGGATAAAGCGATCAGCTTATCGGCTGCCCTCATAGGAGCGTGCATGCAAAAGTTCTGCCAGGTAGCGAGGGGCTTGTGGAAGCGCGACTCTAGCAGCCCGCGGGCAAGCTGCGCGGGCGAATAGATAAGCCGCCTGGGATGCATTCTGCCACTGTAAGGACGCTCGCGGTCATCAACAAGATAAGGATCATGGAATGGGCCTACTACAGTGAAGACCAGCCGCGCCCTGAATACTTTGGCGTAGAGAGCGGCTTGCCAGTTGAGGGCGTTACGCAGGTGAAAGAGGTGGATTACATCAGGGTGGCAGCGCAACAGCGCCGGCAAGAGGCTGGGAGCCACCCACGCTTTGTTGACGGCCACGCGGCGCACCGCAATGCCGTCTATCTTTTCGATTCTCGCCCCGGTGATCTCCGAGCCTTCATCCAGGAGGGTGAACGCGGCGACCTTATGCCCGCGGGCCGTCAGCGCCCTGCCCAGGACCGCTTCAGGCCACTGTCTGAACTGGCGGGTTACGCCAGATGTGGTGACAATTGCTACTCGCACGCCCTCGGCCTTTGGCCGAATTATGAATTATGAGTTGGGATAAGCCGGCAGAGGGTATCGCAACTCATAATTCATAATTCATAATTCCGCGAAGCGGAAACTCACAGGAACCTCATAGCCGCGCCCACAAACGGCAGGCGCAGGCTGCTAATCCGCTCTTTGTCCTCGCGCTCCATCCCCCCCATTGCCTTGAACACCGCCAGGAATACAGCTGCCCCAACCGCTATCATCACCCCTGTGACCGGGATCAACATCAGCAGTGGGAGGGTCGGCGAGGAGAGCGCCAGAAAGGGTAAGAGCGCGGTCCCCATGACGGCGGAGGCCGCGCCCACTTTTGTGAAGAATTGCTGCGGGAAAGGTAAGTTGAGCTTGCGAAGCGCGTAGAGCAAGGCGAGCGACCTTGAACCGAGGGCGGAGACCGCCACCGCGAGCGCAGCGCCCACTGCCCCAAAAGGCGGCACAAGGAGCAATAGGAGCGGGATACTTATAAGAGAAACGAGGCGGGCCGAGATCACCGCCCGGTATTCTTCATAGACCATCAGCACGTTGAGCGACACGCTAATAATAGCTTCACCGAAAAGCCCGAAGGTCAGTATAGCAGTGCAAGCTACTACTGTGGGCATAGTGGCGGGGGTGAGCACGGCATCGCTTCCTTTCTGGCCGTAAAGTATTTGCAGGATGTTCCGGGCGGTGAAGATCAGGCCAACGCCCGCGGGCATCAGCGCAAGGATCAGGAACTTGGTGAGGGTCACGTAGGCTGTTCGTAACCCCTCGATGCGCCCTTCTGCGTATAAACGAGAGAAGAGGGGGGTCTGCACCCCTGTAAGAGGCACCACAAGGCCGCGCAGAAACTCCTTTGCAAACTTGTAAGCGAGAGAAATCAGCACCACCGCCAGCTTCTCATCTGGGCCCACCAGTATGAAGCCAATGGCGAGCGCCACGAAATCAAGGTCATAGAGGTAAACCGACCAGTTGATGATGTAGTTGAGGGCGGCGAAAGAAGCGATCCGGCTGCGGAGTGTGCGGGTTGAAGGCTTTCGCACCCTTGCCGCGTTCGGGTGTGCCTCCTCAGGCATTGCTTTGAGGAGCCGCCACGCCAGCAATAACGAGAGGGCCACTGAGATAACAGTGGTCAAGAGTAAAGCCAGCAAAGCGCCGGGCGCGCCGTATCCTGCGAGGACGAATAGCGCGGTCAGGCTGGGCCGGATCACCGCCACGATGACATCCAGTGTATTGGTGGTCTTCTGTTTGAAATGGGTGTACAGAAGCTGGACAGAAACGTCCCACGCCGCACCCAGCGCGAGCAGAGCTATGACGAAGAAGATCAGCCAGCCGCCATTTGCTCCGAGCGAAAACTGTTTTATCCAGTAATCTGAGCCAATTACCAGGGCAGCTATCAACGCAAGGAGCACCACCCCCTTGACGGCAGTTACCCACAAGAGGAAGCGGTTTATGCCGCGCCGCCCGTAGCGCATCTCAATCTCAGGGAGGAAGCGCGGCAGAGTGCGCTCTATGCCGAGGTCAGCGAACAAGCCAAGTGAATCGAGGATCACCAGGGCAATTGTGAAAAGATAGAAGCCGTTGAGCCGCAGGCCGCGCGTCAACACGACGCTCGAAGCTACACTGATGAGCATCTTAAGGGGAAAGAAGGCGGCGTTCCAGAAGACCGCCCGGCCCGCTCTCTCCACCAGCGGCCTTTGCTTTTTGCTTGCTCTTTCCGATGTTGCCATCTCCCCGCCTTCGGCGGAATCATAAATTATGAATTATAGATTACGATTTCGTGCTCGCATTGATAATTCATAATTCCGCCTTGCTATCTAACCTGAAGCCGGTCCACCTGCACACCAAGCCGCCGAGTGTCATAGCTGATTCCTGCCTGCTCACCCGACCATGTGGGCGCGCTTATCTTCAGCAGAGCGTAGCCGGCCTCGCTCCCCTTTTTGGGGAGGCCGGCGGGCACATTTATCGCGTAGTCCTTGAAAGGCGAGCCGGGGGGGATTAGCACCTTGCCTATTGGAGTGTCGTCCAAAGAGAGGGTAACTGTCAAGGGTACTGTCCTGCGGAAAGGCTTGCCTTGCACGGGCGTCTCAGGGCGCAAGCTGAGCGTCACCGTCGCGGCGCCGAGCGTTTTACCCCCGGCGGAGGGGGGCCAGGGCAGGCGCACCAGAGCTTCGCCACCTGTCCAACGCCAGAAGGGAGCGCCCGGCCCATCTTGCTCTTGCTTGTAGAAGCCATCGACCAACGAAGGATAGTCCATATCGCCAACATCGAGGTTGAACGGCAGCAGAGGCTGCGTCGTGCCGCTCACCACCGAGTAGATGCCCCAGGGCAAGTAGGCGCTGGAAATATTGCTTGGCTTCTGATAATAAAGCTGCTCAAGCTCCGGCACCGAGTATTCCCAGCTGCCCACCGGCTGCAACTTGAGGTCGGCAAAGCGGAGCTTGCCGCCGTTGGCCCCCATCATCACGTACACCTTGTAACCTTGCTTGAGCCAACGCGTCACAACGCCCTCAAGCACACTGTTGTTGACCTCAGGATAAGGCCTGTTCACCACAAAGCTTTCTATGCCGTAGATGTATTGCAGAGGGGTGGCAACCAGGTTCGGCTCGTCGCGATCGTTGCTGAATAAGACCACCGACTTACCGGCGGGCTGGAAGTTGGAAGCGAGACTCGAAAACTGCGCCACCGCGCCGCCCTCCTCCACATGAGGAATGATCACCCGCGAGGTGTAAATAAAGAAAAGAGCAAGCCCCAGCGCGGGCAGCGCGGCGATCACCGTACCGAGCCGGCGGGGACGGAGGCGCGACCATATAAGCTGACAGAACCAGGCATAACCAAGAAGCACGGCGGGCAGTATCACTGTGATGTAGCGCCGCATGCTGTAGATGTAGTGTGCCTCGGTATAAGTCTCCTGAATGAAGACGTAGCTGAGCACTATCAGGGAGCCGAAGAATAGTCCTGTAGCCGCGTTTAGCCGCGACCATATCAGGCGCAGCAACCCGGCAACCCCAAGCACGACACCGGCGGGCGAAAGGTACCACCCTATACGCAGCAGATTATATCGCGAACCCTGGTCCACAGGTGCCCCTATATAGCTCTCCCATGTAGTAACCACAGCCTGGGCTATGGGGTTGCCCGCCTTGTCAAAGCGAAGATTGGGCTGCCAGGGCCCGTAGGCGTAATGGTAAAGGACGTATAACCCCACAACCGCCGCGGTCGCACCCACCCAGAGCCACCTGTAGCGCAGTTGCGCCGCCTCAAGCCTTATCCAGAAAGGTCGCAGGCGGGGGTAAAGCCTGTCAAGGGCGACGAGGGAGATGACGCCCACATAGAGCGCCAGCAAGAGCAGGCCCGCGTTGCGGCGCACTCCCTGGATAACATTGTAATACAGGTCCATCGTGTAGCCGAAGGTGAAGAAGGTAAAGTGGAGGATGAACAACGCGAGGATAACAGCCAGGCTGGCGGCAAACCAGCTGTGTGGTCTCCGCCAGCGCCGCGTAAGCCGCCAGTAGAGCAGGTAGAAGGGCACGGGCAGCAGATAAGCAAAGAAATCGGGCCGGGCGAGAGCGATCTGTCCCAGGGCAACCCCGGCTATCACCCCCCAGAGCGACCCCCAGAAGGTGCGGGCGCTCTCCGGCGATTCGTCATCTGCAACTCCTGACTCGTAATTCGTCATGCGGGCGAAGGCGAAGAATGCTCCAAAGGCCAGCAGGCCCGTAATCACCTCGGAGACAGGATAACGGGCAAACCAGATCGTTACCGGGCAAAGCACAAGAAGGATAAGCGCCAGCAAAGCGGCCTCCTGTGTAATCACTCGACGTGCGAAGTAGTAAACCGCCAGCACCGCCAGCAGAGCCAGGAGCGGTGTGGCGTAGAGCGCGCCCCAGATGCCGAAGAGGTCATATAAAAGCCCTATCCAGAGAGGATATAGAGAGTAGTGCTGGGGTAAGACGAGGGCCGCCTGCTTGTCATAGACGTAAAAGCCTGTGAGCTTGAGCCGGGTCAGTGTGTAGCGGTCCGGGTTGAACTCCTGCAAAAGCTGTTTGCCCTCACCCACATCGTCGTTTAGCTGCCGCATGAGCAGGTCGCGCTGGAAGATCGAGCCGGTGCGGCCCAGGGCCACTCCTGAGTTCACATAGACGCCCGAATCGAGGGCGCCACGCAGCATCTCGGCAGGCCGGGCGAAGAGCACCGCCGCCAGGATAACCAGCCCAAGGAGCATTGCGCGGCCTATCATAGCGTAGCGGCGGTCGGTCTGCCGCTGTGGGTATGCGGGAGGAAGGTGTAGAAGCTCGAGTAAGGGGCGAAGGCGCGGGGCGGCTTGGCCCAGCACCAGAGCGATGAAAAGCGAGAAGGCGACAACTATCGCGATGAGCACCCAGGCGCGAAACAAGCCTATCTCGGCCAGCACAAATCCGGCGAGGCCCGTAATAAGGAAGCTGATGAAGACCGCCGTGAAAAGCCACTCGTCTATGCCGGAGAAGAGATGCGACCCCTTGCGCCGAGCCGCCAGCGAGTTGAGCGCTATTGCCCCTGGCACGTAGAGCAAAAAGAGGAGTATGAGTAAGCCGAGGAGCGCCTTGAGGATTTCTAACGCGGACGTAGCATCACCTCCGGGGCTTTGCAGCTTGATTTTTGGTCAATGAGCATCGCGAAGAGCCCTTCTGTCATCTGGGCTATACGCTCCCAGCTAAAATCGGCGGCCTGCGTAGCGCCGCGCATGCCCATCTGCGCTCTCTCCACAGGGTGGGCCGCCATCCAGCCGATTTTAGCAGCCAACTGCGCCCGGTCTCCAGGCGAAACGAGTAAGCCTGTCTCGCCTTGAACCACTTTGTCGGGGATGCCTCCCACGGCGCTTGCGACCACCGGAAGGGCGTGAGACATGGCTTCAAGGGTCACGAGTGAGCTTCCCTCGTATAACGCCGGGTGAACAAAGAGGTTGCACATAGCGTACAGGCTGTGAAGCTCTTGATCGGAGAGGCGGCCCGCGAAGAAGAAATGGCGCTCAAGCCCGACTTCAACTGCTAGCGACCTCAAGCGGCTCTCTTGTGAGCCTTCGCCCACAAGGAGCCACAGCCAGTCATCTTCCAACGAGTTTTGCAGCGTTGAGAGCGACCACAGGAGATTCTCGAAGCCTTTATTTGCCTCCAACCTCCCAACGCTTATACCCTTCAGTGCGGCGGGTGCGACTAGCTGGGGCCAGCGAGCAGCGAGTTGAGCTTGCAGATCTGGATTCACCAGTCCATCAGTTATCTCCACGCCGTTAGGGACCACCACTACTCTGGCGGGGTCTATGCCCAGCAGTGTCTCCACTTCGCCGCGCATAGCTTTGTCAGTTGCCACCACGCGGTCGGCGGCGCGGCAGCCGGCACGCACCCAGGCGCGAAAAGGCGCGTAGGCAAGGCGCTTGAGCGGGTCTCGCACCTTGAACTCTTCCAGGCCGTGAGGGTTAGCTACGAGGGGCACACCCCACTCAGGGGCATCGCGCACCCCCCAGGCGCAAAGTCCCTGCGCGTAAATGCCGTCCAGGTCGCCGCGCAGCACGAAGCCTCTGACCCGCTTGCCCGTGTCTGCCACGAAAGCTCTATAGTTGGTGAGGCGTGCGGGTATGCCGTTGGGTCGCAGCCGTAGAGGCAAGCGCCCATAGCGCACCGCGTGCACAGTTAGTCTGCCACGCGCTCCGGCAGGAACCTTGAAAGGCTCCCCAACCGGGAGCGGGCGAGTGAAGAGGGCAACGTCCACGCCGCGCATGAGCAGGTGATTTATTATGGATGTGGCCGCCCGCTCCAGGCCCCCGAAGCCGTGCTGTGGGAAAATGGCTCGCACGCAGTAGGCCACCCTCATCGGTCAACGGGCCTGCGCAATAGCTCGCGGTAGAGCGCCTCAACGCGGGCCGAGACTACAGGAGCGGAGAAGTGCTGCTCCGCCCTCAGTCGCGCTCCAACGCGCAGACGGGCGTTGAGCGATAGATCCCCGGTTACTTCGCTTATACCTCGCGCAAAATCCACCATGTCGCCAGCCAGCCAGCCGCTTTCCATATGGCTAATAATATCACATGTACCGCCTGTCTTCAGCGCCACGACAGCCGCGCCTGCGGCGCATCCTTCCAGCAGGACCCTGCTCAAAGGCTCCTGCCAGGCCGAAGGGAAGAGGAGCGCCCGCGCCCGGTGCATCAACAACAACAGCGCATCATTATCCAACCAATCGCAGAAGCGGAAGTTAAGGCCATGACGTCCCGCCTCAGAGCGCAGCTCTTGCTCAAGAGGGCCCACACCAGCGATCAGCAACGGCAACCTGACGTTGGAGCGTTCCAACGCCTCCGGTAAGAGTTGCGCGCCTTTGTTAGGGTCCAGCTTGCCTGCGAAGAGTAAGAATGGCTCTTCAGGTGGTATCTCTCTCAACGGCCAGGGGCCGTCAAGTGCAAGCGCTACACTCTGCATATCAACCAGGTTTGGTATGCTGACGATCTTGCGCGCTGCGACCCTGCCGCTCCTCGCAAGCTCGTGGCGAACGTAGTCGCTGACAGCTATCACTGCGTCTGTGGCCGCAAGAGCGCGGCTTGCGAGGAGGGTGTTAAGCCAGCGCGGTACAGCGGCGATGCTCGTGGAGAGGCCGCTTGCTCGGCTACAGCGCAAGTAAGCGCCAAAATGGTGGCAGTCGCGGCATTCTCTATATCCGCCATGCCCATCGCTGAAAAGGCGAGTGCTCACCGGACAGATCGGCCAGTAGTCTCTCACTGTAGCAACCGAGCGGACCGCGGCGCCCTTCGCCTGCGCCCGCATACCCGCGACAGAGGCCGCGACCGCCGAGAGTGCGTGTTGTCCATGAAGAATATCGGCGTCGCCCAGCACGGCCAGTACGTAAGCGCGCCGCGACATTAGCCGGCGCGCTTTACGCTCCGTCCAGATTTTGCCCACCGCCAGCTTCCGCATCCACGCCGGTGGGCGGGGCACGAACAATTCCTCAACTGTGAGAGCACCGTAGCGCACCACGCGGCTGGCGCTCTCACCACCATAGCGCGGCCTGATCACGCGAACCTCGTGCCCAAGTTGGGCCAGAGCCGTGCCGAGATAATATGTACTATAGCCGCTACCGCCGCTACCGGGGGGGAAGACGTCGGTGAGGAGGCATACTTTCAAAGGGCGCTGGTCGTCAATTTGCATTGGCGATCTGCTTTAGCAGGCGGTCAAGAGCGGCGCAGTGGGCCTGCCAGCTATAATGCGCCTTCACTCGCTCCCGTGCCTGGGAGCCGAGGCGGGCGCGCAACTCGCTATCAACGCTTAACGTCCGCAGACGCTCCGCCAGAGCATCAATGTCGCCTGGGCTGTAGAGCAAGCCTTCTCGCCCATCTCGCACGATGTCGTTGAGGGGTGATACGTCTATCGTGACGACAGGCAGAGACATCGACATGTATTCGAAAACCTTGAGAGGCGACCAGTAGAAGCCAAATGTGGTGAGAGGGGCGTGCGCGGGCAAATCGAAAGGGGCTACTCCCATATCGCCCAGCGCCAGCAGCTCGGGCACTCGGTCGTGGGGCTGCGGCCCGGTGAAAACAACCCTCCCCGGCGGCAGATTCCAACCGGCTACCTCTTCTTCTACAGACCGGAGCTTTTCCCCGCCGCCGATAGCGAGAAAAGCCAGGTTGCTGCTCGATGTAATGAGTTTGCGAGCCGCTTCTACAAAGTGCCCAACGCCATGCCAGCTTCTGAAGCTACCGAGGAAAACAGCCACAGGCAGGCCAGGCTCCAACCCCAGCCCCGCGGAGAGCGCTTTGAGCTTCTGTGCATCTCGGCTGCGCACCAGAGGATCGAATTGCTCGACATTGGCACCCCAAGGCAGCTCATGAATCACCCCTCGATCTACCTCCGAGGGCACCGTGCTATTCAGAGGGGTGACAATGGCGGCGCTCCACTCGGCCTGGCGCACCGCCCACCGACGCATTAGTCCCATGAGCAGTCGGTCCACCTTGCTCTTGAGGCTACCCGGCGGGTCTACCATGGGGGCGTTTACTTCAAGCAAGATCGGTATTTTGCGCTGGTGGGCCACCAGCACGCCCGCGCCCGCGAAGTTGTAGAAACGCTCTATGATCACATCCGGCTCGAAGGCGCGCATGATGCGTGCGATGCGCGGCAATCCCAAAAGCGCCACTTCTTTAGGCCAGGGGAGAGTGTGAAGCGACACGCCGCAGGGCAATGTGCGGGGGGTAGGAGCCGCCGACGAAGGGGGGCGCATCAACGCCAACACCGTGTGGCCCAGCGCCGCGAGGCCACACGCTACCTCGCTAACGTGCACCGCCCCGCCGGATGCGCCCCCCGCCTCTATCGCGCTCGCTATGTAGAGCACCCTCAAAGCGGCTCCTCGCGACGCGCCAGCAGAAAGTACGGCCCCGCGCGCCATTTCCCGAATAAGGCCAGGTCCAGCCACATCAGCTCGGTGAGGAACAGCATCGCCCGGTAAGCCACCCCCTTGCGCGCAAGCCTCCGCTTCACCGATGAGCGCATCGCCTCATCCCTCCTTCGCCCCCTTAAAGATCTGCCTGTGCCGCGCCCATACCTGCGCATCGCGGCCTCGGCGAGCTTCATCACCAGGTTCTCGATCACGCTCTGGAAGAGGCCATTCCAGAATACCACTTGCTCCACCTTGAAGCCGCAGCCGCGCATTATCTCTTCAAGCTGCTGATAAGTGGCTATCGCCTTCACGTGGTCTGATTTGCGCAGGCGGTCGCGGCTGTCATCAATTATCCCGACCTCACCGAGGCGGCGAGATAGCACCCTGGCGCCGCGCGCAATAAAGTCGAGCCGTGAGCCTTCGCGGGTGTTGGAGAAGATGAATATTCTGCCTCCCGGCGCGAGGGTACGGTGCGCTTCACGCAGGTAAAGCACAATATCAGGCAAAGGCAGATGCTCCAGCACGTCTATGGAGATGGCGGCGGTAAAGGCCCCCGCCTCGAAAGGGAGTGCGCGAGCGTCAGCGCGACAAAGGTCAACCTTTTCCAGGGCCTCGCTCGCGAAAAGGGGCGCGGGGTCTACGCCCACTGCCCAATCCACCTGCATACGATTCCAGTATACAAACTTGCCGTTGCCGCAGCCCAATTCTACCAACCGATCATTCTTCTGAGGCTTGAGCATCCGCCGGATCGCCCGCTGCCTGACAGCCGCGCCGAGGAGTGGCATCGCTATCCTCTTGTAGTCGAGGGCTGCCTCAAAGTCGGCTTCGTGCGACACGTAAAGCGAGGTATGCGCCCCTGCATCGGGGGGCATAAGGTCCAGGTAGCCGGCCGCATTGATAGCGTAGACGCGCCCGCATCGTGGGCAGCGCAACCCTGCTTCGCGCGGCTGTGGCCCTTTAGTAAGCCCTAAGCGGCACAGAGGCGATGCGCAAACAACAGATTTAATAAGCCGCTCAGAAATCATATCTCCCACCTCCCCCTTCGCGCAGGGCCTCAACAGCCCCTGCTCCGCCTGTAAAAGCTGCTGCGCTCCATTATGTAATCTCGCGCCAGGCTAACCGCCTTGCCCGCCATCTGCAACTGGCCGCTAACCAGCGTTGCCCAATCCAGCCCCTGTCTCTGCTGCGAGCACCAGAGCGCGTACTGCATCAATAGCCCCCCATTCCACGCTATGAAAAAGGCCCCCACCGCGCCCACCACCCACTTCGACACTCCTTTTTCCAACGCCCAGCAGGTGAGCGCGCATGCCCCCAGCACGAAGATCGCTGTGGAGTTGATAAAGCGCCGCTGCCCGAACGACCCCGCGCTTTGCCATGTCAGGAATGAGCCTGCTATGTACACCTGTAACAGGAAAGCTATCACAAGCGCGCTCCCCATGAGCCTATCCTTTCGCCACAGCAAGATAAGCCCCCCCAGGGCCAGCACAAGGACGGGCGTCCACGCCAGCAGGCCGTGTTCAGGCGAAAATAGGACCGAGAGGGCGTTGGGCGTTGTCAATGTGAATTTGCCGGTAACCACTCTGGATGGGCCGAAGCGCCCTGTTATTACTCTGTAGCTGATTAGCTGTGGGATAAAGACGATTGCCCCCGTTATCCCCATGACCGCGAGACCGCCCGCCCAGCGCAGCCATGCCGCGAGCTTCCCTCCCCTCTCACGCCCCCTGCCCCCTACCCCCCACAATGCCTCTACTCCCACTATCGTCAGGAATAGCGCGTCCTGTTCGCGCACCAGCATCATCAAGCCGCCCATGCCTCCAAGGATCACCCATTCTCTCAGCCTGCGCCCTTCTTCCCGGCGCGTCTTCGACCAGTACCATATGAAGAGGGTCACTGTGAAGAGGGATGTGGCGTGCGACCAGGGTGGGGCGATTACGGTGTAGAAGATGAGGGGCGTGGCCAGCCACATCAGCACCACGCATGCCGCCGCTACTCTTCCCCCAAAGTAGCGGCGCGCCAGCGAGTAGCAGAGCAACAGCCCCAGGCAGCCAAGGAGGTAGGAGGTGAGGCAGATCGCTGTGATATAGGGCTGCGAATAGCCGTCGGCTGCTACCTGCGTGCCGATGCCGACTGCGTGCGCCCCCAGCAGGGCGAGGTGTGTGAGGGCATAGGTGGGGAGCCAGAGGATCCCCGTGCCTATGGGGGCCACGTTTATCGGCAGCCCTGTGAGCGGCTCGCGCTTGGCGTAGAGGTCGGTGTATATAGCGGCGAATTTGTTCCGATCGATGTTGTAGAAG
>DAHVFG010000039.1:0-23801 GCA_027317125.1 Chloroflexota bacterium | reverse complement strand
ATCAGGCAAAGGTTCCGCTCCGCGACCTCTACTCGATAGCTGCTCGGATCAAGCTGAAAACCACTCAACCCCTGGCGCGCACCACTGATCGCCCGGCCGCCAACTACCAGGTGGGCCGCTCCGATGTCTTTTATATGAGCGACATAACCGCCAAGCGCTACTACACAGTCACCGCGACAGTTCGCCAGGTGACGGATCACGTCTACTGGTATGTGCAGAATGGGCGGCCTGTTGACGCTCCTGCCCTGAAGCGTGCAGCCGATCTCTTCGAGAGCGCGATTTACCCGACCGACCGCAGGCTCTTCGGCTCTGAGTGGAGCCCCGGCGTAGATAACGACCCGCGCATTACCGTTCTTTTCGGCTCGATATCGGGCGCGGGCGGCTACTATGCCTCAGCCGATGAGTACACACGCGCGATTAACCCCTTCAGCAACGAGCGTGAGATAATATACATCAATACTAGTGGCGGCTGGGGTGGCATCGAGAGCACGCTGGCGCATGAGTTTCAGCACATGATACATTGGAATACACAGCCCGGCCATGATGTCTGGCTCAACGAAGGCTCCTCGGTGCTCGCCTCCGATCTCAATGGTTACGACGTGCTTGGCGTAGATGGCGACTTTATGCGCGGGCCTGATGTGCAGCTCAATGCCTGGCAAGCCAACCCTGATACTGCGCGGGCAAACTACGGAGCGGCTTTCCTCTTTCTCGACTATCTGCGTGCCCACTACGGCGGCGACACCATGATTCGCGCCGTCGTCGCTGCCAACGGTCAGGGCACTGACGCTATAGACAATGCGCTCGCCGCCGGAGGCTACAGCGACCGCTTTACCGACGTCTTCAAGAGATGGACCCTCGCCAACCTGGTAGATGGGGTGACAGGAGACAAGAAGGCGGGCCTCGACTACCCTGACCGGGCGGTTAGCGTTTCTCCACAGGTGGTGATGGAGCAATATCCCAGGGTATATAAAGGGCAACTCTCCCAATTCGGCACTGACTACGTAGAGCTATCTCCACAAAGCGGCTCCAGGAGCTTGCAGGTAAACTTCGCGGGCCAGCCAACTACACCTGTAATAGCCGCGCCTGCTCACAGTGGCACAGGCATCTGGTGGAGCAATCGGGGCGACCTCGCTGATACGAGCATGACCCGCGCTTTCGACCTGAGCAATCTCTCTACAGCCACTCTGAACTTTTCTCTCTGGTTCGACGTTGAGGAAGGCTTCGATTATGGCTACGCCGAGGTCTCTATGGATGGCGGAGCCACCTGGGATACGCTCAAGGGGAAGTACACCACCGCTACCAACCCGAATGGCACTAACTACGGCAATGGCTACACCGGCAAGAGCAGCGCAAAGGCAGCTATTGAGCAAAGCGGCTGGCTTGATGAGAAAATAGACCTGACGCGGTATGCGGGCAAGCAGATAATGGTACGCTTCGAGTACATAACCGACGATGGCTATAACGCAGGCGGCATGGCTGTAGACGACATTTCGATACCCGAGCTGGCTTTTGCCGACAGCGCCGAGGCTAATAATGGCTGGCAGAGCGCGGGCTTCGTTCGCGTCGCCAACGCTTTGCCGCAGAGCTATTATCTGGCGGTTGTGAAGTTCAAGGCAGGCGGTTTCGACGTTCAGCCGGTAGAAGTCGCACCCTCAGGCAAAGCCAGCTTCGACATAACAGGTCTGAGCGCCGTAGGGCCTTACAGCAAAGCAGTGCTCGTGATAGCAGGCACAACCCCGCACATCATAGGCAAGGCAACTTACAACCTGGACGTAGAACCTGGCAAGTAGCCGGCGCTTGGCAACGATAGTCAAACTCCGCAACGCAATCCTCCGCAATCCTATCTCCAGGCCCGGTTGTCAGATCACTTCTGAGCGCCAACAGCAACTGCACAAGCGTAGAGCACAGCGCACAGCGCCACAACTCTACTCCTTGCCGAACAACCCTCCCAGAGACCACTTGCGTGGGGCAACACGTTCAGGCTCAGCCGCGAGGTGAGAATCGTCGAGGATATGTGCAGGGTTGTCTACAACCAGCTTACGCGCTGCTTCGGCTCCTAACATCTCCTCAGCAATCTGAAAGGCTTTGTTGAGCAGAGGCAGACGTCGATGTGTGCCGTGAGCATCGGATGCCAGGAATTGCGCCAGGCCGTGGCGCAGCAATGTCTCTGCGCTCTTTTTGGCGTTACGCCCTTGTTCGCCCAGCAGCGCCCCCGCCGTCACCTGCCCCAGCACGCTCCTCTCGGCGAGTGCGTACATACGGTTTGGGTCGGCCTGTATAGCTGCGTAGCGTTCCGGGTGGGCCAGGATAGGTACAAAGCCTGCCACTTGAAGCTCGAAGAGCGTTGCCTCGGCGTAGAGAGGCCAGGGCTGATAAGGCAGCTCCACAAGCACGTACCGGCTGCCCGCTAACGTCCATGTGTGACGCGCCTTCAAGTGGCCGACGGTGCCGGGTTGCAGAAAGATCTCAACCCCAAGCTCCAGCCTGATTTGCAGACCGGCCGCTCTCCATGCAGAGCGTACCTCGTTCAATCGGGCCTGCATGCCTTCATAGCCAACAGCCTTAGCTTCTTCGCTGTGCGAGGTAGAGATAATGGCCGTAGTTCCCTCGCCCGCAGCAAGACGGCCCATAGCGACAGAAATCTCCATGTCGCCTGGGCCGTCGTCAAGGTCGGGGATGATGTGAGTGTGGATGTCTATCATTTGCGAATTATGAATTGACAGTAGGTTAGCCTGCGTCTAATCCAACGCTACCTGATTCATCATTCCGCGAAGCGGGAAGTGATTGCCTTCAGCCGTAGTATTCATAGGCGCTTTTGTCTATCCTGGCGTTGTTCAGCACTACACCCAGAATGTGCGCGTTTACTTGCTGAAGCATATCGCGGGCTTTTATGGCGAGGTCGCGCTTGGTTTTGCCTGCGTTCACCACGAGAAGCACGCCGTCAACACGCGAGGCAAGCACTGCGGCGTCTGTTACGGCAATGATAGGCGGGGTGTCTATGAGCACATACTCAGCGCCGTTGCGCAGGAGGGCCAGTATATGAGCCATCCGCTGTGATGACAATATTTCCGCAGGGTTCGGAGGCACAGGGCCGCTCGTCAGCACGCGCAAGTTCGCCACCTCTGTCTCTTGGAGCGGCAGGTTATAGGCCGCCTGGTCTTTAGAGCGTGCCATTTCGCTCACAAGGGTGGTCAAACCGGCATCATTGGGCAGGCCAAAGATCGTGTGCAGATGGGGGCGGCGCAGGTCGGCGTCCACCAGCACAGTGGCCGAACCCGCCTGGGCAAAGGTGATCGCCAGGTTAGCTATGGTGGTAGACTTGCCGTCATCTGGGCTGGTGGAAGTCGCAAGCAGGGTGTGTACAGGCTTATCGGGGCTTGAGAACTGTATATTGGTCCTGAGTTGCCTGTACGCCTCCGCCACCGCCGACTTCGGTTCAGTGAGCGCTACAAGTCCAGCGCCCACGCTCTCTGTAGTCGTTTTTACTTTGTTCACTAACTATTCTCCCCCCTTTGAGGATTTATGAATTAGCAATTGTGTGCCAACAGCAGGCTCTCAGAAGTCAAAGTACAGCCTCTGCCGCATACCATATCACCTTACCCGAAAATTCATAATTCATAATTTTCGTTAGCTCTTCTTCACTGCCCTGGGTATGACTCCGAGCGTGTTGAGCCTTACATATTGCGTAACTTCAGCCGCGCTTTTTAGCGTTGTATCGAGCAACTCAAGCCCTATCGCCAGCAGCAGGCCCAATATCAGCCCAAACAGCCCTGCTGCGGCGGCAGTAAGCAAAGGTCGCGGTTGGTAGGGCTGAGATGGCACGTCCGCCGGCTGGGCTATCGTCCATACTACTGTGCTGCCACTTGCGGCTACGCTCTGGCTAAGGGCGTTCTGGTTGAGGACAAAAGCATTGGATATACGGTCGGCCAGAGTAGCGGCTGTGAGAGCGCGTGGGTTGTCTACAGTCATAATTATGCCGTTCTGGTCGGGGTTGGGCTGTATCTTGATCTGGCCCGGAAGCGCACCCAGATCCACGTCCTGTATCTGGTTGTTATCAACTACTTGCCGCCAGAAGTCGGGGCTGCCCAGCTCCTGTGCGTAAGTGGGCATTGTCTTCTTGATAGCCTCTATTTGCCCATTATCCAGGGGCACAGGCTGAGCTACCATGACCACCTTCGACTGGTAGATAGGCGTTTGCGTCTTTGTGTAAAGGTAAGCTACAGCCGCCGCAGTCAGCAAAACAAGCAGCGGGATCCACCATCGCTTAAGCAAACCATTCACTATTTGTCGCGGGTCAAGTTGCATCGTGAAGGATCAGGAACCAGGGATTAGGTGTGCGGTATCGCTCCTATGACCGGCAGGTCCAGCACCTTTTCGGCGTCGCGCTCATCTCTGATGCTGCTGTCGAGGTATTCCAGGAGGAAAACGAGGGCTAGAGCAGCCACCAGGCCTATTATCACGCGCACAATGGCGTTGATAAGGTCTTTGCCCTTACTTGATTTTGCCGCGTCAGGCGTGGCCTGGTCTATCTGGGTAAAGACCGCCCGGTCATCCACCATTGGCGAATTGTTGAGAGGCTTCAGCCTGGCATCTACAAGTACTGTTGACGCCGCCTTAGCCAGCGCCACAGACTCATCTCTGGATGCTCCTGTCACTATTATGCGGAGTATGCGCTGCTTGCGGTCAGCCTGTAACGCATTTTTGATGTCGTCCAACGTTAGCTGCCCTTGCCCTTTGCCTAGCGTCAGCGTCCCTGACATGATTGACATCACGCTTTGAGCAAACGCATCACTCCCCACTATCTCGGTGTAGTCATCAACCAGAAACTCTGAGCCAAACCAGTTGTAATAACGGTCAAAGGTAAAAACCATGCTTCCTGGGCTGCCCGGGTTGGATGGATTATCCGGGCTGGGGCTTTGCCGTGTGATAAATCTCACCTCTGACTGGTAGGTGGTGTTCGTTCTCAGGAAGATAAGTGCACTCGCTACCGCTACAAGCCCAACAATGACAGCCACCAGCCACCATCTCTTCCGTATAACGTTCCAGTATTGCCTGAGTTCCATTTAGCTCCCTGTTAGCTCTTTTGCCGGCGAATAGTAGCTGCTCCCCAACTTCAACGAACAGCCCCGGCTGTGGTCTTGTCCAACAGGAGTTGCGCGTTGAAGGCGGAGAGCCGCTCGTCTATAAAATCAACTATTCGACACTTGAATACTTCTATGTCGAAGGTCTCAGCATGGAGACGTACTTCCCTGGGGTCGTAATCTCTCTCATTGAAGCTACTTACCACATCAGCCAATGCTTCTCCACTCTGCTCCATAAAGAACTCACCGGTGACGCCTGGCACCACTGTCTCCAGCGCGCCGCCCGCACCGTAAGCTATCACAGGGCGGCCTGATGCCTGGGCTTCGAGGGGTGTGATGCCAAAGTCCTCGTTTCCAGGGAAAATAAGAGCTTTGCACCTGGCATACAGCTCTTTCAGTCTGGCATCCGACACCGGCCCCACAAACTCTATGTTCGGTTTCGCCAGCGCCTTCAGTACAGGCTCTTGCCTGCCGCGGCCAACCACCTTGAGAGGCAGGTTGAGCTTATTGAAAGCTTCTACGGCGATGTCCACCTTCTTGTACGGGATCATGCGCGACACTATAAGGAAGTAGTCGTCTGGCGCTTGACTGTAACGTGGTTTGTACAGCTTTGTGTCAACCGGAGGGTTAATCACGGTGGCGGTGCGGCGGTATCGCTTCTGTATGCGCCGCGCAACGACACGAGAGTTAGCTATATAGGCGTCTACTCGCCCGGCCGAGCTTTCGTCCCAGAGTCTAACATAGTTGAGCACCAGCGGCAAGAGTTTGGACGCCCTGCCCGCCAGCTTTTCACCCTCCATATAGGTGTGGTAGTTCCAGGCGAAGCGCATGGGAGCGTGGCAGTAGCATATATGCAGGGTATCGGCCTCGGTTATCACCCCTTTAGCGAAGGCGCTGCTGCTGCTCAGTACTAGGTCGTAGCTGGACAGGTTGAACTTCTCGAAGGCTACAGGATAGAGCGGCATGTAAAGCTGGTGGTGCTTGCTGATACCGGGCAGACCCTGCATGAATGAGGTGCGAATATCCCACTTCCGGTAGGCCGCAGGCACCGCTTCGGGCGCATAAATCGAAGTGTAGACGGGCGCTGCGGGGTATATATCGTGCAGCGCCTCAAGTACGCGTTCAGCGCCGCCATACTGGTTCAGATAGTCATGTACTAACGCTGTTTTCATCAGGCGGTAAATAAAACAGTTAAAGCTGTGTAAAGTATTGAAAAAAGAGGCAAGAGGGTGTATAATTACAGTGGAACAGAAACGCGGTCGGCCTGGCAATTATACACTATATAAGTTTACAAGGTTGAGTGTATCTGGGCACGCACCGCTTACGATCACCAAGGAGAGAAGATTATGGTCGCAGAAACTCCATCAACCCATGTGCAGTTGGGTAGCGATGATTATCGCTACGGCTTCAGTGTACCCGAAAATTATGTCTTCAAATCACGTAAGGGCATAGATGAGAAGATCGTGCGCGAGATTTCCGCCATGAAGGGCGAGCCGGAGTGGATGACCAAGTTCCGCCTGCGCTCACTCAAGCAGTTTGAAGCCAAGCCGATGCCGCAGTGGGGCGGCTGGTTGAACGACATTGACTTCAGCGATATATATTATTATGTAAAGGCCTCGGACACCAATAGCAAAAGCTGGGACGACGTGCCCTCCGAAGTGCGCGACACCTTTGATAGGCTTGGCATCCCCGAAGCCGAGAAGAAGTATCTGGCGGGTGTGGGCGCGCAGTATGAGTCTGAGGTCATCTATCACTCGTTGCGTGAAGACCTTGAGAAGCTGGGCGTGATCTTCACCGACATGGACACGGCAGTGCGCGACTACCCGGAGATCGTGAAGCGGTACTTCTCCACCATTATACCATCGGGCGATAACAAGTTTGCATCGCTCAACTCGGCTGTCTGGTCAGGTGGGTCGTTCGTCTATGTGCCGGCAGGGGTCAAGGTTGATGTGCCGCTACAGGCATACTTCCGCATCAACGCCGAGAACATGGGCCAGTTTGAGCGTACCCTTATCATCGCGGAGCCTGGCTCTTATGTGCATTATGTAGAAGGCTGTACAGCACCTACATATACCACCAACTCTCTCCACTCGGCTGTGGTAGAGATCGTGGTGCTCGAAGGCGCTCGCGTTCGCTACACCACGATCCAAAACTGGTCGCACAACGTCTACAACCTGGTCACCAAGCGCGCAGCAGCCTACAAGGATGCTACGATGGAATGGGTAGACGGTAATCTGGGCAGCCAGCTCACTATGAAGTATCCTGCGGTCTGGATGATGGAGCCAGGGGCACGCGGCGATGTGCTTTCGGTAGCCTTCGCGGGCAACAAGCAGCACCAGGACGCAGGCGCGAAGATGGTACACAAGGCTCCCTACACCACCTCTAACGTGGTGTCGAAGAGTATATCAAAGGGTACAGGACGAGCCACCTACCGTGGCTTGCTTGAGGTGGCGGAAAACGCTCACCACTGCAAGGCGAATGTCAAATGCGATGCGCTCCTCATCGGCCAGGATGCCCGCTCCGACACCTACCCGACTATCAACGTAGCCAACAACTCGTCCACAATTCAGCACGAGGCGACAGTCTCTAAAGTCGGAGAGGATCAGCTATTCTACCTGATGTCACGTGGCATCTCCGAGAACGAAGCCACCTCAATGGTAGTAAATGGCTTCATAGAGCCGATCACCAAGGAGATTCCGCTAGAGTACGCAATAGAGCTAAACCGCCTGATTGAGCTTCAGATGGAAGGCTCCATCGGGTAACCGGTAGCGCCAAGCTAATAGGAACAGAGGCAGTCCGCGAGGGCTGCCTTTTTCTTTGTGCTATACGAGGCAGCATTAGCTTTACTCACCTATAGTAGCATTCTGCTTGTGCAAGTATCATGGGCTACCTAAATGTAAAGCCTGTCACAAAAGCTGGCTTTGCGGTGTTTAATGAGTAGATTGGGCCTGATCAAACCACGTGGGATTGGAAAATAGTGACTGAGCACGACGATCTACTTCTACAGAAGCTGGCAAAGGGAGATAACAGCGCCTTCGAAGGTCTCTTTTTGAGGCATTACAGCCAGGTATACCGTGTGCTGTTTGGCCTGATGGGGAGGCATGAAGGGGCAGAGGATCTGGCACAGGAGACTTTCCTGGAGCTACTGAAGCGCTCGCCGCAGATAGCTCAAGGCTCGACGCTAGCAGCCTGGCTCTGCCGGGTGGCACTGAACAAAGGCTACAACGCTCTTCGCAGCGAGCGCCGAGCAACAGAGCGAGCAGAGCAAATGGAGCCGCCCGATCACAGCGTAGACCCCTTCGCGGTGCTGCTGCGGGCCGAGGAAAACGCCCGTGTGCGGCAGGTGCTGGCTCATCTTTCGGAACGCCAGAGCAAGCTCTTGTTGTTGCGCTACGCCGGGCTATCTTATAACGAACTCGCCTCTGCCCTGGAAATTGCCCCCACGTCGGTGGGCACTTTGCTGGCGCGGGCTGAAAAGGCGTTCCTGGATACTTACAAGCTCATGGAGCCACTCGAGTTTATAGATTCGCTGGAAAAGAGGAAACGATGACCGAATGTTGTGATACAGGGCTGTTGCGAGCCTACCTCGATGGAGCGCTCTCTGCTCAGGAGCGCGGCGAGGCCGAGGCGCACCTTGCCAGATGCGGCGAGTGCCGGGAGCGCCTGGACGAGCTTGGCGCTATGTCGATGCAGGTGGCGGCGCTCATCCCTGTGAGCAGACAGGTGCCCGATGCCCTAGCCGCACTGGCGCGGCTCCAACACCAACGTCCTGAGCTAAAAGGGCAACCAACTCAACAAGCAAGAGGTGGCCGTGAGGTCGCCCTGACTAACCAGCCTGAAAATAGGAGAAGAATTATGCAAACTATTAGTGATTACTCAGCACGACGGCGTAGAATAGCCTTCGCCGCTCTTGCCGCGACCCTTGTCGCGAGCATGGTAGCTTTCCCATCGGTGCGCGCCGCCGCCGACCAGTTTTTGCAGACTTTCAGGGCACAGTCGGTGGTCTTTGTGCCTGTGGACGGCAGCAAAATAAGCCAGCTTCAATCGCTGAACTTCGATCCGACCGAGCTCTTTGTAACCGAACCTACAATTACAGGCGGGGTTCAATCTCCGCGCACCGTTGCCTCCTTTGAAGAGGCCGCCACAGCAGCAGGCTTCACTCCTGGGCGGCTGTCCAGCTTCCCTGGCAAGTACACAGGCAGGCAGATAGAGGTCGTGGATACAACTAATATCCGGTTCCAGGTGAACGTGGAGAAGCTGCGCCAGGCGCTGATTTTACTCAATGTGCAGGGCGTTAACCTCCCTGATGCGCTCGGCGCGGCTCCTATCCGTGCCGATATCCCGCCTTCTGTAGCGGTGAAATACGAAGGCGACGGCTACAACATGACGCTGCTGCAAGGGCACACCCCGACCGTCACTGTGCCAGGCGGCGTGGATCTGTCGCAGCTTGGCAAAGCCGCTCTACTCGCGATGGGTATGCCCATCGACCAGGCCGATGCCCTCAGCAAGCAGATTGATTGGGCCACCACACTGGTAGTACCCTTCCCGAAGGACCTGAGCAATGTTCACCCTGTGCAGATTGGTAATGCTCAAGGCATGCTGGTGGACGCGCAAGCAGGTGAGTTACCAGGGGTGGCGGGGCGTTCCCTGCCGGGCGGCTATTCGGCGCTCTACTGGCAGCTCGGCGACCAGTTCTATGTGCTGGAAGGCCGTGGCACAGCAGCGCAGCAAGACAAGATGATAGCGGCTGCGGTGTCGGTCCGCTAGGGCTGCGGATTGCGCGGCGGCGAACGCCTCTCTTTTCAGATGTCGCTCGCCGCCCGTTGCCAATTTCAGATGAGTGAGGGCTGCTGATGGATAAGCTGGTGATAGAAGCGCGGGGGCTGCGTAAGGCTTACGGGCATAAAGTAGCTGTGGCTGACCTGACGCTGGAAGTGCCGAAAGGTGAAGTCTTCGGCTTCCTGGGTCCGAATGGCGCGGGCAAAAGCACAGCTGTCAAGATGCTGCTGGGACTCGTCAAACCCGACGGCGGCACAGCTACTGTGCTGGGCAACCCCCCCGGCCACACAGTGACGATGGCTCGTATCGGCTTTTTGCCTGAGCACTTTCGCTTTCACGAATGGCTGTCGGCTTACGAGCTACTTGATGTGTATGGCCGCCTTTACGGGATGAGCGTTGCGTCTCGCCGCAAACGAATACCACAGGCGCTTGATCTGGTGGGGCTTTCGGAGCAATCGCGCCGCCCTATTTCCGGCTTCTCCAAGGGTATGCTCCAGAGAATCGGGCTGGCTCAGGCGCTGCTAAACCAACCTGAGCTTGTTTTTCTTGACGAGCCTACCTCTGCTCTTGATCCTTTTGGGCGGATGCTCGTGCGGAGCGTGATCCGCGACCTTAAGGCGCAAGGCACAACTGTCTTCCTCAACTCCCACCTGCTGGGCGAAGTTGAAGCTACTTGTGACCGCGTATCGTTTATACGCGAAGGGGTCGTGTTGCGTACCATATCGCTACACTCGCTGGCAACGGGGGAGGTGCAAGTAGAGCTACGGGTGGATACGGTCACACCTGCGCTTCTGGCGGCGCTGGACGACATGGTTATCAACTGGCGTTTCCTGGACGTGGAGTTGCCAGGCTCGCACCCGCAACTAATGCCGTTGACGGTGAGTGAGCAGAGCACAGCTACAGCCGTAGCAAGCGCGGCGATCACCGCAATCGAGCTGACAGTAGCCAGGGAAGATATGATACCCCGTGTTGCGGAGCGTGTAGTAGAGAGCGGTGCGAGGCTCTATGCGCTGACGCCACACAAAGCCTCATTGGAAGAGCTTTTCCTTGAGATAGTGGGAATGGAGGATAGCGGGCAATGAACAACGTAGTTACCCTTACATGGCTCACCTTCCACGAAGCACGCCGCAGGCGCATGGTGCTTGCCGCGCTCGTGCTCGGAGTAGCCTTCGTGCTGCTTTACGTTACAGGCTTTCTCTTTATCGTGAGCCAGGCAACAGATATATCAGGGGTGAACGGTGGTACGGCTGAAGAAATTGGGTTTCAGTTTCTGACGATGGCCGGGCTATATGTAGTCCACTTCCTCACAATCATGCTCGCTATCTTCGCCTCGGTAGACACGATTTCTGGAGAGATAACATCACACACCATCCAGGCGATAGCCACCAAGCCTGTACGCCGCTGGGAAATAGTGCTGGGCAAGTGGATCGGCTACTCGATCATGCTTGTGCCATACCTGGTCTTTCTGAGCTGCGGGATTATCTTCTCTGTCTACTTCATCTCAGGCTATTTAGCACCTAACATCCCTCAGGTGATCGGGCTGATAGCTTTACAGTCGCTGGCGCTGCTTTCACTGTCGCTGCTTGGGGGCACCCGCTTTTCTACCCTGACCAATGGTGTGGTGCTTTTCATGCTCTATGGGCTGGCCTTTATCGGCTCGTGGATCGAGCAAATCGGCGGCTTGCTTAATGCGCGAGCGGCTGTGAATATGGGCATAGTAACCAGCCTGCTGATGCCTGTTGAGGCTCTCTGGCGCATGTCAGCCAACCTGCTTGCTCCGGCCTCCAACATGCTGTATGGCGTTGGTAAGGCTCCGGCCATCCTCTTTGGGGCAGGCTCCGTACCAAGTAACGCCATGGTCGTCTACACTGTCGTCTACACTGTCGTAGTGCTCGGCCTGGCTATGCGCCACTTCAGTAAGCGGGACCTGTAGGGCGGCGGGATCGGGGTTAGTGGCTGTCCCTCAGCACGCGTCAGCCGCAACCTGCGATGGGCGCTTTACGTAACTTCGAGGTAAAGAGTACCGACCTGCCGGGCAAATTTGCTTAATGCTGCCTGTGTAGCGTCGCGCCTTCTTGCGTGTAGAATTTTGGCATCAATACAGCGGGTCCGCTTCTCGCTGAAACGATAGAAGATCAGGAGTAAAACTAACGATGGCAAACAATAATGGTACTATACAGGCAAATGGGCCTGTATCACTGGTAAAACCGGCCTCAGCGATAGGAGCCGGGCAGCAGCCCGCAGTCGAAGCGGAGAAGCTTACACGCGTTTTGCCACTCGGTGAGCAACAGGTACATATACTCAATAGTGTATCTTTCGCCATAGCTCCTGGAGAGTGGATAGCCCTGACTGGCGCTTCAGGGTCGGGCAAGTCTACGCTGCTGGGAGTCATTGCCGGGCTGGATACACCCTCGAGTGGTAGCATCTCTATAGATGGTGTTGACATCACCCACATGAGCGGGACCGCCCTTGCGGGATTACGCAACCGCAAGATTGGCATCGTTTTCCAGTCTTTCAACCTGATATCCGCGCTTACAGCACAGGAGAATGTTGAAGTGCCTCTTTACGTGAGGGGAGGCCACCACAATGCCCCTGATAAGGCCCGACAAATGCTCGAAGTTGTGGGCTTGCGCGAGCGCCGAGGACATCGCCCGAACCAGCTTTCGGGAGGCGAACAGCAACGGACGGCTATAGCCCGCGCCCTGGTGACGCAGCCTACCATCCTTGTGGCTGATGAGCCTACAGGCAACCTTGATAGCACTACGGGCGCACAGGTGCTTGATCTTTTTGCCCGCTTGCACCGTGAACTGAACCTTACCCTTATCATTGCTACACATGACCCGGCAGTGGCCGCGCGCGCTACCAGGGTGCTGCACATGGTGGACGGCAGGCTGGATACACCAACTGAAGCGTTGGCAGCCTCAGGAGGTGTGCTGTGAATCTGGCATTCTATACCCGGTATGCGTTTCGTGCCCTGCTACGCGACGGGCAGCGCACTTTGCTGGCAATCTTATGTATAGCCTTTGGCGTGATGTCGCTTGTCGCGCTGCAACTCCTCTCTAAAATGATTCATGATTCAGTAGTCACCGATCCTCGCGCCAGCCTGGGTGGTGACTTGCTTTTCGGTATGGAGCGCGAAGGCAGACTTCCCCTCACATCTCAGCAGCTATCCGACGTTGAAAATATGAAGGCTACAGGTGTGTTCAAGGCTTATACACTGGAAGCGCGAGGTATGGGCCGCTATTTGAAAATGCCCGGCACAGGTCGTATTGACATACTGACAGGTGGAAGCCTCGGCGTCGATCCCTCTACTTACCCACTGGTAGGTCAGATACACTTGCGGGAGCCTGCTGGTGGGCGTTTCAGCGACATTATCAGCCAGCCTCTCGACACCGTGATTACAAGCGACGTTGCCGACAAGTACAACTTGAAGATTGGCAGCACCTTTCTGCTCCTTGGCGACCCATCAAGCTCACCCAAAGAGCTGCGCGTCGGCGGTATAGCAGACCAGGTGCCCGGCTCTGGAGGAGATACAATTTACTACAGCTTGCAGACCGCGAGTCAGCTCAACGGGCTGCCCGCGCCTGCCAACTTCGTGGCCGCTACCCTCGTCCAGGGGACCACGGGCGGGCGTACAAGAGTTGCAGAGCAGCTATCTTCGTCGGGTTGGAGTGTAATCACCGCAGACGACGTGGCGAAGGATGGCGCGGATGTTGCCAATCTCTTCGGCTTCATGCTGAAGGGCGCGGGAATACTTGGCCTCTTTGTGGGTGGAATAGGCGTGGCGAATACCCTTCAGGTGCTGCTGGCGCGCCGAACGCTTGAGATCGCCACCCTCAAAACCCTCGGCTATAAGCGGCGGGACCTGCTATTCTTGTTCGGCATCGAAACGGCGCTGCTGGGGATTGTCGGCGGCTTTATCGGTGTGCTCGTGGCCCTGGGGCTTTCTTTCGGCTTAATGACGCTTTTCAGCCGTATTGGCGCTACCCTTCTCACCTATAATGCCGACCCGCTTATCATCGTCGAGGGTGTGCTGATAGGGGTGGTAACAGCTGTGATCTTCGGCCTGTATACCATTGTGCGCGCAAGCTCGGTGCGTCCCGCCACCCTGCTGCGTGACCTTCCTGCAACCCGTAGCTGGAGCGTACGCGTGTCGAGCTTTGCGCTCCTGTTGGTGCTGCTGGTCGTCGTCACAGCTATCAGCGTACTGATTATGGGGTCGGTGGCTGATGGGGTATATGTTATCGCCGGCGCGTTGGGAGGGTTGCTGGCGCTCACGCTCGCCTTTGGCGGCACACTACTAGCCGCGCTGAGCATACCAACGCGGGGCTTCGCCCTGGTGACGATGGCGCGGCGTAACCTCAAGCGCCAGCCAATGCGCGCGATATTTGCTCTCATAGCCTTGTTCGCGGGGGTGCTCGCGATAGGCCTTGCCTCCTCGGTTATCCTTAACGCAAAAGACCGCCTGGCGAGCCGTTTCACTTCTGCTGATGGCTATAATGTAACGATCTACGGTGTGCAGGCTGATACACGGGCCATTGAAACTCAACTCAAAGCGCAGGGTATCAGCGACTTTCACAGCAGTGTGCGTCTACCTGTCCAGGTGCAGACAGCAGCAGGTGCTCCCATACCTGGGCTGAGCTACCTGGACGGCCGCGCTCCCGCAGATGCTGCCTGGGATAACAAAGTGACCAGTGGCAGCTTTGACGCAGCCGCCGGTAGCGCGCTTTTGCCGTCTAGGGTCCTAGAACAGGACCCTAAAGGAGATGCGCCTCCCATAGCCTTGAAGATAGGCGATCTGCTGACGGCAACAACGGCAACTGGCGCAAAGAGCACCTTGCGTATCAGCGGCTTCTACCAGGCGCAGGAAAGCGCTAAGGATAATCCACCACAGGGTATAATAGTTGGACGCGATACAGTGGCGGCTCTTGGCAGTGCGGGTACCTACGTTATGTATGTTGGGCACCTTCCCATCGGCAATCTCGACTCGGGCACAGCGGCGCTGGGGCAGGCTTTACCTCAAACAAGCGTAGTCAGTCAGAACGATCTGAACAACGCCCGCAACAAGATCTTCGAAGGCTTGTTCACTTTTGCCATAGGAATGGCGAGCCTTGCTCTGCTGGCAGGGGCGATCTTGATCGCTAATGCTGTGGGCCTGGCGATGGTGGAGCGCAGGCGCGAGATGGGTATTCTTAAGGCGGTAGGCTTTACGGGCGCTCGTGTGCTGGGCACACTGCTGATCGAGAATGCGTTGCTCGGATTTATCGGTGGAGTGCTAGGCATGATAGGCGTTGGTGTTGCTATAATAGTTATCAATAAGCTGGCTCCGCAGGTGATGCTCTCGCTAGACCCGGTGCTGGCGGTTGTGATGATTGCTGTGGCGATAGCTCTTGCGCTGATCAGCACAACGCTAGTAGCATGGCAGCCAACCAGGGTTCGCCCGCTCGAAGTGCTGAGGAATGAGTGAGGGGGCCAGGACTTGGGTCTATGGCGGCCTTCACTCGCGGACCACGACCTGGGAGGGTGATAGCTCTCTCTACCTGACGTGATCAGCGGCATTCCCTTTCCTATAATGGCACGGTTCTGGCTACTTACTACTCTTTACAAAGAGATTTGCGTACGGTAGTGAGCAGCCGACAGTAGTCTACAGGATAGCGCTATGACGGGCAAAGAGCCTTTTGGCACGGTATTCCTTCTCGATGTGGATAACACCCTCCTCGACAACGACCGGGCAAAGGCCGATATGCAGGCCTCCCTGCTTCGCATCCTCGGTGAAGACGGCGCGAGCCGCTTCTGGGAGCTTTACGAGCAGGTGCGTAACGAGCTTGATGTGGTTGACTATCCCCAGACGCTCAAGCGTTTTGCCGCAGGCTGGCAGGACAAGGAGATCGCCGCAAAAGCCGCAAGCTTGATAAATGACTGGCCTTATGCCGATTACGTCTATCCCGGCGCTTTTGATGCGCTTGAGTATTTGCGTAACTTTGGTGAAGTGGCTATTCTCTCGGACGGCGATGAAGACTACCAGCCGCGCAAAATCGCCGCCGCCGGGCTGACTGAAGCCGTGGGCGGTCCCGCCGATGTGCTCATCTACACTCATAAAGAGACGTGCTTTGAGGACGTAATGCGCCGTATGCCTGCCGAGCATTACGTGTTGGTAGACGACAAAGAGAAGATTCTATCTGGTGCCAAGAAGTTTATGGGCAACCGCCTCACCACGGTGTGGGTGAAGCAGGGGCACTACGCGCAAGACCCCGCGCAGTACACACCTCCCGAACCCGATATCGTGCTGGCGATGATCGCTGACATCTGCAATCTCGATAAAGGGGCGTTCATGCACCAGAGATTGCAGGTTAGAGGGTAGAGGTCAACTGCTAATCCCTAGCCCTTGAGCCCTCATCTGTAGGACTACAACTAATACACCTGTAGACCGATGTTCGCTCGCGCAGAGCTATGATAACATTGGCCCTATTCGGCATGGCCTCCGTGCAACGCGGCTGTGCCACTTTGTACGAAAGGAGGGGCTGAGTGATGAAGATATCTGTTGCTACCCCGTGTAGATGGGGAATCTGGAAATCAGCAACTAAAAGCCGGAGCGGTGGAGGGCAATAAGCCTGTTGCGCCTCCTTTCAACTTCCGGCCCCCAACTTAGAAAAGGAAAAAGCAATGTCTATAGATCTAACCCAAAACAAGCAAGTCTCTGTTGCGGAGGCACCCTCCATTTCCGGCCTCTCCTTTCGCCATTATGAGGGCGAAGCCGACATCCCAAAGATCGTGGCTGTGCTCGAAAGAAGTAAAACGGCCGATGGTATAGAGAAGGTAGATACCATCGAGAATATGACCCTCTACTACTCTAACCCGAAGAATTGCGACCCCTACAAGGATGTGCTGATTGCTGAGATAGAGGGCAAGGCGGTCGGGTACAGTCGTGTCACCTGGTGGCTCGAGAAGACCGGCAGCTATATCTATAGCTATATCGGCTTCGTGGTACCCGAATGGCGCGGTAAGGGCATCGAGCGCGCTATGCTGCTGCATGGTGAGGCGCAGCTGCGCGAGAAAGCTGCCGAGCACGAGCACGCAGCCACTCCGTTCTTTGACACTTTCGCGATGGAGAGCCAGGGCTTTGTGAAAGAGCTTCTCACAGGCGAAGGCTACATTATAGTGCGAGAGGGTTACGACATGGTACGCCCCAATCTAGACAACATACCTGAAGTTTCCATGCCTGATGGCCTGGAAGTGCGCCCCGTTCTACCGGGGCATCTGCGCGCCATCTGGGAGGCCGAGATACAGGCTTTTATGGATCACTGGGGTGCTGATGTGCCTGAGGAAGGTGATTTCGAGCGCTGGCAGAGGCGGCCTCTCTTCCAGCCTGAGCTATGGCAGGTGGCCTGGGAGGGCGAGGAGGTAGCCGGGATGATACGCAACTTTATCAACCCTGAAGAGAATGCCAGGTTCAAAAGGAAGCGCGGCTACACCGAGAACATCAGCGTGAGGCGCCCGTGGCGCAGGCGCGGCCTTGCAAGGGCTTTGCTGGCGCGCAGCTTTCAGCTGCATAAAGACCTCGGCATGACGGAGGCGGCCCTTGGCGTGGACACTGAGAACCCCAGCGGCGCGCTGCAACTCTACAGCAGCATGGGATTCGAGGTGGTAAAACGCGAGCTGGTCTATCGCAAGCCGCTTGTGGAGCGCTGACCGGGATATAGACAAGAGGCAGCCTGGTGTTACAGGCTGCCTCTTACTTGGCAGCACAAAGGACTAGCAAGAGAATGCACGAACTTGTGGCAAAGGATTATGGCAAAGTACGCTCACTGTTCACAGGTATCCCGTTTGATCTCCACATGGGAGGAATACTTGCGGGAAATAGCCCGGCCAGGGTATGGGTAGATAATACTGCGAACCCGACGACAGCCTACATCTGGGATAAAGCGCACTGCCATTACGTAGGCGGGTATAGAGGGAACGCCGAAGTGTTGGCGGCACTGCAACAGCTGATGTTTCACGATGTCGCTGCACAGGCGATAGCGAAAGGCTTCGCCACCTTTAAGGTATTCTATACATCGGCTGAATGGGAAAAGTGGCTGGAATATATCCTGGAGAATACGCGCTACGAGCGACGAGAGCGCCTGTTCTACCGTATACAGCAATTAGGAATAAACAATTGGCGTGATAAGGTCCCCACCGAAGTCCATATAGAGGCTATATCCTCAGGTGTGCTACAAGACGCAGAACTTGCAAATGTTGGCAAGCTCACGAGCGAGATAAGCTCATGTTGGAACTCAGTGGAGCGCTTTGTGGAGAATGGCTTTGGCTTTTGCGCTATTGTGAAGGACACGATCGCCTGTTGGTGTACCGCGGAGTACGTTCATAACAAGGAATGTGGCTGCGGAATCGAGACCATCGCTGAATATCAGAACAAAGGGCTGGCGACCCTCACTGCCGCCGTCTTCGCTGACTACTGCCTTGCTAATGCTCTGACAGCGTATTGGGACGTCTGGGCGAAGAACCTGGCGTCAATTATGGTAGCACAAAAGGTGGGCTTCACCAGGATAGCAGATTACAGGGTAATAAACGGTGTATTCGAGCAGGGTAGTTAGGGCCAACAGCAACTCTACCTTCTACTTTGCTGCTAATGATCCGCTCCCACAGGTATGCGGTCAAGGTCCATTTCCACCTGATCTACGTCAAGCTCCAACCGCCTGGGAGGTGCTGGCGGCTTATCCTCGCCTACATACTCCATCGCCAGCTTGTGGTCGGTCGCGAACTCCATTTGCACGGGCACTGGATAGTTGCCTGTGAAGCAGCCTGAGCATAACTGATCCCCGCCCTGACCTACCGCGCTGAAAAGCCCGGGCAGGCTGAGATAGCCCAGCGAGTCGGCTCCTATGTGGCGGGCTATCTCTTCCACGCTCATGCGGTGAGCGATAAGCTCTTCGCGGCGAGCCGTATCTACCCCCAAATAGCAGGGGTGGCTCATCGCGGGCGAGTGAATACGCACATGTACTTCGGTGGCTCCTGATCTTCTCAGCAACTCTACGATCGGCTTGGTAGTGGTGCCGCGCACTATCGAGTCGTCCACAACGATAACGCGCTTGCCACTGAGCACTTCGGGGAGCGGGTTGAACTTGAGGCCGATACCGCGCTCGCGCAGGTGTTGGTCGGGCTGGATAAAGGTCCGGCCTATGTAGCGGTTTTTGATCAACCCTTCTGTATAAGGTATTCCCGATTGCAGCGAGTAACCGATGGCGGCGGGCGTAGCGGAGTCGGGCACGCCGATCACGATGTCGGCCTCCGCCGGATGCTCTCTGGCAAGCTCGCGGCCCATATTCTGGCGGGCCGTGTAGAGCGATACTTTGTTGATCACGCTGTCGGGGCGGGCGAAATAGATATACTCGAAGACACACAGAGCCTGCTCTGCCTTTGGCAAATCGGCGTAAGAGGTAAGGCCCTCAGCCCCTATAATCACGATCTCACCCGCTTCTACTTCGCGGATGAAGTGAGCCCCTACCGTCATGAGCGCGCACGACTCCGAGGAGACGACCCACCCGCCGGAGGGCAGCCTGCCTATGCAGAGGGGGCGTATCGCCATAGGGTCACGTATAGCCAGCAGGTGAGTAGGTGTGAGCAGAGCCAGCGAGTACGCTCCTGTCAGGCGGGACATAGCGCGGCGGTACTTCGTAACCCAGTTCGCGCCGTGAGATGCGATAGCTAACTTGCCTATCACCTCGCTATCGGAGGTGGTCTCGAAGTTGACGCCTTCTGCCGCAAGCTCGGCGTGAAGCGGCTCAGCGTTGGTGACGTTGCCGTTGTGGGCAAGCGCCAACCAACCGAGGTTGGGATCGTCAAGGCGCAGGGGTTGAGCGTTGCACAAGCGCGAGGAGCCTGTGGTGGAGTAGCGTGTATGGCCTATGGCAGCGTGACCCTTCAGCCCTGAGAGCGACTCTTCGTCGAAAGCAGTAGAAACGAGGCCCATGCGGGTGCGCAGCATGAGCGTTTCACCATCTGTAGTGGCGATGCCAGCCGACTCCTGGCCCCGGTGCTGCAAGGCGTAAAGGCCGAAATATGTAAGGCGAGCAACATCCTCATCGGGTGCCCACACTCCAAAGACGCCGCACTCTTCATGGAGCTTGTCGTCTATATAGAGAGTTGCTGCGTAGCCTGTCTCGCTGCTCAGGTTATCTAGGGGACGAATGCTATTGTGGGTAGCGCTTGCTGCTCTTTCCATCTTTTTGACCTCCAGCCAGTAGCGTCTCACGGTCCGCTATTTACTAACTTGCCTTCTGTAGAGATCAGGTATTAGTAGATCTAACTAAAGAAGTCCGACACGCCACGCGCCTTCCAACTCTGACAGAGCCGAATCAACAACTGCATGCTCGCCACGCCTGAGTTGAAATCTGTCGCCGCCTGTTGCGCCCAAGTAGTAGAGTCTTACCTCCATCGTGTCGGCAAGCTCCTGTAGTTGTGTCCATTTTTCACCAGGGAGAGCTACAATTATACGGGATGGTTCCTCTGCAAACAAGAGGACATCTGAGCGCAGGCCGGAGTGTGCCTTCTCCACTTCGTCCAGCTGTAGAGAGGCTCCCACGCCCCCGGTGATGCAGCCCTCGGCAAGAGCCACCGCCAGCCCGCCGTCGCTGCAATCATGCGCTACATCGAGCAAACCCTCACCAATAGCGCTCCGCACGACGTATTGCACAGCGCGCTCGGTATGAAAGTCCACAGAAGGCGGCATTCCCACCTTCAGCCCCAGCATGGTTTCCAAGTACTGGCTTGCCCCCAGCAAAGCGACCCCACCGTTATGCGGCTCATCGCCTCGGTGCTTGGCCCAGACGAGGCCAAGAGCAAGGCCATCTCGGAAGGCCATAGATGCTCGCTGCTCTACATTCTGAAGCAGCCCCAGCATCCCTATCACGGGCGTGGGGAGCACCGCTACGCCGTCGCTTTCGTTGTAGAGCGAGACGTTGCCGCTGACTACTGGTAGGCCCAGCGCAGAGCAGGCGTCAGCTATGCCATTTACCGCACTCTCCATCTCATAGAAGATAGCGGGCTTTTCCGGGTTGCCGAAGTTGAGGCAGTCGGTAACGGCAAGAGGTAGGGCGCCCACGCAGGAGAGGTTGCGGGCTGCTTCGGCCACTGCGTGCGCGGCCCCCGCATAGGGATCGAGATAGCAGTAGCGGCCATTACAGTCGGTGGTCAGAGCTATGGCCCTGGTCGTGCCCTTGATGCGCAGCACGGCGGCATCCGCCTGGCCCGGCTGCAGCACAGTGTTGCTTCCGATAGTATGATCATAAGTGTGAAAAACGCGCTCTTTGCTTGCTATATTAGGCGCGGCGAGTATCGCCAGTAAAGCCTCATCGTAACGAATAGCAGGCTCTTCACTGTGGAGTATGGAGGCCCAATCGGGGTGCCGCATCTGCTCCCGGGCGGAGTCGGGGGAGGGGGTGACATAGCGTACAGGCACTTCATCAGCGAGAAGGGTGGCAGGTATTTCGGCGGCGAGGGTTCCGCCATCGAATACGCGCACCATGCCATCGTCAGTGACGCGCCCTATTACGTCGGAGTGTAGGCCCCAGCGGCTAAATACCTCCTGAGCCTGTGGCTGGCTTCCCTCTCGTACTATGATGAGCATCCGCTCTTGCGATTCGGAAAGCATAATCTCATAGGCGTTCATGCCCCGTTCGCGCCGCGCCACACGCGCTATGTCAATCTCGATGCCCGCGCCACCACGGGCCGCGCACTCTACCGCGGAGGAGGTGAGGCCCGCGGCCCCCAGGTCTTGCATGCCCACCACGATACTGAGGTCCAGCACCTCCAGGCAAGCCTCCATGAGGCACTTCTCCAGGAACGGATTGCCGACCTGCACGGCGGGGCGGTCAGCCGATGCGTCCTCTCCCAGGGTATCTGAGGCGAAAGTTGCCCCGTGTATGCCGTCGCGCCCGGTATCAGCGCCTACCAGCAGCACAGGGTTGCCTACCCCTGAGGCGATTGCGCGCATGACGCTGCTCGAAGGGAGAAGGCCAACGCACATGGCATTTACGAGTGGGTTGCCCGAATAGGCGTCGTCAAAGAATATTTCGCCGCCCACCGTAGGCACGCCTATACAGTTGCCGTAGCCGCCGATGCCAGCCACAACGCCATTGAAAAGGTAACGGTTGCGCGGATTCGAGGGGGGACCGAAGCGCAACGAGTTGAGCAGAGCGACGGGACGTGCGCCCATTGTGAAGATGTCACGTACTATGCCGCCCACTCCTGTAGCCGCTCCCTCTACAGGCTCGACCGCCGAAGGGTGATTGTGTGACTCGATCTTGAGGGCGGCGGCCCAGCCATCACCCAGGTCTATTATCCCTGCGTTTTCACCCGGCCCTTGCAAGACGCGTGCACCCTGCGTGGGGAACTTACGTAGCAGGGGCTTGGAGTGCTTGTAGCCGCAGTGCTCACTCCACATAGCGCCCGCCATACCTAGTTCTACTTTATTTGGCTGTCTGCCGAGGCGTTCAACGAACTGGCGGTACTCGTCGGGGGTCAGCCCTACTTCGGAGAGGAGATGCGCCAAATCGCCCGCAGGCATGTCGGGCGGTATGGGAGATGTGACTGGGTCACTATACTCTGGGCGGTTGGGGAGCATCGACTCCATGGTGCCTGGGCGATTGAGAGACCGGTTACAAAGGTAATTATAACAGATTGGCGCCGCGCGTACTTTTCCCCACCTTATGCACGCGGGGTGCGCTGAAGGTTATCTCCCTGACGCCCACATTACAGTGGCAAGACCTCTACACCTATGGGAAGAGCAGCACAAAGTCGCAAATGGCCAATGAGCATCGCAGCTTTTAGCGGTTATACAGGCGATACCCTATTCTTCGATGGTATCTTCTGAGGTATCGGCTGGGGCAGTCTCTTCTACGGCATTGGGTGCTTCGAGGGCTGTAGCAGGGATAGCTACAGCGCGGCTATTCTTCCTGGAATCTACACCTGGGCGGAAGCGGCGCTCTTTGATGCGGGCCGCTTTGCCGGTAAGACCACGAAGATAATAGAGTTGCGCCCGGTGTACAACGCCACGACGTGCAACCTCTATCTTGTCAATGCGAGGTGAATGGAGAAGAAAGGTACGCTCGACGCCTATACCGTGGGAGGCTATGCGGCGCACAGTGAAGTTGGCGTTGATGCCACCCTTACGCCGGCGCATCACCACGCCTTCGAACACCTGTATACGCTCGCGGCTGCCCTCAACCACCTTTACGTTGACGCGTACAGTATCGCCGACGTTAAACTCGGGCACCGCTTCCTTGATCATTTGCCCCGTGACCGCTACAATCGCCTGGGTGGGTTTCATCGCTAGGATTTTCTCCTCTTTATTTTATGCGCTGTAATTCAGGCACAAAACTGATTATAACATATAAAGATGCAAACGCCAAGACGTGCCGGGGCTGTAAATGTTCAGAGTAGGGGTAGAACAATCTTCAAGAGGTATCCTGCGCGGGTGCGGTGCGCCGGTGCGCCCTCACCCCATGCCCCTCTCCCATGAAGGGAGAGGGGCATGGGGTGAGTATCAGGAGATACCCCTGCACCCCAACTCTGAACGTTTACCCGGGGCTGGGGGCAGGGCGATTGCATCTAAATTGATTCACGCTTGTGATTGCTCCACTCTGGGGTCAAGAGAACAGAAACTGTAGTGAGTAGTAAAACACTTACCAGGTTGAGGCCTCTGTGACAGGCACGATCTTGTCTGGTTAAGTCGCTCTATCAATTTAGATGCAATCGCCCTGGGGCTGGGGGCTGGGGGTGCGCGTCATCATTTAGGCGACTTTCTTGAGGCGGGTCTAAGTCCTACAGCCGCAGTTATTCACAAGGCGTAGAGTTGAGCGAGACGACGCTTGTAGTGGCACCGTTTAGCTCTGGCCTGATGACGGCGTCTCCACCTAGACCAATCCAGCACCTTGTCGACATCAG
>DAHVFG010000038.1:0-24556 GCA_027317125.1 Chloroflexota bacterium | reverse complement strand
GTTGTGGGGTAATTTTACTTATCACACATCCCCGCAAGACCCTGATGTCTGTTTAGTTCCACGCTCACACGTCGAAAGGCTCGCCTACGCGGTCTGTTATTGAATTGCTAATGTACAAAGTCGAGCTTAGGAGGCGCGCCTAAATAAGCTGACCAGAAAGGGACGAGGATTGAGGGAAAATGGTGTAGTTCCATTCGCCGTGAAACTCCTCTCTGAGCAGATGCAAGGCAGCCAGTTCATCATCAGTCACTTTCCGCCCTGTAGGATAGATATGGCTGTCCTTTACAGCCGTCACCGTCAAGCCCTCCTCGGTTGTCGTATGTGAAATCAGTTCCAACACCACTGACGTGCACGTCAGTGGGGTGGCTCGCCAATTGATGGAGATGTAGGAGAAGAGGCGGTGCTCGATCTTGTTCCATTTGCTGGTAGCTGGTGGGTAATGCACCACTGAGATGGACAGTTGTTCGTCATTGGAAAACTCCTGTAGTGCTTTCTTCCACAACCGATTTCTAACCCCGTTGGAACCGCCTCCATCAGCCGTGATAAGCAACTGCTTCTTGCCTGGATAGAGTGAGTGGCCCCACTGCTTCCACCATCTGCGGATACTCTCCACCGCAAACTCGGCGGTGTCATGGTCGATACCTACATTCACGAAGCCCGCATTGGCAATCAGGTCGTACACCCCGTAAGGAATAGCTTTGCCATCGGACAGGGAAAGGAAGTCGTACACCGACACTTGCGTGTGTTCCCCTTTGGCAACCCACTCCTCACCGTTGTTCTTGAACTGCCCGATTAGCTCCTTCTTCTTGCAGTCCACCGAAATGATAGGGTTGCCCTGATAGGGTTGCCCTGCCCCTCAAGCTCGTGGCACCTGGCCTTGATGTGGGCGAATTGGGCGTCTCGGTCGGGGTGCGATACTCCTTCGATGTTCTTCTTGTTAGCTCGCAGTGAGTAGTCAAGGTCATGTAAGATCCGTCGGATTGTAGTCTGTGCCACCTCATGCCCCATCCCCTCTAAAGCCTTTTTGAGATGCGCCACACTCCTGGTGGTCCATTTGAGCAAGCTCATCGGGTCGCCCTTGGGTTGCAGCAGGCTTTCCAGGTCGGGGAGCAACGTCTCATCTATGGCTGTGACCTGCTTGCGTCCCCCACCATACCTACGTATACGACCTCCCGGTTCATAGACCTCTCCTGCCTCCAATTCTTGCAGCCCCTTGTGGATTGTCTCACGAGTGACCCCTGCCTCGCGTGCCACTCGGCTTATCCCTCCTCTCCCTATCCGCTTGGCCTCTGTCGCCACATACAGCCGCCACTGTCGCTCATTGAGCACTCCATGCATCACTTTGTATTGATCTTCCTGAGAGAAATCTATCATTTACTCAGCTTATCACATCTCTTCCACTTTGTCTGCTTTATTTCCGCGTGCCTCCTTAGCAAGGTAAGCACGCCTTTCCTAGCTGAACTGGGTAAGATAAGCCATGCCGACTACAACTGGGTAACGCTACGAAAGTGCTTTGGAGCTTTCGGGCCGAGCAGGTGTAAAAGAGGCCAAGAACTTATGCATAGTTAGCCGCAATAGCAACGCGCTAACACCGGCTAGGGCAGTCGAGCACAGTACATTATGAGGATAACTCCTTTCACAGAAGTTCCTCAATCAACCTTGATGCCCGCTCTTCCGGCGTAAGCGAGAGTATTTGGTCCGCTCTGCCTCTGCCGACGATTCCACTCGGACTGAGTAAGCCTTACAGTACCAGCCAGTTACTCTTGATTGCTGGCACTTTGCACGCGTGTGACTATAAGCTTGTCGGAACGCTGTCTTGGCGTCAAGCCTTTGATTAAGGCAATCTCATCCTCAGTAGCCCTAACCGGCACCTGCATACTCAGTGTAAGCTAAGCCTTTGGCTTCCATCCCGCACCCTCGCGCAGTCCGCCATGGGTGTTGTTTCCCTGCTCGGTCATTTTCTCTTCCGTGTACAAAAGAGAGCGGTATAAAGTATATACCGCCCCCTAATCTCAGTAACTTGTATAACATGCAATCACAGTTACTGTGATAATTTACAATTACACCCCTTGTAGGTTTTCCTAATTAGTGGTAGCAAAAACCCGTTTCACACGCCTATTATACATCGAATAAAGGCAGCTTGTTTCAATAGTTCCTGTAACTGCCTCTACTTAGTACGCAAGTTACTGGTAGAATCGTTTTGTTGCTCTAGCGACCCCTATTTCCCCACCTGAGTGGAGCTATTCTAACGCGTACACCTATTGGAAAAACGAGGGCATAGAACCACCCCTATAGACGCAGGGCACACCTATTCAAAACTATTATGGGCGTAGGCCCTACCAGAGTAAAGTCCCGATACAAAAGAAACAGGCGTTAGCCCTGAGACCTTTTCTTCTTATAACGCCTGGGCGGCCAGGGCCGAGTCTCCTCTTCAGGGTTATGGCGAGCTACATTAACCACAATCTGTACCGACTCGCCAGGAAGGGCGCTGATAATTACAGGCGCCGGCTTGCCTTTACCACCAGGCATATCCTGCGGAAACACCTGACTTGGGGAGATGCCCAAGAAGCGTACCAGGGCTTCTAATTCAGCAGCGTAGATAGGCGCGTACCCTTTCTCGAGCTTGCCGTATCTTTTCCGGGATATGCTAAGTTTCGCAGCGCACTCCGAGATGGAGCGCCCTGCTTCCTCGCGGGCCTGCCTGAGTATCTCTCCTAACTCTCGGTCGCGGTCCTGGAATGACTGCGGGTACTTGCGCGGCTCTGGCTCTGGCTCCGGCTTTGGTTCTCCCGCGCTCTCGATGTCTCCAGTTACCACGCTTACCACTCCCCCAGACCTTCAGCCAGACCCGCACGCCCCCCTCTAATTTTGCTCTGGTTTTGGCTCGAAATGCGGCCAAATTAGCTTGCTTTCCCAGAACATTTGAGCCAAAATGTGCCTGGTAATTGGTCTAACGTGCATCTATTTGTCAATAGGTTTTAGCCAAAAGCTGCAACGAGCGGGCACATTAGCGTGCGCGTGAAGCCTTGCAAAGCACCCTCTACGCACGGCACTATAGCAATATCTAAGTAATATTCCTCAGTTCCAGCAATGAACACAGCTCTGTACCCAAAACAATAATATCACGGTGCGTCCCGAAGCACAACGGCCCGGCATAACAAGGGCAAGAACGTGAAGGTATAGCCGGGGCACGCGGAGCGGGAGCATGTTACGAGCCAGGAAAAGTGGGAAGCAAGAGAAAGGAGACTTGATATGGGAATACATGGTAAGTTCCCAAGCGCAAAGACGGGACAGCAGGTAGCATATGGTTCCCCCCTTGAGCGTGACCTGCTGTATTACCTGGACTACGAACAGTATGTACGGCACTACGAAGTTATGCCCCTGCCCATAGACGGTGGGGTTAGGACGGGGGCAGGGAACGACCATAGGCAAATCCACCGGCGTGCCTCGGCCTTTAGAGTTACGCTGTGGGACGGCGAGACCATTAGTAAGGTACTGGTGCAATGCTACCCCGCCACTCTACTGAGCGAACCTGGGGCGCAGCGCGAACTCGCGGCAATAAGGGCATGGGCCGACGACAATAGCTACTGCCTGGTGACGGTGACGGATATAGACCTGCGCTCCGGACACAAGTTAGACAACCTCAAGCTACTATGGCGTTATAGCCGCCACCCAGTGCCGAGCGTGACCGCGCTGCGGTGTGCTGCCCTGGTGGGCGCGGCGGACGAGATGCCCCTCATACAAGTAGCAGCCAGCACGGTCAAAGGCGGTCCACCCACAGAAGGGCTGGCGACCGTATATAGCCTGCTCTTCAGGCACGTACTGGCCGCAGACCTGCACGAGCCGCTCACTCCCCAAAGCACGTTATGGCTGCCCGCGCCCCTGCCGCAGCAACGTGGAACACGCGGGCTTGGAATATACCCACAAGCCGATGAGATTAGCCCACTAAGCGGAAGCGGATTAGCAGGCATGGGCCAGGACGAGAGCGAGAGAGAAAAGAGCAGGAATAAGTCTGCGAAAGGGGGACACCGTGGGACGGTTACGCTTTAACATAGGAACCCGCTACCTGTTACGCGGGCAGTGGTACCTGGTGCGCGACGTGCTGGTGCAAGGCCAGTTACGAGTAAGCAACCAGACCCTGGGCGGGGACGTGGTGGTAGCGCAAAGCGAGCTATACGAGGCGTGGGGCCAGGGCGACCTGGTGTTCGAAGTAGCGGGCAACAACACCAGGAAGGGGCAGGATAGCCCTTACCCCACCGAGTACACAGTTGCTGACTTCGCCCTACTGGCGGAAGGCCAACGAGCCGAAGCGTGGCGGCGTTACGAGATAATCCGCCCTTTACTGGAGCGCCCAGCCGGAAAGCGCACGCGCGGGACGATAGCCGACCACATAGCCACCCTGCTGGCGACGGCGACAAAACAGGGGAAGCCTGTGGCGGTAAGCGCGACCAGCGTTTACAGGTGGCTGCGGGCCTTCCGGCAGAGCGGCTACGACATACGCGCGCTGGTACCCGCCAGCGACCAACGCGGCGGTAAAGGACGCCCCAGGCTGGCCCCTGACGTAGAGAGGCTCCTTGAGGGGGTGTTGGCAGAGTGCGCCGCTTCGCCCAACCAGCGTAGCGGCACGGACGTGTACTGGCAAGTGGTAAACCGGGTAGCCGACGAGAATCGCACCCGGCCACCAGATATGCAACTTGAACCCCCTTCCTACGGCACAGTGTACGGGCGCATTCGGCATAGGGGCGCGGAATCGATACTGCGAAGGCGAGCCAGCCGCACCGAACGGCAGGCGGATGCAATGGTCTTGCCAGGCCCCCGCACAACAAGAGTCCTGCAACGCGTGGAAATAGACCACACCCCGCTCGACCTGATAGTGGTAGACGAAACCCAAAGGCTGCCCATAGGACGGCCCTACCTGACGCTCGCGGTGGACGTGTTCAGCGGAATGCCGTTCGGCTTCTATATAGGGTGGGAGCCATCCAGCTACTACACAGTGATGGAAGCGCTGCTACACGGCATACTGCCCAAGCCCGACTGCCCCGCTATATACCATACAAAGAACCCCTGGCCGGTGTACGGCCTGCCAGAGATGCTGGTGGTAGACAACGGCAAAGACTTTGTAGGGCGCGACTTAGCCGATGCCTGTGCCCAGTTAGGCATAGTACTGGAGTATATGGCTGTGCGCTCTCCGTGGCTGAAGGGGGCGATTGAACGGTTCTTTCGGAGCATAGCGCAAGGGTTAGTACACCCGCTCCCCGGCAGCACCCTGTCAAACGTGCTCCAACTTGGTGACTACGACCCAGCCAAAGACGCCTGCATAACGCTCGGCGCTTTCACCGAGCTACTCCACATTTTTCTACTGGACGAATATGCCCAACGCTGGCACAAAGGCAAGAAGGGGATACCTGCCAGGCTGTGGCACGAGAGTGTACAAAGCGGCTTCGCGCCCGCGCTGCACCACAGCTCCACCGAACTTCGCATTCTGATGGGGCGGATAGAGGAGCGCACCATCCAGCGCACGGGCATCAACTTTGAAAACCTGCGCTATCAAAGCCCCGACCTGTTCAGGCTCCGCGCCAGGCTGCCGAAGGGGGCAAAAGTAAAGTTCAAGTACGACCCCAAAGATATAGGTACGCTGCACGTACTCGACACCACCGAGCCAGGGGGTGCCCAGTGGCTGCCTGTGCCCGCCATAGACCAGGAGTACGCGGCGGGGCTGCCCCTCAAAACCCACCGCCTTCTGCACGAGCTGTTCGTGCGGCAGCGGAGCCAGGGGCAGGCGGACGTGTGGGAGAGGGCCGAAGTGAAACGCCATGTGCGCGAACTGGTGGCCCGCGAGTTCAGCCTCACCCGCAAATTGGGTAAGCGCAAGCGGCTCGCCCGCCACCTGCTAGGCATGGGCGACCAGGGCCAACCACAGGTCGCCGGGATTCTACCACCGTTGCCAGGCTCGCCACCCACCCTTCCAGCCCCAATCCAGGGGGCCACAACGGCTACGACCGAACGTACCCCTGCGGATGGCGGTAGGGCACCAAAGCCGAAGGGCAAAGCGACAGCAGCGCCCGCCCAGCAACAGCGCCCACTCGACGCTGTCGACCACGCTGCTGCCGCCGAAGTTCAAACTCAGAGTTATGAAGATGGTGCCGTGAGCGCAGAGCAACCTTTCGGCATAGACGACCTGGAGTACGAGTCCGACGCCAACGCCTGGGGGAGCAGCTACGACCTGCCCGCCCCCAGGCCTCGGACGCAGCCACAAGATACCCCCGGCGCGAACGGGCTGACCAGCCCACGTAGCCGCAAATAATACACAACTAAGGAGATATACCATGCCAACCCTACAAACCCCTTTTGACGATATACCCAACGATGAGCAGAAGCAGCCACATATTAGCGATACTGGCAGCACGGGCAACACGATTAGCCCTAGCCCGCAGGAGCGCTCTCTCACGCGCAAGGAGATATGCCGCCTGCCTGGACCGGAACGGTTGCCCTACGTAGAGCAAATTCTTGTCAGATACCCGCTGTGGCGCGACCTGGCCGAAGAGCTACACAGGTGTTACCAGATGAACCGGCTCGCGGCGGAGCCACAGTGCAAACTGCTGGTGGGACCGACGGGCGCGGGCAAGACGACGCTCGTGGAGTCGGTAGCGAGTCTCTACCCCACCGTATACACCGCGACCGGCGTAAGGCGGCCAGTACTGAAAGCGACCATACCCGCCCCTGCTACAATCAAAAACCTGGCAACGGTGATACTGTACGGCCTGGGCGACCCCCTGGCAGGCAAAGGCACCATAGGCAGCATGACCATGCGGATCATCCGCTTCATCAACGACTGCCAGGTAGGGATGCTCGTGCTGGACGAGTTGCAGCATTTCCTGGACCGAGACAGCAAAGGAAAGGTGCTGCAAAACGTGAGCGACTGGCTCAAGACTGTGATTAAAGAAACGCGGGTAGCCTGCGTATTGGTGGGACTGAAGGGCGAAGCGGAACAGGTTGTATTTGCTAACCCCCAACTCGCCCGGCTCTTTGGGGACCCTACGGTGTTGTACCCTTTCGAGTGGGACGTGGCGCGCCCTGACACGATAAGGGAGTTCCGCACGCTGCTCAGGGAGATAGAAAGGGCGCTCCCCCTGAACCGGCCTTCAAACCTGGCGGGCACAGACCTGGCGGCGCGATGTTACGCGGCCAGCGAGGGGCTGGTGGGCTACCTGATGGCGCTCATTCGCTGGGCGGCGGGGATGGCCCTGTTGGAAGGCCGAGAGTGCCTGGATGCCGAGCTTCTAGCGGTGGCTTTCGACCAGCGCCTCGGTGGGGAACGCCGCAAAATAGCTAACCCGTTCAGAGGGGATGCCCCTATCATACCCAGCCCCACAAAGCCCAGGAACCAGGGGTAGACCATGCCCAGTCCATCCGTTATCCCCGTGGGGACAGGTGCAGACCTTCCCTTACGGTTGGTAAAGCGCCTGCAACCGCTGCCGTTCGAGAGTCTACAGAGTCTCCTGGCGCGGCTACAGGTGGCTAACTACTACGAGATAAGCAACTGGTGGCTTCTACTTACTGGTATCAGGCCCGGTACAATGCCCGACCAGTTGCGGGCGCGAAGCCACTACGCCGAGCTTGCCGAAATCACGGGTCTGAGCGTGGATACTCTTTATGGCCTGACGCTACACCGCTTTGCACCGCGTTACTACGATGCTGGGGCCGATGCTTTGCACGGCGCGGGCGCGCGAACTGGAGCCAAAGCGGGAACGAGAGTAAGAGCGAAGCCGGAGTACGACGACCTGGAACGGCCCCTATGGAGTAAGGCGGGCCTGTGTAGCCACGTTCACGGCACGCGGCAAGGCGGGGGCTTAAACTACAGGGTGTGCCCAGCGTGTTGGCGCGAAGACGGCGCGGTCCTGCTGCCGTGGCGTCTACAAGCAGTGACGACCTGCCCCAAGCACCGCGTTTTGCTGGTAGACCTGTGCCAGGGCTGCGGCCAGTCCATAAGGGCGAACTGGGCAACGGGTCGGTGCCTGCGATGTGACGCGGAGATCGCCAGTTTCGAGGCTATTTCTATTAGCGACGACCCCGACAGCTTAGACCTCGCCGACCTGGTATCGAGCGCACTTGGATTGCAACTAGATGCAGAAGGGGATTCGATGGCGATGCCCGACCCCGAAATGCCTATACCGCAGCAGGCTGATGGGGGCGCGACACCGCAGGCAGATTCCTGGCTACCGCCCCGCATAAACACCGTTCTGGCTCCAGAGCATCCGTTACAGTTGATGTCGCCCCCAGCCTTCCTGCATTTTCTATATCGCTTTTCGACTCTCTTACCTGCCCGCGACCCCGATAACCCGCGTTTCGCGTCCGAACGATTTGTACCAGGTATGGGAGAGATGATATCCGGTGTGCGTGAGAGGGCACTTAGCACTGCTGAGTCGGAACCCAGGGAAGGGAACGCGCGGGGTGCCGCGCCAGTTCGCCGGGGCGGGGTTGCTTTTCAACACTGGGTACACCTGGCTGTATGGGGGCTGCTACAGGATTGGCCCACGGAGTGGCACAGCGCCCTAGAACGGATCGCCAGGCGAGAGGCGGAACTCTCGGCAATATCAAACAAGACGAAGCTATCATATGTTTTGGCACGAGAGTTCACCGGACCACAGTGGGGATGGCTACAAGGGGAATGGATGGGCTTTATTCAAGAGCGGGCCGCCTACTCGCCCACCCTCTACCCCTGGTTGCGCCACTACAGGGCTGCCCTACAACAAGGGGGGAAAGCCATCCTGCCTGATGCCGGTTTTCAGAATGCCCAGAGCCAGGTTGGTCTCCCTATGCTTTCCCAACGTGAAGCGGCGCACGAGCTGGGGGTGAGCGAACCCACTGTAAAGGACTATATAGAACGCGGGGCGCTCAACGCCAGCGCCAATGTTACTGTTACCAACGCCAGCGACTCTATTGGGCGAAACCTGGGCGGGAAGCGACAGTGGCGGTTGGTGGATGCCGGGAGCGTGCAGCGACTGCGTGAAGAGCACTCTACCTGGCTTACCCTGGCGCAGGCGGCGGCGAAGTGCGGACTGGCCGAGGATAAACAGTTGGTGGCGCTGGTAGCCGCAGGATTGGTCGAAGCAGCGCAAGGGCCACTCGTGGACGGCGCGGCCACATGGCGCTTCGCCCCGGCCGTTGTGCAGCGTTTTCTGGACAACGTGCTGGAACAGGTGCCTCAGTTGCCCGCCTGGGCAGCCGCCCTCGGCCCTATAGATAGCAACGATGATAGTAACGAACAGGGCGAGCAATCAAACCCTGATGAACACGTTGAGTGCGTGGCACGGGCCGAGCCATCTATCCTGTCCTTATACAAGGCGCTACGTATCACAACGTGGCAGGGCATCGGGCTGGCCGCTCTCCTGGTAGAAATTAAGCGGGGCGGGCTGCGAGCATACAGGCATGGAGATAGCGCGGACAACATAGGAAGCCTACATTTTGAGCGGGCCGGACTGTTAGAGTACCTGGCACGCAGGCGACGGCTGGCTGAGGGCGGCGATTTACTGTACACCGCCCGCGACGTTTGCAACCGACTTCGCTGCAAGCCCGTGTCGCTCCGCCGCTGGTACGCGGCGGGTATGCTGGTGCCGTGCCGGGACGAAATGCGGGGCAGCCAGGTGCATTGGCGCTACTCCCGCCAGGACGTTGAGACGTTCGTAGAACGGTATATCGATAGCGGGCAGGCCGCCGAAATACTGGGTTGTACCGACCAGGCTGTGCTACAGTGGGCAAAGCGAGGCTGGCTGCCTGTGGTAGCAGGTCCCCTGGTGGACGGAAGTCGCGAGTACAGGTTCGACCGGCAGGCAATAATAGAGTGGCGGCGGGAGCGGGTCACGTTTGCGGAAGCCTGGCATATGCTGGGCATCAGCCGCAGTGGAGTCAACTACTGGATACGAGCGGGCAAAATCCGGCCAGTGGATACCGGCGACAAAAAACATAGGTGGTATAGCAGAGTGGACGTGGAACGCGCAGTTTTACAGCGAAGGCCATCACCCCAGCCATAGGCTTCAGGACCGCAAGTTTGTGGGAGTTGTAACTAATATTGCAAAACGGTGGGTTAATTTGACAGACAAGAATAGGTGTTTTGTAGAATCTTAAAGGTAAGGACAAACGGAAACCTATGGAAGGGGAAGCGAATGGACAAGCAATCCCAAGAAAGCAAACCAGTCCTGAATTCTGTTAAACTCTCTTGACGTTATCTTCTTAGCTTTCAGGATACTTTCCAAGCTAGTGGCAGAAGCGACTACCATCACAGGATGGTTTACCGAAGTTGTTAGCAGCCGATCAATCTCCTGTTCAACATTTGCCATTACCCTATCGGGCAAAGGCGCTTTGAAAAAGGGCACCCATAACGGCCAACGTGGAGCCTCGTAGCGCGAATACTCTTCAACGGCACGCTGTAAAAAGCTAGTTGGCACAGATCCAAGTGTAAAAACCCGTATCCCGGCGTTACCTTCCCACGCAACCATATCGAATCTATACACCCTTAGACACTGTTTACATTCTGCCAGGCCAGACACCAGCCCATCGTAATACTCCAGCACCAAAATCCTTGAAAAAGGAGCCTTCGCTGCTATGAGACTAAATGGACTGTCGCAATAGCAAAAAGATGCTTCCATAACTGCCTGACCTGCTGGCTCGCTGACTAGGTCTGTATGCAGTCTTAGTCAGCGAGTACTTTCCCCTTGGCAACAACATGGGGACCCTCAAGCAGCTCAAATCGACTTCCCGCGTGTAGCAGGTAGCTAGGTGCTTCTTCTACAAGGAACTTTACATCGGCAAGGGCGCTACCATCGTTAGAGGATTCCTCTCTGAAATCAACCACCAAGCTCCACGACTCAGTTTGCCACCTATTAGGTTCCTCTTCGAAGCGAGCCACGGTTACGTAGTGAGATCCCTTGAAGGGAGTTTTGCGCCCGCCCTCTTCAGGCGAAACCCAACATATCTGAGATAATGTCATTGAAGTCACCTACCAGATACTCGCAAGACAGCCTATCAAAATCCACGACTCGCGTCAGAAATCAAGGCATTCCTAATACACGTTGAAGGATGCTTACGATGGTATCAAGGGTACTATCTAAGGCTTTACCGTTGCCCGTTCTCTCTTCAACACGTTGACGCTGCCAACTTATGAATGTTGGCATAAACCAAGTCAGGCTAACCAGCCTGCGATCCAATTGTCCTTCATTCTCAACGGCATCCGCAATCCGCTGAAGCAACTCAGTAACCCTGTTTGCCCCTTCAGGATCATACTCGCTACTGCGTAAACGCCCAAAGAATCCGGTTTCTAGCTCCCACTCTCTATCTAGATTCGTAATCAACTCTTGCAGAGCCAATGCATGTCTCCTTTGTGCCATCCCCCGGTTGCGGATTGAGAACTTCCCGTGTACTAATTCTTAATCCGCGGCCAAGATATGTCAAGTTGGGATCATTACCTATGCACCCAAGTAATGGCCTCTGGATTGATATACTGCCAGACCAGGACCTCTTGATGAGCCCTTGCCCAATTTGAGAACCGGCCTCCTCGAGCGATACCGCCCGAAATATCGGAAATTGGCGATTCTAGTTTCGACAAATCGATCCGTACGATTCCATGCCCACCGTTGAACTTCGTTTCTGCTACTTCCAAGCTCTTAGTAGTTGATATCCACGGCGTGCGTTTCGCTCCTGCGACATGACTCAGTTCTGATACCTCAATTGCTGCCGGATCTCTCGCAACCAAGCCGAGCGCAGGCTCCTCCCCTTTGGCTAGGGCACGATATACAAAGCTGCCCTCCTTCTCAGCAGCCTCAGCCACTCTACCTAACTTACCCAGTTTGCCAAGTTCGCCAAAGGGTATGGCTCCTATGTATGTCCACGGGTCCTTGAGAGAGTTGCCCACGGACTCAGCAAGGTCAAACGTGGAGTTATGGAAAGTGAAGTCTATACCTACATCTAAACCAATCCCGAACAAAAAGCCTAATGCTATCAAACATATAGGGCAATGGCCTGTAGGGTCACTCAAATTAGTGGGGTTGCCCCCGGCGTAGACGTAGGGCTGTCCGGTACTGCTCTCCATCGGATCTCTGGAGATAAACTGCTGAGTATTCTGATCGTAGTATCGCGCCCGTAGATACTGCAAACCCGACTCAGGATCGGTATATTGACCAGCATATCCCAGGCGAGGTAAGTTAGTACAGTCTCCCTGGCAGAAGCGGCTGCCGTATGAAGCATAGCTCAGGTATGCGCTTACCATCCCCACGTCGTTCGTGGTAAAGCGGATACTCCCCAGTTGATCCAGGTGGTAGTAGAAGTGCGCGTTAAAGTTGGGAACCTCTGGCGTGTCGCTTCCGGCACCGGGCATCGGGATTTGAGCGGGCTTACCGTCACCAGTAGCGCCCCCACCAACGGCTCCTGTGCCTGCGGAGGTAGGGGGAGCTGTGATAGATGGTATCCCTGTAAACTCATCCCAGAGCGATTTGATTTTGGTCTGCGGTGCCTGGCCGCCTCCGGGAGTCATCCCTGCGATAGCCGCAGCCTGTGCGAGCGGCATACCGCCGGGGCCGTAAAGGTAACCGTTACTGTTATCTTGAAGTAACAGAGGCATGCCGCCAGCTATGTCCCAGCCGAATTGCTCGTTCCAGCTATTTGGCCCTACTTTCGACATCCTCAGGCCATCACCGTTGTAGCCATATGTCCATTGGTTCGGCTGGCTACCCGGCCCAAACCCCACCAGGCGATTGGCCTGGTCGTAGCTGTAAACCAGAGTGGCCCCCGTGCGGTTATTGAGTGCCTGGGTACGGTTGCCTGTCGGGCTGTAACTGAAGGTCAGGTTTAGTACTGTCTGTGTGTCTTGTCGCTGTACGTAGCTATTCAGCTGGTTGGCATCGTCATAGCCATATGTGGTCAGACTGGGAACGCTGTTAGCGGGTGCACTGGCTATCCGCTTGATTTGAGACGCATTATCGTATGTGTAGACGTTGGTGCTGGTAATCCCTGGGCTCGCGCTTATTTGATCCGCCTTGAGCCGACTCTGCTGGTCATAGTCGTAGTGAAGCCGAGTATTGTTGGTTTGACCATATGTGAACTCAACGGCGTCGGTTACCAGTCCAATCTCGTTACGCGTGTAGGTGGTCGAGAAAACGGTAGTAGCGACCAGCGATTCAGTCGTAGTAATAACACGGTTCGCTGCGTCATACCCCACCGCCTTGTATACCGGGGAGCCGCCCCCGTTCCCTGGATATGTTATCGTTTTTATGTTGCTATTCTGGTCGTAGCCGAACTCCACAGGAAGCGGGAAGGTGTCATCAAGGTTGTAGACTTTCCAGACCCGGTTGGCATCATCGTAAACGCGCGTCGAGGTTCTGCGCTGGCCGTTCGCAGCTTGTGGGTACGTGATGGATGTAACGTTTCCCATCAGGTCGTATCCATAGCCAATAGCTTTACCGTTTCCCTGGAGCACCGAGGTAAGGCGATTCAGCGAATCGTACCCAAAGGTTGTAGTGCCCGTGCCATCCGTCATAGTCTCGCGCAACCCTCGGCTGTTATAACCGAGCGTTACGTCGTGGGTTGAAGGATCGCTGTAGTCTATAGTCTGGAGTTCATTGTTGTTGTAGTAGTAAAGATAGGTATAACGGCCCTGGGCATCCTGTACTCGGTCTGTGCGCCCGGCAACGTCGTACCTGTAGTGGGTAGTGCGCCCCAGAGGGTCGCTACTGAGATATTGGCGTTGCGTATCGTCGTAACTATAAGTGGTTGCCTTGCCCAACCCGTTAGTCTGGCTGATAACACGACCTATGCCGTCGTAGGCATAATCGATCCGGGTTCCTTCCGGCTGGCTCACCCGCCGTACTTCGTTTGTGTCGTAGTACAGATATGTGGTAGTTTGTCCTTTTGCATCGCGCACGGATTTGACGTTGCCCACGTCGTCGTACTTGTATGTAGTGGGGTAGCCTAGCGTGTCGGTGATAATCAATGGCGCGCCATATGCGTCGTTCAGATATTGGGTTGTCTTGTTACGCCCATCGGTTGAACTTAGCAGGCGGCCAACCTGGTCGTAATCCGCGTTCGTTGTGTTGCCAAGCGGGTCGGATTTGGCGTCTGGATATCCATAAGCATCGTAGGAAAGCTGCCAGGTATGGTTGCGCGGGTCCGTGATAGTACGCAGGTCTCCTAAGCGACTGGGGCTTTGGTCATAGCCATACTGTGTTTGCATTGTCCCGCTGCCCTCTTGCCAGGGACGCGACATACTGGTCAGATTGCCATTGCCATCGTATGTGTAGGTAGTGGCGATCAGAGCTGGGTCTATTACCTGGTACAGGTCGTTCTGAGGCAGGTAGTAGGTATATTGGGTAGTCTGATTTAGCGGGTCGGTAGCGTTCTTAAGATTACCGTTATTATCCCAGTCGTTCTGCCAAACGTGGTGCAGGGGGTCTTCTACGGCTGAGAGCCAGGTTGTGCCTGGTTTATAGCTATAGTTCCAGGTGCCAGGCTGCTGGCCAGTTGCGCCATCAACCACGCTCGTAAGCATATATTGAGCATAGTTCTGTACTGTAACTACCCCAACCGTGTTAGTTATGCGCGTAGTTGCCGAGGCTGCATCCCCTGTATAACCGAAATCCGTGAAGCGACCCATAGGATAAGCCTGGTGGGTTATGCGCGCCGCGACCACGTTGTCATACGTGTTATTGAAAACGGCAGTTTGCACGAGGTTACGTGGCTCAGTCATTATCTGAAGGTGGTGCGTCAGATCATAGACGTAAACTCGCGTCGTATTGCCAACGTCTATCGCGGTATTCAAGTCGCCGTTGGGGTAATAGGTGAAGGCCACCCGCCTACCAACGTCATCGGTTACTCTGCGCAACAGGCCAGTGAAGGGTGGGGCAGTATAGTAGATAAGGTTCAGATGGCGACCCGCTGAATCGGTTACAGTCCGCAACTGTTCGCCAACGTAACTTAGGGTTACCGGATGATTGTTGCGGTCCACGATGCTTATCAGGTGGTACACTCCTGTACCACCTAAATTGCGGAAATAGTAGCTTACCTGCCCGTGTATACGGGTGAAGACGAGGTCCCCGTTGGTGTTAGCCAGGGTAGCCATGACGCGTAGCGGGTGGCTAAAGTCAGGACCGAAGGTAGATACGGAGCCGTTCTCTTCGTGTACCAGGTAGTTGTTTGCAACGTCCCTGTCTACATACATATTATAGTTGTGCGTCCAGCCATACCCGAGCGTGCTTGTGATAGCAGCCATATCCGAGTTGTAGGTTCGCCCGAACTCAAGAGGCGCACCCCTGCCGGGAATAGAGAAGTCGACACTGCCGTAGCAGAAGAAGCCCGTGGCCGCGTTTACTCCGTCCCCGGCCATATCAGTAGTTGACCTTTGAGAAGGGCTGCCCCCGCACCTGATCTCGTTAAGCTGAGGAACGTTGGGGATCGCCGGAGTGGGAGTCAAGGTGGGCGTACTGGTAGCCGTGTTGGTAGGCGTATTCGTAGCTGTATCAGTGGCCTGTGGGGTATCGGTGGGCGTGGGTACGGGTGTATTCGTGGCCGTTGGGGTCGCCCCCTGGCCGCTTGGGTCGAGCTTCAATATGAACCCGTCTATAGCTCCCCCACTGCTGGGTTGATAAGCGTTCACGCTTGGGAAGTCCGCTACGTCAGTCTGCCCTGTAACATAGGCGTTACCTAACGCGTCGGCGGCAATAGCGTTGCCAGAATCGCCGGGGCTGCCGGCGGCGCTCTCGCCACCCAGGTAGGTAGAGTAGTCCAGGCTATTCCCCGAGGCCGACAGGCGGCTAACAAATGCGTCAGTAGCTTCCCCCTGGATAGGTCGCCACACCGGGTTGGCTATTGGGAAATCCTGCGAGGCGGTAGCCCCCGCTATATACATATTGTTTTGTGCGTCCACCGCTATGGAGTGAGCGATATCGCTGCCCCCGCCGCCCAGATACGTAGAATACACAAAGGCCGAACCGGCGGAGTTCAGCTTAGTAACGAACGCATCCATCCCCCCTTGGTTATCGGCCTGGTAGGGGTTCTGCATGGGGAAGTTACTTGAGGCGGTGCTGCCCGTTACATACAAGTTGCCCGAAGAGTCCCGCGTAACCGCACGCGCTTCGTCCTGCCCACCGCCGCCCAGGTAGGTAGAGTACACAAATGCCGAGGCCGACGGATTAAGCACTGTTACGAAAGCGTCGCCGTTGCCCCCGTAGGTGGGCTGTATAGCGTTGTAGAGTGGGAAGCGAAGGTGCCCAGGGCTATCGTATACATAGCCTACCACGTAGGCGTTGCCTGTCCCATCTACGGCTATGCCATTGCCCCAGGCGCTTATGTTGCTGTTGTTCAGTGCGCCCGAGTATATTAGCGAACTTGCCCCTGCCTGGTTGGTGTTTATCTTGGCTACGAAGGCATTACCGCAATCGTTGGGGTCATTCGAGTACAGCACACCAGCGGTGCGCGGGAAATTGTAGCTCCGGTCGTAGCCGGTTACGTACACGTTGCCCGTGCTGTCGGCGGCGATACCATATCCGATGGAGGTGCCGCTTTCGCTGCACGGGTCGTTACCTTCACCCCCAGGTAGGTGGAGTACACAAGGGCCGAGCCGTCGGCCGCTAGCCGCGTTATGAACGCGTTGGAAGATCCATGCTGGGTCGGCTGGTATGCATTGAAAGTGGGAAAATCCGATGACTGTGCGGTGCCACTAACGTATATATCGCCGCCTGCGTCAAGGGCAATGGAGTACCCATAGTCATTATATGACCCACCCAAGTACGTAGTGAAAAGAGCCGTGCTGCCGTCCGCACTCAGCTTTGTAATTCGCACGTCGGCGGTGGGCGGGTCGCTCCACGACATTGGGAAGTTGGACGTGCCAATAACGTAGGCGTTGCCCGCCCCATCCACGGCAACTCCGTTGCCTACATCGTTGCCTGAACCGCCCCAATAGGTAGAGTACGAGATGGAAGGGTCTATGGTGAGTGGAAGGGTGTGATTATATTTGCCTATCTCAAAACGTATCACACCATCTTGACCAAGTCGATAGCTCGCTAACACAGGTACCTTCTGGTCGCCTATTATTTGCCAGACAAGGGGCGCCTGTTCGGTAACCGTAAAGGTCGCCGGGGAGTCAGGTTTTGGCTGCGCTTGCTGGCTTTGCGGTGCCGATGCGGGGTACGTTACCTGGAGATTTCCTGCCGCATCTATTGATGTACGCGTTGATCCTTCATACTGCCAGCGTATTAGCGCAGGGTCCGCCCCTGCCTCTAGTTGATAAGTGCCCTTCAGGTTGCCGTCAGCGCCGTCGTACACCAGGTCGGTTCCAGGATAAAAGGCGCTGTAGCGAATGCTCTTGTACGTCGGTAGGTTGGTCTGCCACTTTGAAGGATCGTTGCCACGAAGATAGTTCACCTTACCAGGGAGCGGCGTTTCGCCTCTGACCGCTGATGCGACTGCGGACGTAGATGGAGAGTTAGCCCCGATGAAGCGCATACGCGCCACGTCAGGTTTGGTGCCAGGCGTCGGTGTAGGTATAACAGCTTTGCCGTTTATCCGGTGTACAGGCGGGTAGTCTAAAGCAGGAGCCTTACCCGAATCCCTGTTCGGCCCTATAGAAGTATCTGGCCCACTTAGCACCAGCACAACTTCTGCGTCCAGGAACATCAGGGTTCCGCCAGGGGAGTGCGCTATGAAGTGCACTGTGGGGTCAACCTGCCCCGCGTTGGGTTCAAATGAAAGGGGCGTACTGGGGTGTTTGCCTACCCCTACGCCGGCGCTCGCGCTTGTGATAGAGGCTGCGCCAGAACCAGAGTCGATAGGCGGGAGTGCCGCCTGCGCTAAACCCACTGCCCAGGTTTTCCACCCAGGGAAAAGCCCTATCACCAGGGCAAGCACTATTACTATATTTACTGCCTGCCGGGATCGTCGGCGGCTCGCCTTGAATACGCGAACAAGCACACGCTTGAACGATATATGACTACGACGTGCCGGGTATGTAGAACGCCTGGTTGTGGTTATGGGCACGGGGTACTAAGGGTCCGGTTGTGGTGGCGGGCATCAGCTTCCTCCTGGCAGGTCGTTCGTTACCGTTTACAAGGTCGAGCTAGGCGTAACGGATCACGGGCCATTCCCAATGGCAAAGCAAAATGGGAATGGCCTAATTATCGGGCTGATATGGGGTCTGTTAATATTATGGCCTGTCTAGCCGCCGACTAGCGCGGTTAGTTTATCATAGCCCTACCCTGGTGTCAATACCCTGGAAGGGCAATCTACCTAAATCACATAATGCGCTGATATACTCAAACTACACAATAAAGATAGCAAAACTATTACAAATGCGGTTCGCCAGGTTCGTTTTTACTTTCAGTGTTACTGGGTGTGCCAGGGTTCTCGATAATCACGAACACACTCTCCCCTGGCCTGGCGCGCACCTGGATAGTGTGTGGTGCTATCAAGTGTGCAGGCCAAACATCGTAAGGCGGTATCTGAAGAAAGGCGACTAACTGCTCCAATTCCACTGCCGAGATACGGGAAACACCACGCTCTATACCGCCATAGCGTTTGCGGCTTGTGCCTATGTGGTTCGCGCATTCATCCTGAGTCAAGCCCAATCGTCGGCGAGCACGTGCCAGTGCCTCGCCTATCTCGCGGCTACGCCGGTATGGGTTGTAAGATTCAATATCCAACGCCAAGCCCACCCCCTCCCAATACTGTTTTTTGGAGACGGCTTCGTGTATTCGCTCTCCCGCCACCCCACTATTAGGATGTCAGAAAAACATTGACTTGGTAGACGCTGTATGGTATATTGAGTAGAAATAACTCATATATGCTTCAAATGAGTAAAAATTACTCATCAAGAGCGGCTGCCGCGCAACCCAATTATCAATGTGGGTTGCGCGGCCTCTCTCGTTCGGAGCATTTGGTGAGACAGGATATGTGTAGAAGCCAATAAAACGCAGGAGGAGGAGTACAATGAGGAAGATAATGCGTTGGGCTATCGGTGTAGGGGTAATATGTGCTACGGTTGTTGCGGCAACGCTGATTCGCCCGCTTGATGTGGGGCAGGTATCAGCCCAAGCAGGCTGCCAGGTATTTAAGGAGACCGGCAAGAGCGTATGCGGTAAGTTCCTGACCTACTGGCAGCAGCATGGGGGGCTGGCCCAACAGGGCTATCCTATCAGCGGTGAGTTCACTGAGGTGAGCGATCTGAATGGGCAGCCATACACGGTGCAGTACTTTGAGCGGGCGGTGTTTGAGATGCACCCCGAGAACCAGCCGCCGTATGATGTGCTACTGTCTCAGTTGGGTACGTTTCGCTTCCACGCCAAATACCCTGGTGGGGAGCCAGGAGCATCAAACCCAACGCCTGTGCCGCCAGCCCCTCCAGGCATTGGAGTAAAGGTGCCGCTACGAGATGGCGTTACGCTCGCCTTAATACCCAGCACAGGTACAGTGAGCTACGTGTGCATAGGTCGTACCCTGGAGTGGCAGTTCAAGCTGGACAACACCAGCGATACGCCATTTACGGCAAACCTGGACCCTGGCAGTGTTTTGTGGGTGGATAGCACGGGCAAAACCTACAGGCCCTCAGCTTGTAACGGTAACTTCACGGGCATTTTCAGCTCCCCAACCGCTATACGCGGTAAGAGCGATGATAGCGGCGCAGTTCGAATGCCCATTGATACCCTGCCTCCGGCGGCTACATTTATAGACCTGCATATGACCCTGACTGGAATTCCAGTTATATTCCGTTACTCACTTCGCTGATACATTAAGATAAGCTGGTGGTAAAGAATTCTTTACCCCAACCTATCTCTTCTCTCTTATAGCTTGTTTTTGATGTCCACAGCTGCCGCCATACACATTAGCAGCAGACCCATACCGCCGAGTAACAGGCATCCTATAGCCACAGACCATTCCTTTCTGACGCAGGAACTCAGCTAGTAACCAATGCTCCTACCAAGCCTAACCCAATTGGGCTATTGCTAGATAGGGTCATAGCGCGTAAACTGCTATTGCCACGCCATATAAGTTTGCCACCCAGGTGCCACTACTCGTATGGACAAAGGTAGCCATATAGCAGCCCTGTTGAGCGGTTTGGATCTCTACCCAACAGGGTTGCTACGTTTGACCTAATCAGCATAGTCGGCAATGATGCCTAGCACAACCCCCCATTAGGACTGTCTACCAGTAGCTGATTCTCCCTCGGGATGGCTAGTGCATAGGTCCCCCCTTTATAGGTTGGCACAGCTAATAAGGGCAGCTCTATACAGTAACTGCCCTTATTAGCTGTGCAGGAACTGCTGAAAACTTCCATGTTTTATTCAACGAGTCCCACTAATTAGTAAAACCTACACCCCTAAACGTCCAGGTTTCTTACGTTCTTGGCGTGGGTTTGGATGAAGCGCCTGCGCGGGGGGACGTTGTTGCCCATTAGCATGTCGAAGGTTTCGTCGGCGGCCAGGGCGTCTTCTATTGTTACCTGGAGGAGCGTGCGGGTCTCAGGGTTCATAGTGGTATCCCAGAGTTGCTCAGGGTTCATTTCACCAAGACCTTTGTAGCGCTGTATCGGCACCTTCTCCTTACCTATCTGCTTCAACGCGGCTGCCAGAGCTGCATCATCATAGGCCCAGATTTGCTGCTTGCCGGTGCCTATGCGGTAGAGGGGCGGCTGCGCTATATAGAGGTAGCCTCCTGATATTAGCTGTGGCATCTGGCGGAAGAAGAAGGTCAGCAGGAGGGTGCGGATGTGGCTGCCGTCCACGTCAGCATCGGTCATGATGATGATGCGGTGGTAGCGCAGCTTGCCGGTGTCCCACATATCTGAGATACCCGCGCCCAGGGCTGTGATCAGCGCTTTGATAGCGTCGTGCCCCAGCATCTTATCGAGGCGGGCCTTCTCTACGTTGAGGATCTTGCCCCATAGCGGCAGCACAGCCTGTGTGCGGCGGTCACGCCCCTGCTTGGCCGAGCCGCCTGCCGAGTCTCCCTCGACTATGTACAACTCCGACCTTGACGGGTCGCGCTCCGAGCAGTCGGCCAGCTTTCCGGGGAGGGTAGAGCCGTCGCCCGCGTTTTTACGCACTACGTCACGCGCTTTACGAGCGGCGTCGCGGGCGCGAGCAGCGTTCAGCGACTTCTCTACAATCTTGCGAGCATCCGAAGGGTTCTCCTCCAGGTACTGCATCAGACCTTCGGCGGTGGCCTGCTCTACAACGTTCTTGATCTCGGCGTTGTTCAGTTTACCTTTTGTCTGGCCCTCAAATTGAGGGTTGGTCAGGCGCACCGAGACGATAGCCGTAAGACCTTCGCGCACGTCGTCGCCGCTCAGGTTAGCGTCGCTATCTTTGAGCACGTTGGCTTTGCGCGCATAGTCGTTCAGCGTGCGAGTGAGCGCGCCACGGAAGCCCGTGAGGTGCGCGCCGCCATCTACAGTATGTATATTGTTGGCGAAGGAGAAGACCGACTCGGAGTAGCTATCATTGTATTGCAATGCTACTTCCGCCGAGGATGTGCCTACTTTGCGCTCGATATAGATAGGCTGTGGGTGAACTACTTTGCGGTTTTTGTTCAGGTGGCGCACAAAGCTCATTACGCCCCCCTCGAAGTAGAAAGTAAGCTCGTTCTCTTTGCCTTCCCGCTCGTCGCGGAAGGTCATCATCAGCCCCTTGTTGAGGTAGCACATCTCGCGGAAGCGCTGGGAGAGGGTATCAAACTCGTAGTCTATGCTCTCGAAGATTTGCGGATCGGCCTTGAAGATAGTGAGGGTGCCTGTCTCGTCGCTCTTGCCGATTGACTTCACGGGAGCCTTGGCTTTGCCGCGCTCGTATTCCTGCACGAAGATTTTGCCCTTCTGCCTGACTTCTACGCGGCACCACTCGCTGAGTGCGTTCACTACCGATGCGCCCACGCCGTGCAAACCGCCTGATTGCACATAAGCGCCGCTGTCGAACTTGCCGCCTGCGTGCAGCGTGGTCATGACCACTTCGAGGGCGGAAACACCCATCTTGGGGTGCATATCGGTTGGGATGCCACGAGCATAGTCGCGCACCGCCACGCTGCTATCAGCGTTTATAGTAACATTGATGCGGTTGCCGTTGCCCTGCATGGCTTCGTCAACCGAGTTGTCAACGATTTCATAAACAAGGTGGTGCAGTCCATGCACGTCTGTGCCGCCGATATACATACCGGGGCGCTTACGTACAGGCTCCAGCCCTTCGAGCACCTCGATAGATCGGGCATCATAGCTATTTGTTGCTACCAACTCTTTTAACCTCCTGAACAGGCGTTATACACATATTTAGGCTGATATCTCTTACCACTTATTATACCACATCCTGAGCTATTTTGCATTTATTTGTAGAACTTTAGTTCGTTTATGACAGCGGTGGATGGGTGTGCGTCAGGAGGTAGCAGGTGCCCGCTAAGGTCCGAGTGACTGAGCCTTAATCTTTGGTGATATTGCCTGCGACTTCGGCTGGCGGTTCGCCGCCAGGGATTGGCAGTAAGGCGTCGCCCTCTATACCGGGGAAGATGTTCACATCAACGGGCTGCTGCGCCATTTTGTCCATGCGGGACTTATCTTCTACATGCAGCAGGTATGGATTGAACAATTGGCCGATGCAGAAGACAACTATCAGCACGCCAAGCACCGCCAGTACCATGCCGGGGTTGAAGAGGCCGCCTGTTACCCCCGCCAGAGTTACGCCGAGGGGTGAGGAAAACTGCGCTATTACTCGACGTACCGAGAAGACGCGGCCTTGTAGCTCGCGTGGCGTTTGCGTCTGCCAGATAGTTTGTGAGTGCGAGTTCATTATTGGCACAAGGCCCACATAGAGGAAGTTCATAGCGGCTGTCAGGAAGATGAAAGGGGAAAGGCCAAAGACAAATTGTACAACCCCCGCAACAAGGATGGGCACTACCACGCCGTAGATCTTCCTCCCTTTGAGTCCGCCCCAGATGCTCATTATCAGCCCGCCAGCCAGACCGCCCAGCCCACTCGCGATGCTGATCAATGCCAGCGCCGACTCGAAGGTGAATCCACGAGACATCCAGTCGGAGTTCAGGTTGAACTTGAGGAGGAGCGGCACGAAGACCTCTATAGGTGCGCTCGCAAAGTTTATCACCGTAAAAGTTGCAAGAAGCCATAGCATCGGAGGGCGCCGCCATATGTAGAGCGCGCCTTCCTTGATGTCGGCCCATACGCTCTTTTTGGCTGCGCCTGTGCCCATGTCGGTGCGCCTGGGTGAGGGAATGTACAGGAAAATGAGGGAGCCGGAGGCGAGGAAAAAGGTGATCGCATCTATGGCTATCGCTAATGCCGAGCCATCACTGAGGCCCGCCAGCACTGTACCCAGGCCCCCAGGCACCAGCCCTTGACGCGCCATCCCAGGCAGGGCGATAATTGTGGCGGCGATTGCTGGCGATAGTATACCGGAGAGGGACCAGATGGTTTGCATCATGCCGTTAGCTCGAGGCAGTTGCTTCTCAGGCACCAGCATAGCGTAGGAAGTATCGAAAGCCGAACTGTGGAAAGGGCTGATGGCAGAGAAGAGAGCCACGAGTATGATCAACGTCCACATCTGTAATGTGTGCGTGAGCATCATCGTCATCAGCGCCAGGCTGACACAACCGCTCAAGAAATCGGCCACCATCATCGTGCGCTTGCGGTCGTGCCTGTCGGCCCATGCCCCGGCAAGAGGCGTCAGCAGAAGCGTCAGGGCGTAGGTGAGGCTGATAGCGGCAAGGGCAAAGGCTAGCTGCGGCTTTTGCTCAGGGCGTGGATAGAGCACCTGCGTCAGCCAGATAGTAACGGCGAAGAAGGTAAGCGCGCTGCCGAAGACCGAGATAGATTGTGTGACCCAGACAATCAAGAATGTCCTGAAGCCGTTGGGGGGCGCTTCGTAATGCTCAGTAGAACTCAAAATAGACTCCTCAGTATGACAGAGCCGTTGGCAGGCTCGTAGAAGGCGGGCGCGGCCAAATCCTGTTCCGGTTATGCCTGATGATAACCCAGCAGCACCCTGGGCAAATCAGTCTATGGTCGTATTAATCAGCTTCCCGTCAGGCTAGAGTAACAGGCAGACGGCGCTCGAAGCTAAACTACTTGCAGCTCCTCAATAGGAGGGGCGTTGTGCACATCCGGGTTGAAGACTGCGAGCGCACAGACACCCAGCATGAAAGCGGAGAATATCAAGATGGTGGGTACGGGGCCAAACCATTGAAGAAAGAGACCTGAAAGGAAAGCCCCCGCAGGCTGAGTGCCCCAGGAAATGAGGCGGCTTGCGCTGTTCACCCTGCCTTGTAAAGCGTCTGGGATTAAGGCAACACGATAGCTGAGGGCTGTTACATTGTAGATGGGTATGGTTAGCCAGATAATGGCGGACACCAGCCCCAGCATAATGATGTTGGGTGCGATAGCGTAAAGGGGGAAGGCGAATGTATCGATTATGACGGTGACGGCGACTACCTGGCCGAATCGGAACCGTTTCTGAATTCGGCCGCCGATCAGCGCGCCGACAATGCCGCCGACAGCGCCTATGCTTACGAGTGTGCCTATAGC
>DAHVFG010000037.1:0-24631 GCA_027317125.1 Chloroflexota bacterium | reverse complement strand
CGGCAGTCTACTGGCAAGGGTAAGCTAAAACGATGGACAAGATTCGATTCGATTCGACCCATATATCTCAGCAAGAATCTACCTTAATTTTGCCCCAAAATGGTCTTGACAATGGGGTACACCATAAGCAGTTGCTTGCCTGCGACTTCTTCACCGTTGAAAGCATTCGATTACAAACCCTTCACGTGTTCTTCTTCCTAGAACTCCACACCCGCCGAGTGTATCGCCCGGAGGGCAGGCACCCGCAGGTTGCACGGCTCACCCTACAGGTGAGTGGGTCACCCAGCAGGCACGGCAGTTCACCTGGACGTTACAGGAGGAGCAGAAAGAGATCAGTTCAGGATCGGGACGCGAAGTGCACTTCTTCCTTCAACACAATGTTTGAGTCGGAAGGTATCCAAACTATATTGACGCCGTATCGGTCGCCAAAGGCTAATGCATTCGCTGAGAGATGGGTCCGGTCGGCACGGGAAGAATGTTTGGACAGGCTGTTGATATTAGGTGAGGGTCATCTTGAGCGCGTGCTAAGGGAATACATCGGCTACTACAACCAAGCCCGTCCCCATCAAGGTATCGAGCAGAGCTGCCCAATACCAATCGAGCGTTGCCACAAAGAAGGTCCGGTGAAATGCCGAAATGTGCTTGGCGGCATCCTCCACGACTATCATCGAGAGGCTGCGTGACACTCACTCGCAGTGTAGATGGGGCTATCCGCACACTACACCCACATATACCAGAATTCAGTTTCGAAGAATTCGGGTGAAAGCCAGTCAGTGATGCGACTTGCCGCCAGCGTCTCTTCATCGGCATTGCTGAGTTTCAGAAGCTCCATGCGATCTTGCATCGAGAAGCCCATCGAAGTCACCGGGACCTTCGCACGGCGGCTGTCAACAAGCCGCGCCATCGAATTCGCTCTATACTTCCTAGTAAACTTCACGGTTTCGTCGAATACCGTCTGGCCTTTGTTGCCCAGGGAGGGGATTGATTTATACAGATCCTAGGTGCATTCGTAGTTGTCGGTTGTCAACATGCGTCCGCCCCGCAATGAATAGCCGCTCTTGGGGTTTCCGGCGCCGTCCAGACTTCCGCCCATGATAGGCGCGGCTTCAAGAATAGATATGTTTTCGCCCGGCACATTGCCGTCGCGGATCATGAAAGCAGCGGCGGCTAACGATCCGATACCGCCGCCCACGAGATAAGCCTTTGGTTTCTTAGTCATGCTATCGTGTTTCCCATTCATTGTTTTATTCTCCTATGTTCGATGATGATTTTGCATTTCTTTGGGCTAATTCTCGGATGAGGCTATTGCCCTGTTCCCCACCATCAGAACTGCTAAATCGGTCTGTTTCCTATTCCTATTCCTTTAGGATTGCGCGGGGGATGGCCGGCGAAAAGGCAGCTCTTTTTGGAATCCGCCGAGATTTCTGTATCTGAGGTGCATGTAGATGAGAAGACTCAGGATCGCCGCAAAGAAGCACCAGACCGAGATCAGGGCCATGGCAGAAAGGAAATACGCCCCGGCGAAAGCCACCAATGCCAATACACCAAACAACCTCACGAACCCGTGACTTGAAAAGAAGCAACTGACGCACGTGGCCGCAAGGTAGAAAGTTATCACCGGAGGCGTGTAGAAATGTGGCGATGTGTAGACAATATTACTACCGATAACTTCAGCAACCACCGGGCGGGTCACGATGTAATAGAGCAGGTAGAGTCCCACTGCCGCCCCCGCAACTTCGAACCCTAAGAAGACCTTCTTGCGCCAGCGCACTGCTTCCAGGATGCCCATTGCGAGCAGCACATAGATCGGCCACAGCACGTGCGAGAATACCGAATACACATACGTCATTGTCTCCTTGAGGAGCGGCGCTTCAAAGCTGAATGTCAACCAGATGACACCCTCGACGAGCTGCTGGATTCCGAACAGCAGGGGAATCGTCGCAAAGGGCAGCTCGGTTTTCGATTCTGCTTTCCTTATTGTCGCCACGCCGACCACAGAGAGGGTAGTGCCAGCGATGAAACTGGCTGTCGCCGAAAAACATATGGGACACCTCCTTTAGTTGTATTTTGTATACTCTGTTCCGCCGACAGACCATTCTTATCGCCGCTCCCGCTACTCGCTACTCACTGTTTATGCCTCTATGCTTAACCTCCGGCAGGTGGAGCAACACTACCGGTCCTCTCACGGTGGAGGCGTTGAAGGAGGATTATACTGACCGCCGTGATCACGCTCTGAGTCGCCGGTAGAACGCTATCGAGGTCAATACCTTCATCAAAAGCATTACCCGGAATGAGCCAGGGGTGAGATCCGCCGTTAGCAAGATGGAGGTTGATCGCCAGGAATGTTGCGCCGATTGCGGAGACGGCGATGAAGAGGAGGATAGCCTTTCGTAAGCGGTCGGAGATACGCTCCCAGGCGAAAATCCAGATGAGGGGTCCGACAATGAGCGCGACCCCAGCAAGGATCTCGGCTACTTCGATGACATAGCCGAAAGCCTCAGCGTTAGGTATAAAAGCACTTTGCATGAGACTGAGGTACCACGCCGGCACGCCCGCAGATTTCCCCGCCAACTCGTCCGCCAGCCCGGCTGGAAACCCGCCTCGAACAACCTTGGCGATACCGGAAACGAACCACTCGTACCCAATGATCATCGTTACAAGCAGCAATCCGATCATGGCCAGGCTAGGTTTCCCACGCAGCTCGTCTGAGCTCGCATTTGTTTCAGATGTGCGTGCCCAATCTCCCGCATCTCCTTTCCTGTCGGCTTTGCCCAGGTCCAGCGGATTGCTCTGCCTTCTTGTATCAGTAATCATCGTATCTCCTTGGAGGGCGCTGTACGCTCGCTGATTGTGCCGCATTGGAAACTGAGAAGAATCACGAGCGCAGGCGGTCAGACTGTTTCATACACATTTGGAACCCGAGTGCGAGTGAGGCTCGCGGTTGGGGCATGGAACCTGATGGAGTGATGGGTTAATTCTAAATGTTAGTTATGCTCTTCCTCAGGTTTGTGAATCATAGTAGTGTACTTCCATATTATGGCTCTGCTGCGCGCCTAGCGCCCCGGTGATACGGCTAGTCTGCGGGCACACAAATACCCTGGTCCAAGACCAGGGTATTTGTGTGCGTATGTGTGTATATTATCTGCCGGCGGCGCTGAGCCCCTTGCCTGCGGTCTGGACCTCCTGGTGCTTACGTCTGGCTCAATAGACCCCTCTCAGTTGCTATAGCCACCGCCTCACCTCGGCTACCGGCGTGGAGTTTCTGCAGGAGGTTCCTCACGTGGTATTGAACCGTTTTGGCTGTAATGTCCAGTTGCCCGCCTATCTGCTTGTAGGGCATACCTTGAGCCATGAACCCCAGTATCTCCACCTCGCGCTCGGTCAGCGCGTCAGGGTCCACTTCCCGCCGAGCCAGCACGCCAAAGCGGTCCATCACCTTGGTCATCAGCGCGAGAGCGAGTGATGACTCTCCGTCGCAGGCAGCACGCACAGCGGCTATAACCGTCGCAGGCGTTGCGTCCTTGAGCAAGTAGCCCCGCGCCCCCGCCTTGAATGCGGCAAAGACCTCCTCATCCTGGTCGAACACGGTCAATATGACCACTTCAACCGTCGGGTGCGCGGCGCGCAACAGGGGTATCGCTCTGATGCCCGACAGCCCGGGTAGTTGCAAATCGAGGAGAACGATGTCAGGCTGCAAAATGCCTACCTGCTCAACTGCCGCCAGGCCGTCTCCTGCCTCTCCTACAACCTCTATGTCCGGCTGCTCTTCCAGGATGTGTCGGATGCCTTGCCTAACTATGGGGTGATCGTCCACCACCAGGACGCGAATAGGGCTAGTGCCCTGCTGAGGAAGATTTATTAGATCAAGAGGGGAAGGCTCTCTCAGCGACCGGGCTGGGGTACGTGGATCAAGCAGTATAACAGCGTCGGTGGTCATGCCTGGGCGGACGTAAGGTATAGTGGTGCGTACAGTAGTGCCACGTCCAGGATGGCTGGTGACAAAGAGTTCCCCTCCCAGAATATGCGCCCGAGCCGCCATGCTCAGAAGGCCTGAATGCGTAGCAGAACCGCCGTTTCTATCGTTTGGTGTAGATTCGATAGCGCTCGGAGCAGCCTGAACAAAGCCAACCCCGTCGTCTTCGACGGTGAGGAGTATGTCTTCCTCCCTGAACTCCAGCCCCATGATGACGTGGCGTGCAGCGGCGTGCTTGTAGACATTCTGAAAGGCCTCCTGGGCTACACGGAAGAGGGCTGTTGCCAGATCGGGCGTAAGAGGACGTTCAGCGCCGTGGACATAAAACTGGGTTGTCAGGCCAGCCCGTTTAGCAAGTCCTGATAGCTCAAGAGCCATGGCATCACGCAACGACTGATGCTGCAAGGGCGTTGGGTGCAGGCCCAGAACGGAACGCCGGGCTTCTTCCAACGCGCCACGCGCCAGTGTCTCAGTTTCGGCCAGAACATCGGCGTCGCCCCGGCTTCGCCCGGCTCTGTACGGTTTGAGGGATTCCAGATTGATGATAATGCCCGCAAGCGACTGAGCCAGTGTGTCGTGGATTTCTCGCGCCATGCGATTTCGCTCCTCCACGACGGCCAGGGCCCTGGCCTGTTCGTCCAGGCGTTGATGTTCCAGAGCCAGGGCAAGCAGGTTGGCGATAGGCTCCACCAGAAATGCGTCTTCAGCGCTATAGACGCCTGGCGCGCTGCTAATGAGAACAAGCCCACCCAGGACGTGAGGGGCCACCTGAATGGGCACAATCACCCCTGCGTGTCCGGCCTGCTCCAGCAGGATCTGGTCGCCAGCGTGCTGGGCCGCGGTACCCGCGAAGTCTGTGACGACCGCCGGTTGATTGGCGAGCAGGACGTGACCGAATGAGAAGTCGGTGAGCGGCCACGACCGGCCCGCCTCCACAATTGGGGGATGACAAAAGGCAACGGTGATCTCATGGGCATCGTCTGCGTCCCCGTCGTTCCTGGCATCCGGACGTAACAGCACGGCGAGTGCGTCATGGGCCAGCACATGCTCAACCTGTTGGGCAACGATGGTGAAGATCAGTGAGACGTCCAGGCTGGCGGCAATCGCCTGCATGATCGCCGTCAGGGGTGCAGTTGGGACATAAGGGAGCGGACTTGATAAATTGTTATTCATGCTTGGCGAACTTCTTTTCTAACCAGATATTCAGTCTTGCATTCTACACTTCCCATTATACCTGCAACACCAAATGCGTAAATCTGGGTGCAGCACCCTGGACCGATAGTTTGCTCCGCTCATGGAACAAAGGGGTGCAGTTAGGTGGGGGTGCAGGGGGTGTCCCCGAGCTTTCCTCTTCCCCAACTGTGAGCACTTACAGCAAATCGTAAATGTTCAGAGATGGGGTAGAACAATCTTCAAGAGGTATCCTGCGCGGGTGCGCCCTCACCCCCAACCCCCTCTCCCATGAAGGGAGAGGGGGCTTGCTTCCTGGTGAGTATCAGGGGACACCCCTGCAACCCCATCAGGGGCAAGGCCCCTGCACCCCAACTCTGAACACCTACAGCAAATCGTCAGTTGGAAATAAACGAGCCTTTAGAATAGAATAACGTATGCTAGCATCAAGCCTACGGGTAGGATGAAGATCGACATCTCGCCACGCAAGCCTTCGCGCCGCCGGCCCAAACAACCCCGCGAATCGTCGGATATTCAGGCCTAATTGCATGGCGAGCTTTTCAGCCTGGAGAGGCTTGAGGAATACGCGCGCGAGCTTGCCACCGAGCACAAGGTCGTGACTCGCCGCGTCCCGGCAAGGGTACGTGATGCCTACGGGGCCTTCATATACATACACGATTCAGAGGGCGGAGCGGTCTGGTCCGCCGCATCTGCTCCGTTCGGCGGGCAGCCTGTGGGGTACAGAGCGAGCTTCGGGCTGGACAAGGCCGAGTTCCTGGGGCGCAACGGCTCCGTCGGGGACCCGGCGGCCCTCGGTTCTACTTCGCATTCAGGTCAGGCGCTCTCAGGGCGCGTTGGGGCGGGGCTTGACCCCTGCATGGCACTCCAAATGCCCCATCGAATTACAGCCGGGTGAGGAGCGTTCCCTTATCTTTGCGCTGGGTGAAGGAGACAACGCCGGCCATGCGCGCACTCTCGCCGCCAGGTACCGCGATATGGAGCAGACCGAGGCGGAGTACAGGGGCGCCCTGGCGTCGTGGGACCGGCTTCTCTCGGCAGTGAGCGTAGAGACGCCCGACTCCGGCATGAACATGCTGTTAAACCGCTGGCTCCTCTACCAGAGCGTAAGTTGCCGTCTCTGGGGGCGCACGGCCTTCTACCAGAGTGGGGGCGCTTACGGCTTCCGTGACCAGTTGCAGGATGCTATGTCGCTGGTCTACGCGGCGCCCAGGATGGCCCGCGAGCAGATATTACGCCATGCGGCGCGGCAGTTCAAAGAGGGAGACGTGCAGCACTGGTGGCACCCACCAACCGGGCGCGGCGTGCGTACCCGCTTCTCGGACGACCTCCTCTGGCTCCCTTTTGTTACTGCCTACTACATCGAGGCCACCGGCGACACGGGGATACTCGACGAGCAGCTCCCGTTCTTGCAAGCTCTGCTCCTGACTCCCGACCAGGAGGACATGTACAGCACACCTGCTATATCAGAGGAGAAGGGGAGCGTCTACGAGCATTGCCTGCGGGCTATCGCCCATGGCACAACTGCCGGCGCGCACGGTCTCCCTCTCATGGGCATGGGCGACTGGAATGATGGCATGAACCGCGTTGGCCGGGAGGGGCGAGGGGAGAGCGTATGGGTGGGGTGGTTCCTCTACGCCACCCTGGGGGGCTTGCGCCCCTGTGTGATCTGCGTGGGGACAAAGAGCGCGCCGTCAAGCTGCGCGCCGATATGGAGCGGCTGCGCGGGGCGCTGGAGCGAGAGGCATGGGATGGAGAGTGGTATCTACGCGCCTTTTACGACGACGGCACGCCTCTTGGCTCTGCAAGTAGCAAGGAGCGCGCTGCAAAGGCGATGCAAGCGGTGGAGGCGCAACTGGTGCGGGAGCAAGGAGAGATGATCCTTCTTTTGACGCCCCCTTTCGACCAGTCACCTCAGGACCACCGGCTATATAAAAGGTTACCTGCCCGGAGTTCGAGAGAACGGTGGGCAATATACGCACGCGGCCACCCGGACAGTGCTCGCTCACGTTCTGATGGGAGACGGCGACGGAGCTTACCGCCTCTTCAGTATGCTCAACCCTGTAAATCACGCCCGCACGCCAGAGGAGGTCGCGCAGTATAAAGTAGAGCCTTACGTCATAGCCGCCGATGTCTACTCGCACCCCCAGCACACGGGCCGGGGAGGGTGGACCTGGTGCACGGGGTCGGCAAGCTGGCTCTACCACGTGGGGGTCGAATATGTGCTTGGGCTGAAGCTGCACGGCGACCACTTCACCGTCGAGCCGTGCATCCCCTCGCACTGGCCCGGCTACAGCATGGTCTACACGCGTGGGGAGACCAGTTACCGGATCAGCGTGGAGAAGGGTGCAGGTCAGACCAGCCAGGTACAGAAAGTAGAGTTGGACGGCTCACCCCTGCCCGATTGTAAAGTGCCGCTCGTTGACGACAGGCAGAGGCACGAGGTGCGCGTGGTAATGGGTAATGGGTAGGAGCTTATGAATCTCCGCGCACAATGGTTTCGGCTTCCGCGAGGACCTGGTCGAGGTGGGCCTGGCTGGTGAAGCTCTCAGCATACACTTTGTTGACGCTTTCGGTGCCGGAGGGACGTGCCGCAAACCAGCTATGCTCGGTCACGACTTTGAGACCGCCTATCGGCGCGCTGTTGCCGGGTGCTGTGGTCAGCTTTGCTTGTATAGGTTCCCCGGCTAGAGTGGTGGTCTGGACGTCTCCTGGCGACAGCTTGCTCAGGCGCGCCTTCTGCTCCGGTGTGGCCGGGGAGTCAACGCGGTTGTAGAACGGAGTCCCCAGGCGAGCCGTGAGATCGGCGTAATGCTGGCCGGGGTCGCGGCCCGTGCGCGCGGTGATCTCAGCCGCTAACAGGCTCATGATCAGCCCATCCTTGTCGGTGGTCCAGACGGTGCCGTCGCGTCGCAGGAAGGAGGCCCCCGCGCTCTCTTCTCCACCGAAGCCCAGCCGGCCATCGAGCAAGCCCGACACGAACCACTTGAACCCCACCGGCACTTCGTACAGTTGCCTACCGATGTCACGCGCCACGCGGTCTATAATGCTGCTGCTTACCACCGTCTTTCCTACCTGGCTCGTTGCGGGCCAGTCTGGCCGATTCTGGAAGAGATACCAGATGGCGACCGCCAGGTAGTGGTTGGGATTCATCAGGCCGATGCTGCGCGTGACGATGCCGTGCCGGTCGGCGTCAGGGTCGGTGCCAAAGGCGATGTCGTACTCATCTTTCAGGCGAACCAGGTTAGTCATAATATATGGTGATGAGATGTCCATACGGATCTGGCCGTCGTAGTCTACCGGCACGAAACGGAAAGTGGGGTCAGCGGTCTTGTTCACGACGGTTAGGTGCAGGCCGTATCGCTCGCCGATAGGCTCCCAGTAGCCCAGCGCCGCACCACCCAGAGGGTCCACTCCTATGGTAATGCCCGCCGTCCGAATCGCCTCCATGTCAACCACGCTTCCCAGGTCGGCGACGTATGGGGTGATGAAGTCATAAGGATGAGTCGTCGAGGCGGCGAGAGCGGCAGTATAGGGAATCCTGCGGACCCCTCGGTTCTTCTCGGTGAGGAGCGCGTTCGCCCGATCCTGGATCCAACCCGTAATGTCAGGTTCAGCGGGACCGCCGTTTGGCGGATTGTACTTGAAACCACCGTCGCGGGGCGGGTTATGCGAGGGTGTGATGATGATGCCATCTGCAAGGCCCGTCTTCAAGCCGCGACCTTGACCTCGACCCCGGTTGTAGGTCAGGATGGCGTGCGAGACGACCGGGACCGGGGTGAGCGCATTGTTCAGCGCCGGGCGGGTCTCCACGCCGTGCGCGGCCAGCACCTCAAGTGCCGTTCGCTCGGCAGGCTCAGAGAGGGCGTGAGAGTCTTTGCCGAGAAAGAGCGGGCCTGTAATACCCTGTCCGGTGCGGTACTCGACGATAGCCTGCGTGGCCGCCAGGATGTGGTCCTCATTGAAGGTACTGTCAGCAGCCGAGCCGCGATGTCCGGACGTGCCGAAGTGGACACGCTGCTCCGAAACTGATGGGTCCGGATGCAGATCGTAATATTGGCCCTGGAGCCGGGCGACGTCGATCAGTAGCTCTTCCGGCGCGAGTTTGCCTGCAAGCGGGCTGATATGCTCTACCATGTTGTTACACTCCTAATACGTGAGTGGCGGATAGTTACGCACTACCGACTACTTTGGGCTATCTTTAGACGGGTTAGGGTTGTGCCAGCCACCGGGCGGCACGGGTAACAACTCTACCTCAGCAGGCCCCCAACTGTTCTGATCGTATTGGTAGACCGGCGGAGGGTTGTTCAACACAGGGTCTACTACTCGCCAGGCGGCTTCGAGGGCGTCTTCCCGTGCGAATAGCGTTGCTTTCCCACTCATAGCATCGCCCAACAGACGCTCGTAGGGCGCCATTTCGTCATGCATGTAGTGCTGTGCAACCAGTTCCACAGTCTGCCCCTCCATTTGCTCACCAGGCTTTTTAACCTGCGCGTTCAGAGCTATAAAGGCGTCGGGGCTGAGGCGGAAGCGCAGGAAGTTGGCAGGCTCCTCTGTCTTGCCTGCAAAGACATCCAGCGGCGGACGCTTGAGATGCGCCAGCGCCTCATTGGAAGTTACAGGCAGGAATTTACCCGCTCGTATGTAGAAAGGCACTCCTGCCCAGCGCCAGTTGTCTATAAAGAGGCGTAGCGCGGCGAAAGTCTCCACCTGCGAGTCGGGGGCCACGCCCTCTTCTTGTTTGTACCCTTTGTACTGGCCGCGCACCACGTCCGCAGGGTCGAGAGGGCGGATCGCCTTTAGCAGGAGGGACTTCTGGGTGCGCTCCCCATCAGGGTCGTTGGGCAGCGGCGGGTCCATCGCCAATAGAGCCGTTATCTGTAGCAAGTGGTTCTGCACCACGTCCCTTATGGCGCCGACCTCCTCGTAGAACTTCCCACGCCCGGCAACGCCGAAGCTCTCGGCCATCGTAATCTGCACGCTCTCTATGTAGTTACGGTTCCATATCGGCTCGAGAAAGGTGTTGGCAAATCGGAAAAAGAGGAGATTCTGCACCGGCTCCTTACCCAGGTAGTGGTCAATACGGAAAATGGCTCCATCAGGGAAGTACAGGTGCAATGCACGGTTGAGTTCCTGGGCCGAAGCCAGGTCGCGCCCGAACGGCTTTTCGACCACCACGCGAGCGTTCTTCGCGCAGCCCGCCTTCGCCAGCCCTGCGGCCACGGTCTCAAAGAGGCTGGTTGGAATCGCCAGGTAGTGCAGGGGCCGCGCGGCCGCGCCGAGAGCCTTCCGTAAAAGTTCATACGTCGCCGGTTCTTTGTAGTCGCCGCCCACGTAGCGCAGCATCGCCGATAACTTCTTGAAAGCCTCTTCGTCCACGCCGCTCGCACTGCCCGCAGCACTCTTCTCGATGCTGTCGCGTGCTCGTGCTATCAGCTGGTCGTAGGTCCAGCTGGAGCCTGCCACGCCGATTACAGGCATGTCGAGGCGTCCTCGACGCACCATCGCGTAGAGAGCCGGGAAGATTTGCTTGTGAGCCAGGTCGCCCGTAGCGCCGAAGAAGACGAGCGCGTCAGAGCGGGAGGTGTCATCTGTGGGCGCGCCTGTTCCGGCGGGATCAGAAGCGGTCATGATTCGTTCCTCGGGTCTTGTTGCTCCATCGGCAGATCAGGGGTGTCGAGCCAGCCGCCGCGGAATCCTGCGCGGCGCAGGCCTTTGACCAACCACTCGCACGGGCGCAGTAAATCCCAGAGCCACCCTGAGCGATAGTTCTCGATCATCATCACGATCGGCCCCTGGTCGAGGCCATAGTAGCTTTGCGACATCCACTCACGGCCCGCGCTGTCCGAAAAGGTGTGGTTGAAGCTACATTTGAAGCCATAGTTGCCCATCGTGTTAGGATGATGAACGTTCAGGTGGGCGATGGTCGGCACTACGATCTCCGGCGCGAACGGCAGCGAGGCGACGACGGCCCAGGGGGCAACCGTGCCGTCATCCGGGCCATTAGGGACGCCGCGAGCCACGTAATCATAAAACTCCAGGTCCTGCCCGTTTACCTGGCGGGTGGCCGGCCCGGGGCCGTCACTGGCGGTGATGCCCCATACCCACTCGCCATATCCGCGAAAACCGCGTGGGTTCTGTATAGCATACTGCTGCTGCACATAGGTTGCCCACCGGCTGTTCTCGAAGTAATCGCTGTTGTGCTCCCTCATCGGCGCGTCCCGGATGCCGCGAAAGTCAATCCAAATGTGCGAGAGTTGATGGATGAAAAGCGGCCCCGCGTAGAGGTGATCGTAGCCGTAAAGCTGTTCCCATTGATATGTCGCGGCCCAGGCGGTATAGCTCTCCACAGGCAGAGGTGAAGTGGGTGAAGCGAGGCCCAGGACGTACAGGATGAGCGCCTCACTATACCCTTCCCACCTGTACGGGATGAAGCCCCCCTCCGGGGTCCAGCCGTGGCTCACGAGCGGGCCGCCGTTCTGGTACCACTGCCAGTCGGCGCGGCGGTAAAGCGCCTCGGCCAGCTCGCGTATCTCACGCTCTCCAGAGTTGTCACCATTGAAATAGCGTGCAGTCGTCAGCGCGCCCGCGAGCAAATAGGCCGAGTCGATGGTCGAGATCTCAGAGTTCCAGGCGCGGCGGCCACTCTGTAGATCGAGGAAATGATAGTAGAACCCGTGGTGCCCGATCGCGTCGGCCTGCGGTCCCTGAGGCCCGTCCCAAAAAAAGCGCAGGGTGGCGAGCGTGCGAGCGGTAGCCTCGGCGCGGGAGATGAAGCCTCGCTCGACAGCGACGGGATACGCGGTCAGACCGAGGCCAACCGCAGCGATGCTGGCGGCTGTACCTTGTTTTGTGCTGTCGGCGACCAGCCCGTTGGCCGGGTTGGTCTCATATATGAAGTACTGGAAGGTGTCACGCTGGATCTGGTCCAGAAGTGCGTCTTCATTTTGATAGGGCATCAATTCTCCTGTCCCGGTTCCGGTAACGCCACCTGGGTCGAGGCACTCTTGTGCAGCTTTTACAGACCGCCGCACACCGGGTATTGTCTTCGTCATGGGCCAAGGATTGTGGCGCTCGAGCTGGCGTCTTGAGCGTGGCGGACCAGGCCGCGCACGTGCCCACCATACCAACGGTCCGTATTATAGCACACCGCATGCAACCGACATATTGCCTGTGTTGCTGTGGGTGCGCGCCAGGATTTAGGCAAGTTTGGCAAAAGGGAACAAGAGCCAGTTTCATGCGAGTTCAGCCGACCAGTTGCTGCTGGCTTCGTGCGCGAAGCTAAACCCCCTAAGCCAACTTGTAACTGCTCCACCCGCTCTTATTTGCCATGCAGCCAGTTTGCCTAAAAGCTGGCGCGCACCCTGTTGCTGTAAGCGGTTAGACTTGAGGTAGAGCAATGCCCTGATTGTGACTACCCCTTGCGGCGCCCCTAATTCGCTCTGCGGCGTCAGGTGATAGAATTGCCTTCACCGTACTCTGTTGAGGTCATCAAACACAAACTGTAAAGGAGCCGGTGCCCTCACTGTTCGAGTTGGCACTGCACTCTATTTGACATAAATGGTAAGGTGATTAGCCATGGCCATCAGCGCAATCCCAGGCTGCGACGCAGCCGGTCGGCGTAGCCCACCATCTGCTGCCCGTTGCGCGGCCATGTTGCTCCCTTCGGACTGCATCGCCTCGCCATTCGCCAGCAGGGCATCCAGGTCTACCGAGGTTGCCCCACTCGGATCGTGTAGCATAGCCGCCGCACGCCTGGTCAGGTCATTCCAGCTTCCCTGTTGTTGCAGGCTTGATTGGGAGGATTGGAGGCTCGACGGCGACGTAGGATTCGCGTCCATCCAGTCGCCGTTCGTAAGCAGCTCTTTATCGTCGGTCAGCCAATGCTCACCATGAGCTGTGAAGTTATGACTAAGCCGAATATCACCAGTCCTACTCCGACCAGTATCGCTGTGCCTATCCCAAATCTTGAGTTTTCAGACATATAGATGCCTCCTTGCACTCAGCTATGATATATTCGCTCTACGCAGCGGGAGAGGCTCACACGACATAGCGGTTCCACTTGCCGTACTTCTCGCGCACCGGCCCGCGCCGGAGGCTCAACAGGATAAGAGCTACACCCACCACCATGTCACTCACTGTTGCGGCGGTTGTCGTGCCGCTCAACAGCCAGGGCGCAATGATAAACCAGGCCCCAAACAGGATGTTGACGAAGCGTATGGGCCTGCCGACTTCCCCCAGCGCCATCATAGCCATAGTCACGACGAGCGCCCCGATAAGGTGGTTGCTGTGCGCGGCGGTCCCGCCAAACCCAAGCACGGCTGGAGAGGCCATTAGCCAGACGCCCAGCGCCACACTCACCAGCAGGTTCCACGGGAGCGTCACTCCCCATACCATCGCATCAAGACGGATCACGTCCGGGCGAACGGGCGGGTCGGTGACGGCTGGGGCCTCCTTGAGTGTGCCGCCCAGCCAGAAGGTTCGCCAGAGATTTTGTCCCTCTCGTTTAGCATGGACCAGGAAGACAACCATCGCTATCACCTCGTCCAGCGTGAGCGCGATCATGACCAGCATCGCTGCGGCGGCTATCAGGCAGGGGGTACACCATTCCCCGACAGCCAACGGCTGCAAGATGATCAGCGTGATACTCGCGATGCCGAGCGGCACGACCAGGATACCGAAGAAGGTGACCATCCAGGGCATCGTCCGCCACCGTCGTTTGTCCCCCATGAAGCCCATGAGCGCCTCGACCATGTACGCTACGCCGCCTAGGCCGGCATCCGATATAGGGAAGGAGCGCGATACGTCTGAAGTCAGCACCGCCTGCGTGCCCGGGGTGAAAAAGGGATCCCAGATCGAGGTAATGTAGCCGAGCTGGAAGGCAGCCATGTAGCGCGACAGGAAGAAACCGAGGAAGGCGAGTGCGATGATCGGGGCGCGCTGGGGCCAGCTCGAAGGGTTGTAAGACCAGCCTGGGGGCACATCGGGGCCGGACAGCATCTTCATACCGGGCGTCTCAGGCATACCCGGCATGAGCAGAATGAACACGATCAGGAGCGCGCCTGCGAGCGTATCGTTGGTGTAGCCCGCACCCGTGGGCGCATGAAAGACGAGCGGCGCGAAGAGGAGCCACACCCCCACCAGGGAGTTCGCCCAGACGGACCATGCAGGGCCGCGCACGAGCGTTATTGTGCCCAGGATGATGATGAGCGCGCCGCTTATAACATCACTCCATCCCAGCCCGGCGCTGCGGTAATCGAGGGTGAAGGGGCTTGTCACAAGCCATATGCCCAGGATGATGGCGGCGAAGAAGTGTGGCCTTAGCGCCCCCTGCCCGCTCTCCATCTCCATGCCCGTTCCCATCCCCGCCATCGCCGCAGGCTCTTGCCTGCCCGGCGCATGGCTCGCATGGCTATCGCCTGATCCGGCGGTTGCGGAGATGGGGGCGGTATTACCCATGTTATCCATGCCGCCCATGTTATCCATGTCACCTGAGTGCCCGTCATGTTCAGGGGCGTCCGGTTTGCCTGCGTGCCCCGGTGTCTCTATTGCCATTTGTTACCTCCTAATCAGCCTTGCCGTCCTCAACAGCCTTCTCGGTCTTGCGGAGCGAGGACGGAAGCTCCAGGTCGTTCTCCTTGTACCAGCCAGCCGGATCCGCTTTGAGCTTTGTTATCATCTTGGGCAGCGTTTCGCGTAACGTGCGCTTCGGCTCCCAGCCGAGCAAGGTGCGGGCGCGGGTGATGTCAAGCGCGTAATGCTCGTCGGCGTGGGCGATCATCCAGGGCTTGATGAACGGATCCTTGCCTACCAACGACTCCAGGCCCATTACTACCGCGCCTACCTTCGCCAGCGGCTTGGGGACCTCCGTCGTCTCCATCTCCTTGCCGAGCAAGAGCCGCGACATCGTGTGCTGCAACTCGTCGTAGCTGACCACGTCCGGCTCCCCAATGAGCAGTACAGTCTCCGCAGGCAATTGCGCTCGACGCTCGACCGCCAGATCAATAGCATCCACAAGGTCGTCCATGTGGAGGAACGACTGCCCATGCGCGGTCTCGCCTGAGAAGAAGCCGGCCGTGAGTTGTCGCTCATATATGCGCTGAATCTGTCGCGCCAGGGGGATCGAATGGCACCCGTCGTCGTATACGCCCGCAATACGCAGTAGCACAGCCGGGATTTTGCCTCGCTCGCGGAGGATCAATGCCTCCGTCTTGACCTTCGACTCGGGGTACGCCCAGGTCGGCTCGATGGGCCAATCCTCGGTGATAAATTGCCCAGGCTCCCCTGGCTTGTGAACGAGCATTGTGCTGGAAAAAACGAACTGCTCGACCTGGAAGCCCTGCTCTTGCAACCCTGTCAGCAGGCGTTCGGTGCCGCGCACGGTGATCTCCTCATACAGAGGGCTGCGCTCCCCGGAGAAGCTGTAATAGGCAGCGAGATGGATAACGGAAGCGATGTGCGCACCGTGATGCTCTTTGATGATCCTCAGGCCTTCCCTCACGCTCTTGTCGGAAGTTATCTCCACCGGCTCGTATACGCAGCCGGGCGGTGGGGGGCCGGGCGCTTTGCGGTCGAAGCCTATGACCTTGCTGGAGCGAGCGGCAAGCCGCCGCATGACCGCATCCCCGATGCGTCCCCTCGCGCCTGTGACTATGATGGTTCCGCTATCTGTTTCTTTATCTGTGTTCACATTCGTGTTCATGGTTCTCTCCTGCATGTTTCTATAGGTTAGGGGCTTGCTTTTTGGAGCTACCGCGTAGCAGGCCGCCGATGTCCGGTACAATCTGTTGCATTGTTTTTCTCTCACTCTCCTTTTGTGCTCACTTAGAGCGTCAACCTCTCAGGCTCACACCGAGGAGTTTCCCGATCCCAAAGGTTAGCCCTGCAGCTGCCATGCCGAAAAGGAGCTGCCTTACTGCCGAAAAGAGCGCTCCACGCCCCGTCAGCCGGCTGATACCCAGACCAACAATCATGAGCGCTGCGGCGCTCGCAACCAGGCTGCTTATCACAGCTGCCAGCCCCGTGAGAAAGATGAAAGGGGCCACCGGCACGACTGCTCCCAGCATAAATAGCACGAACGACGCGCCGGACGCCTGCCACGCCGAACCGCCCAGGTCATCAGGGTTGATACCAAGCTCCTCTCGCGCCATCGTGTCAAGAGCGCGGTCAGGATTTCTCATCATTTGAGCCGCCATCTGTTGCGCCAGGTCCACAGACAAGCCCTTGGCCTTGTACATCTCCACGAATTCTTTTTGCTCACCCTCCGGCATCAGGGCCAGGTGCTGCTTCTCTATTTGCAATCGCCGCGCATGTAGCTCCCGCGAGCTTTGCACCGAGAGCCATTCCCCCATTGCCATCGCAAAGGCTCCCGCGAGCAGACCCGCCAGGCCAGTGATTAATATAACCCTCGACTCCAACCCCGCGCCTGCCACGCCCATTACGAGGCTAAGATTTGATACCAGCCCATCGTTGACGCCCAGCACTCCCGCCCGCAGCACGTTTCCGCCAATAGCGCCCTCATGGCTCTCCAATTCGGGGTGTGAAGCCGATCCCGCCGTCTCTCCACTCTCAATGGTCCCTGCAGTGGCTTGCGTGGCAGATAGATCTTCTCTGCTTTTAGCTGGTTCTGCTGACATAGTCACAAGGTCCTTGATGTAAGCAACTCTTCGATCGCTGCCTCTACTCTTTGGGCTAAAAGCCTGCATATGTGGTGCAAGGCACAGCCCGTTATCTGCTTATCCCACCCGAGTAGCTAGCTCCATCTGTCTACTTTAGCCTCTGCTGCTGAGCGCAGCCTGATTTTCTCCAGTTAAGTGCGCCGAGGGCAGCTTTGCCTCTCTGGCGGCTCTATCACTGCCCTTGCCGCTCTCCTGTCCCTCCCTGACCACTACGGCGATACCGGCAACAGTGAGCGCAGCCCCCACGATCTCAAGTAGGCCTACACTCTCGCCCAGCACAACGGCTGCGATCCCAAGCCCCACGACGGGCACGAGGAAGAGGAACATCGTCAGCTTGCCTACCTCCATACGCTGCAAAAGCCAGTACCAGAGGGCGGTAGTAAATGACGTGCCCACCAGCGCCAGGAAGAGGAGGAGAGATACGAACTTCAGGTTCCAGATGACCGTTGCGTTTGGCTCGAATAGCATGGACGCTCCCAGCAACGGGAGGCTGCCGATAATGAGCTGCCAGGCCGCCACAGCCAGCAAGCCGCTCTCCAGCCCGGCCCGCTTGACGAGCACGCTCCCGGTGGCCGCGCCTGCTGAGGCCCCCAGAGCCAGTACCGCACCCGACATGCCGTAGGCGTCCGCACCCGCCAGCGCCTGGTACGAGATGAGCGTCACGCCCGCGAGGCCCAGTAAGAGAGCCATCACCTTGCCTATGCTGACCCGTTCTCCGAGGAAGAAGGCAGCCATGCCCAGCACGAAGAGGGGCTGGGTATTGCCCAGCACCGAGGCTATACCCGCGCCTGTGCGCCCCGGACTGAGGAACATAGCACCGTAGCCTATAGTGGTGGAGGTGGCGGCTATCGCCAGCAGCAAGGGCCAATAACGCCTGGCGGGCAGCAAAGGCGTGCGCAGGGCCACCATTACCAACAGCAAGGCGGCTCCGCCGATGAGCGCGCGCAAGCCCCCAAACAGCAGCGGTGGGGCGAACGGCAGGCCCGTCTTGATCGCGGTGAAGCAGAGGGCATAGATCACTGTAAAGGCCAGCACGCTGCCGATCCACACCCACGCAGGTAGCGAACTCTGTGAGGCAGGTCTCTCCGGCACGGCCGGTGTGGCACTCGAGCCTCGTGCTCCGCCGCCCCACATCTTATCCCTGGTGATGCCCTGCTTCATGGTGTCAGGCCTCTATTCTTCCGCGCCGGCGCCGGTAATCTTGTGACTGGCACCACAGTGATATTGTTATTATTGGTTGCCATCATTGTGCTGAATAATCCATTTCTTCCTTCGCTAACGACGTGCCGCATCGGTCATCAGACACACGGACAATAGCATCGCACTTTCTTGTGCTGCCACTACGCTGTGGCGAACGTTGGGGGCAAGTACAACCATCATATTTGGCAGCAGCCTGTACTCCCCGGCCTCGGTACGAACAGCTAATTCGCCCTCCAGCGCCTGGATCGTCACCACGCCGGCAGCCTTGTGGTCGTCCAGGCTGCCACCTTCCTCAAAGGCGAACAGGACCAGCGTCAGTGGCCCCCATTGGTCCACTGTTATCTGCTTATGCCCATGACGAGTGACTGAGGCCTCAGCCCGCAATTCTCGTAACGCACCCGGTAAATCAATCAGTGTCTCATGATATCCGAATCGCTCTTCGGGTTTTACTCGTAAGCGATTTTCTTCAAGAAAATCGTCCATAATGAATCCTCCGATAGCTCTCCAAATGATGGTCCCTCATCTCAACGATAAGGTATATTCGGATCGAGCTTATTCGTCTCACATTCTCCATTTGCCGCCAACCTGATAGCCTCAACTAACGTGTCGCGGCTGCAATCCTTCAGCAAAAACCTGCACGCCCCGGCGGTGAGGGCCTGGTTGCGCATGGTTGCATATATGCCCAGGACGATAACCCGCGCCGCCGGAGACATGTGGCATAGGCACCGCGTTACCTCCATGCCGTCCATGCGGCTTGTGTCGCCCAGCCGGGCAGCGCGGGCATCAACCAGCGCGACATCAGGGTGTAGACGGTCCGTTAGATCCAGCACTTCGTCCTGATCAACCGAGGTGGCTATCACTTCCACGCCCGCGCTGTTGCCAAGCAAGCGGGCGAGCGCTCGGCAAACTAGAGGATTGCCGTCTGCAATCAGCACGCGAATAGGTGCACTCTTCATCATGTCCACATGCCCAAGCCTAAGGCCTGCTGTGGTTGCAATCACCCACCAGCCGCTCGTCAGCGTCCCTGCGCTCTGCGGGCGTCGTGCCGGTGGCGAAGGCGCAGTTATCTGCTTTGAGGCCGAAGTGGATATGGTGTCGCTCCAAAAGTTTCATGGCGTGCCTCCTCGGGTTCGTGAATCATAGTGGCGTACTCCTACATTATGGCTCCGCTACGTCCCCAGCGCCCCGGTGATACGGCTAGTCGGCGGGCACATAAATACCCTGGACGTCAACCAGGGTATGCGTATACGGTATTCCTGCTTTTCTTCTGCACCATGATCACAAGCTCTATCCAGCCAGAATGTGACTTGTCATGTTTCATGGCTACTTATCTCAGGCTGGTGATACCGGCTCGAAAGCCTGCACTGCCTATCGCCTCGACTATCTCTTTGGGGCCGGTCAGAGCAGGGTCGTACTCAGCGTAGACCATTTCAGTCGCAGGGTTCACGTAGACGTAGACTACGCCCGGTATCTTGCCGATGGTGCGCTCCAGGGCCAGCGCGCCGCCCCCACCGCAGCTGAGACCGAAGATCGGCGCTGTAACACGTACTCGCTCTGTTATTACTTCCTTCATCGCTCTTCTCACCTCAGGTTGTAATGTGCGCCACACCTGAAGGATCGCGCTTTTTGCTGAGGTGGGACTGAGGGCAGGCTGATGAGATGCTGAGAAGCTGAAAAACGCTGCTTCTGACCCCCGGCTACGGATTACTGACCGCTCGTGATCGGCAGCCTGATCGTAGCGGTCGTGCCCTCGCCTGAACTGCTCACCATGAAGATTTCTCCGCCATGCTGGTCGGCTATCCATTTGCCGATAGACAGTCCTAATCCTGTACCGCCAGAATCGCGGGAGCGCGCCGGATCGACCCGGTAGAAACGCTCGAAGAGGTGGGGGAGGTCCTGGGGGGCAATGCCAATCCCTGTGTCCTGCACTACTATCTCTACGAATTCCCCGTACGCCCCGCGCCGCCGCAAGCTGAGAGTGACCTGCCCACCGGGAGGGGTATACCTGATGGCATTGTCTATTAGAATGATGATCATTTGCTTCAGGCGGTCGGCATCGCCTTGCAATACCACAGGCTCCATCTCGGCCACCCTTACGTTTTGACCTTGCGCCAGGTGACGACCTGAGGCGAGAGCCTCGAGTAGCACCCTGTCCATCTCTACACGCTCCTTACGGATTGCAACCCCCGCGTCAGCCCGTGCCAGGGCAAGCAGGTCCGCTACCAGGCGCGCGAGACGACGAGCTTCACGGCTTGCTTCGTTCACAGCTTCTTGTCGTTCAGCGGGCAGCATATCGGCCCGCCGCTCCAACAACTCCAGGTTGCCCTGGATGGCTGTGAGGGGTGCGCGTAACTCGTGCGACGCGCCCGATACGAAGCGTTGCTGGGCCTGGTACGCTTGCTCGACGCTGCCCAGCATCTTGTTGAAAGTAGATGCCATTTGCCCCAGTTCGTCTCGCCGCGCCACTCCCGGCACGCGCTGTCCGAGATTGCCCGATAGGGAGATCGCCTCTGCCGTGCGGGTAAGAGCCGCCACAGGTCGTAGCCCCCGCCTTGCCACCAGCCAACCGGTGGCGAAGCTGACAATGGCTCCCCCCACAGCGCGCAACAAGATCAAGCGGCGAAAGCCCTCTATGGAAGCGTCGAGCCGGTCGAGCGGTGAGATCATTACGAGGTAACGTGCGTTTGGCGGACGTATGCTTTCAACAGCCAGGATGTAGAGCCGCCACCGAACGTCGTCCGCCCCAGGGGCTACCCCGAAGACGCCACGCCCCTGTGCGACCGGAATGAGAGGCGGCGCAAGCCCGGCGACCGCGTCATATGGCGCCTGGGAGGGGCGCGAGCCGGCGGCGCGCACATCTATCGTTGGGGCGGATGACGCGCTCAGGCTCTGGAAAATCGGCTGTCCCGTCGCACTGTACAGGCGGGCTGCCAGGCCGGGCGAGAGGTCTGCGCTGAACGTTGTGCCTTCGTTCGGCAGGAGCCTGCCCGAAACGTACTCCTGCAAGACGTGATCTGCGCTGCTCTGGAGGGTCACGTCCAGGTCGTCGTAGTGGGCGCGCGTATGCAGCGAGTAAATCAGCACACAAATAAACATAATCGTGAGGCCGGCCAGAGCGCCAGACCAGAGCGCCATACCTGAGTCGCAATGACATTGCTGGCAGCTACTCTTCTCGCAGCACGTATCCGCTGCCCCGCAAAGTATGGATGAGGCGTGCCTCGCCATCGGCTTCCAGCTTGTGCCTAAGCTGCTTCACGTAGACCTCTACGATATTGTGCTGCCGCCGAAATCGTAGCCCCATACGCGGTCCAGGAGGAACTCCTTCGGCAGTACGCGTTGTGGGTGCTCCATGAGCTGCTTCAACAGGTCAAACTCGATGCTCGTCAGGTCTATGCTGCGTTCTCCGCGTTGCGCCCGTCTCGTGCCCGTGTCGAGGCTGAGGTCCGCAAACCTCAACACCTCCGGGTGCTCAGCTTCGTGCCGCCGCAGCAGAGCGTGCACCCTGGCCAGCAACACCTCGAAGGTGAAGGGCTTGATCACGTAGTCGTCGGCCCCACGCTCAAGCCCTTCACCTTCGAGGTGGGTGCGTCTTTGCCGGTGAGCATCAGCACGGGGAGTTGCGAATCGGCAGCGCGCAGCCGTCTGAGCACTTCCAGACCATCCATGCCCGGCATCATGACGTCCAGGATCACCAGATCTGGATAGTGCTCCCGCGCCGTATTCAGCCCCTCCTGACCCGAAGGGGCGACGTCTACGACGAAATTTTCATACGACAGGCCGCGCTTGAGCAGGCTTGTCACCGCAGGATCATCGTCAATCACCAGAATGCGCTGCATCTCTTACCCTCAGTTCCATATTTGTTGCCGCTAGATGCCTGTGGCAGATACCGGGTAGCTGTTTTTGCTCGTAATCGTCATCGCAAGGGGGCGCCATCCCGGGCGACACCAACGTTGTCAACAATTAGTTCGCGCAGCACGGTTTAGTCTACGCTTTCTCCGGCTCTTCCCGGGCGGTGCGAGCCAGGAAGATCCCTGCCCCCGCCAGAGATCCAAAGACGGCTACCAGGAGCAGGCTTTCCCCTAAAGGTCTCTCCCTGAGCGCCGGCGCGCCTCCCATAGCGCCTTGACTGGTGGCATCACCCCCGATGCCAGGCACAGTAATGCTGCTGGTTGCGCTCTCCGCTCCCTTTGCCGTAACCTGGTACGTGCCCGGCTTCAGGTTCTCGGGCAGCCGGAACTGGACGCTGAAATCGCCTTGCGCGTCGGCCAGCGCCTCTCCCAGGTCAATGTCTACCCCTGCGCCTACGACTCGCACTTCAACCGTGCTGTTCGGCCCCAGCAAATCGCCTTTCACCGTGATGACATCGCCCGCTTTGGGTGTGGGGGGTTGTACAGCCACACCTTTGGCCCCGTCCGCCAGGGCCGTGCGGCTGGTTGAAGTAAGGGATACTGCCACCGGCACGCCCAGCGCGACGAGTATTGTGAGTAATATGCGCTTCATTTCGTTTTCTCCTTTCTCATACGCCCTGAGATTAGCTGAGGTGCGACTTCACCGGGGCAACAGCCACCATAATTGACAACACGACAATTGCTATAATCAGCGCCACCCCGATCGCCATGATCACCGGCCTGCGACGCAGGGCGCGCCAGGGCGAGCGATCAATGAACGGCAGCAGCGCCAGGAACCCGAAAACTACCACGGCGGCATAAAAGATTCCCTGGATTTTGAACCAGTCTTCGAAGGCGTACAGCCAGAAGAAGAGAAAAGGCGGCTTGGTGCCCTCCATCGCAGCGTCGGGCGCGGCCCCGATACCTGGTGTGAAGATAATGCCGAGCGTAGCCGCCAGCGCCAGCAGCGCCAGGCCGTACCCGACCATGATACGTGCGTGGGTGGGGTAATGGCCCGTTTCTTTCTCCTCCGGCAGTCGCCCGCCGGGGGCCTCACCCGCGTCTGATTGAGCAGGCGTTGGGGATAGGCCGTGGTGCTTGATAAGGAATATGTGCGCGATCAAGAAGAGGAGCAGGAAGAGCGGCACGATACTGACGTGGGCCATAAAGAGGCGCGGCAGCATAGCCACGCTCGTCGTGAAGGTATCCGAGAAGAAGCCACCGGCGGCTCCCAGCAGCGAAGAGAGCTCCATGTTATGGGTCATCGCCTCATAAGCTTCCTGGTCCCAGCGCAGCACAGTGCCGGTAAAAACGCCCCCGAACAGCAGGAGGAGGAGCAATGCAAGGCCAACGAGCCAGTTGACCTCGCGAGGCGCCTTGTAAGAGGCAGTCACGAAAATTCGGATCAGGTGCAGCGTCGCCGTGATTACTACAAGGTAGGCTGTCCAAACGTGGATCCCCCGTATGATGTCGCCGAGGGGAGCGCTGTTCTGTATATAGATGACGCTTTCTCGTGCGCTCGCCGGATCGGGATTGTAGTACTGGGCCAACCATAGGCCCGTAATAACCAGTACGACGATGCCCATAAAGGTAATGCCGCCCATCGTGTACCAGAAGGTATTGGCGTGCGCCGGCACTTTGTAGCGCAGAGCTGAAAGGCCCAGGCGGTCATCAAGCCATCTCCCTACGGCCCCTAGGCCGCGCCGACCTGCCATCGTCGTCCTAGTTCCGTCGGCGACTACACCCACGTTAGCTGTAGCGGGCGCAGGCTGAGCGCCCGGCATGGTGGGCACCTGCTGCTCATTCAGTGATTCTTTATCCATCCTATTCCTCCTTCCCGTAACGATTCGCAGCTCCTTCCTGGCTTTTCTGATTCATTTTGCACGTACCCAGGCCATCTACAATCCTCGTTTTTGGCAAGGGTCCTATAACCCTGAGTAGAGGCGTATTCTCTTCAGCGATTATAGCGTATTCTACATTCTTATGGTCAATTCGTCATTATAAGCAGGTCAAAGATTGGTGAACAAGGTCAGGGCGAATCCGAGGGAGCAGCGTAGCCGCTCCGCGTAATCTACCGTCTCCTGCCCGTTTTGCGCCAGTCTTCTCCCTGCGTCTTGCATCGTTTGTGCAGCCCCCATGAGGTCGGCTGCGGCCTGGCCTTGCAGATTATGGCTGTACTGTGCAAGAATTCGTCCGTGCTCGGTGAAGCGGCTATGCAGCATGGCTGTCACCTCGGTAATAGTCGTTATGGTGTACCCCAGCACTTCCCGGCGCCCAAGGCCCACAGGACTTCTCGCAGCTGGCTTAGCCGCCCTCGTCTCGGAATCTGGCACCGGAATACGCTGGCCGATACCCTGGTGCGCTCTTCGACGGTTGTAATACTCGGTGTACTCACTTAGCACACGCCTCAGGTGCCCCTCCCCAATTATGAGCAACCGATCCAGGCATTCATCTCCTACAGTTCGAACCCAGCGTTCGGCAAAAGCATTAGCCTTTGGGTACCGGTAGGGAGTGAGTACCGTTTCTATGCCTTCTAAGGCGAACACGGTGTCGAAGGAGGAGGTGAATTTGGCATCGCGGTCATGAATCAGGAAGCGAATGGGCAGTTCTCTATCTCGATCTCCCAAATCCTCCATCTCCCAGGTAAGATTTCGCGCCTGCTGAGTGACCCAGGCAGAGGTCGGTTGAGCAGTACACCCTGCAAG
>DAHVFG010000036.1:0-25047 GCA_027317125.1 Chloroflexota bacterium | reverse complement strand
GAAGAATTGCGTGTCAACAAGAGGCGCGTGCTGACACGGCAAGAAGTAAGCGATGTGGTGAGAAGCGAGCATGTTGAAGTAGAAACGGCGGGCAACATAGAGCGCGCTGGAGCCGAAAGCCCCAGGCGGCGCTGATCTAGTTGGTAGCTGCCGGCGTGTGGCGGCGCGACGCCGGAATACCGAAGCGGAAAGATAGTTTTTCAATTACCAGGAGGTACTCTTATCATGGCTAACCAGAATGACACAGTAGTGGGTGTTTTCCTAGACGATGCGGCAGCCCAACAGGCTGTTCAGGCGCTACAGTCAGCAGGCTTCAACGCCCGCATAGCTGATAACTCGGCGGTACAGGCCTTCCGCAACGTTGGCATGGAAGAGGAAGTAGCTAATATGTATCAGAACCGTATGCAGGAAGGGCACAGCATTGTCACCGTAGACGCGGGTGGCCGCGGCGATGACGCTCTAGGTGTAATGCTGCAAAACGGCGCTGAGTACATTGACCTGGCTGGAACCGGTCAGGGCGGAAATATGGGCGCAGCCGGCGCCGGCAACACGAACGACGCTGATATGAGAAGGCAGCAGGCTGCACAATACCGGAATATGCCCGTTGACCAGCGCCAGTATGGCATGGTGGATGAGACAACAGGAAGCCGCAAGAACGCTGACCAGACACGAGTGCAGCTTAGGGACGAGACCCTGACCCCCGTAAAGCAGTCTGCTGAGGCTGGTCAGGTTGAGCTGCACAAGGTTGTGCACGAGAAGGAGCAAGAAGTGCCTGTAACCCTCCGCCGCGAGGAGGTCTACATCGAGCGCACCCCTGTTGATCGCCCTGTGCAGGCTGGAGAGATCACAGATATGAAGGACGAGACTATCCGCGTGCCTGTTTACCAGGAGCAAGCGGAGCTTCAGAAACAAACTCGTGTCCGAGAAGAGGTTGGCATAGAGAAGCGGGCGGTTGAGGAGCAGACGACCCTCACCGGTACCGCACGCCACGAGCATGTAGAAGTAACACCCACTGAGGGTGTACAGGTGCAGGGGAACGCTGGCGACAATATCACAACGCAGAGCACCCAAACTACCACAGACACCACGCATAGCGACAGCGCGCATAGCGGAATGGCGCCCTACGATACGACCGACACCACGAGAAACACCAACCGCTAATTTTCTGCACCCTTTTATTCAGGAACCGGAGGTTAGCTACTAACCTCCGGTTCCTGATCGTTAATAAACTCTATCTCAGGCTCCAGCTCGATACCGAACTGCTCGCGAACACGAGAGCGTGCGAGGTCCATCAAGTAAAGCACATCAGATGCTGTAGCGCCTCCGAGGTTCATCATAAAGTTGGCGTGCTTGGGAGAAAATTGCGCCTGGCCGAACCTGTAGCCCTTTAGCCCTACTTGCTCTATCAGATAACCGGCTGAGTTCGCTGGCGGGTTCTTGAAGGTAGAGCCTGCGCTTTTGCCCTGCGGCTGCGTTGCCTGCCTCTCTTGCAGGTACGCACGCATCCGGGCGGCGCATTGCCCCTCAAGGTCGCGGTACAAGATGATGCTCGCACTCAGAATAACCTCTGTGGGAGATAAAGTGCGCGTACCATGAGCCTTGAAACGGCTTGTGCGATAACCTAGTTGGAGTCGGTCAACGGGCCACTCTTCGATCTTGCCTTCTCCGGTCAGTACCCTGATGGACGCAAGGTCATCTTTAAGCTCTTTGCCGTGTGCCCCGGCGTTGCTTACCACGCCACCACCCACGCTTCCCGGCACACTATTCGACCACTCCAGCCCTGTCCACCCTGCATCGCAAGTGATTCTGGCGAGGCGGCTGAATAGCAGACCGGAGTCCACATGCCATAGGCTCGTCGCGTCTCCTGTAAGATCGTGGGATATTTTATTCGTCTTATTGTGTATTACAAGACCATCTATGCCGTAGTCGCCCACGATCATGTTTGTGCCGTTACCGATAACCAGGTATGGAACGTCATTTTGCCGCGCAAATAACAGCGCCGCGATAAGTTGCTCGGCGCTGTCCACCGTGACGAAGAGGGTAGCCGGGCCGCCAATCCTTAGCGAGTTATGCTTGCTCATCGGCTCGTCACGCACTACCGGGAGGCCTATGGCTTGCGTAAGCCGAGACGCTATATCAGCCCTGAAAGTAACGCTGGGGGATGTGAGATGCTCCCCACTGCCCTGCCTCTGCGCTTGAGCCTGCTCGTGCATCAACTCGACCCCCTCGCCCTCAGCTAAGGGGATATGTCGTCTTCCGGGCGGCAGGCTTTTATCTGCATCTCTCTCTTGCAGCCCTGTGAGCACCTCTTCGCCCACCCGCCAGACATCGCCCGCGCCCATCGTAAGTAAAAGATCGCCCGGCGCAAGATCGTCGAGCAGGGTTTCTCGGGCTTCACTCAGCGTGGGTGCGAAATACGCCTGGGGTGCTGTTATCCGCTCAACTATCTGGCGGCCACTCATTCCCAGAGTGTCCCGCTCACGTGAGGCATATATCTCTGTCACCACTACCTGATCGGCAGCGCTTAACGAAGCGGCGAACCCTTGTAGAAAGTCGCGCGTCCGGGTGTAGGTGTGAGGCTGAAAAAGGACAACGAGCCTGCGCCCAGGATAGCGCGCCCTGGCCGCCGTGATATTAGCCGATATTTCGGTCGGGTGGTGTGCATAATCGTCAATTACCGTCACACCACCGGCTTCACCTTTCACCTCGAAGCGGCGCTGCGTGCCCACGAACTCACTCAGCCGGTGGGCAGCCTCGCTAATGGGCACCCCCAACTCAACGCAGGCAGCGAGAGCGGCCAATGAATTGAGCACATTGTGCATGCCTGGTATTTGCAGCGATAGCCCGGCAATCTCCGCGCCGCCGCGCACAGCAATATAATCTGTGCCGCCGCGACTGTTCTGCGACAGTTTCTCCGGCCTCCAAAGAGCTTTGTCGCTCAATCCATAGAGTTGCAGGCGAAATGGCGCGGCGCTTCCGACAAGGTCATAGGCGAGCGAGCTCGCGCCTGCATCATCGGCGCAGAGAATGAGGAGGCCACCCCGCTTAACGTTGGCGGCGAAGTCGCCAAAGGCTGCATATATTGCTCCTGCGCTGCCGTAATACTCAAGGTGATCCGTCTCTATATTGGTGATTATCGCCACTTCGGGGTGCAGGTAAAGAAAGGAGCGGTCGTACTCATCGGCCTCGGCGACTAACTCGGAGCCTGCGCCCCAGTGGCCGCCCGGCCCCAGGCCGCGTATCTGCCCACCAACCATGTAGGCAGGGTCGCGCCCCGACGTGGCGAGCACCCAGGCCAGCATCGCAGAGGTGGTGGTCTTCCCGTGCGTGCCTGCAACAGCTACGCCGCGCATGGTATCCATTAGCTGCCCCAGCAAGTCAGCACGCTTGACAATAGGTAAGCCACGCTCTCTGGCAGCCTGTAGCTCAGGGTTGTCAGGGGGTATCGCGGTGGTCAACACCACGTGAGTGGCGTCGCCGAGGTTAGAGGCGCTGTGGCCTGTGAAGATGCGAGCGCCGCGCTCTTCGAGGGCGCGAGCAGCCTCCGATGCGCAAGCGTCCGACCCGCTGACTTGCGCCCCCAGATCGAGCAAGGCGGCAGCAAGGGCGCTCATCCCCGCCCCGCCGATCCCTATGAAGTGCCAACGATTACCGGAGTACGAGATACGCTGTAGGGTACCAACCATGAGGGTATTGTACGAAAGTTAACATCTGGTGACCAGGGAGCAGAGGTTAGTAGCTGAGCCTAAATCCTGACCTCTGCTCCCCAACCCCTACATCTATCTGGTGCAGGTTTGCGCCAGCATCGCATCTACGGAGGTGTTTGCGGGGGCTGTAGATAGCCTGGCGAAGTTGATGCTCCAAAGCTCATCGAGTGGGTTGAGAGAGATACCATCGTTTACTCTGTGCATGAAATAGCAGCCGGAGAAAGTCTCTGTGCTGCCATTAGTACGCTTGGCAGTAATGACTACAGGTATGCTGCTATAGATGTTGCCTGCTCCAGCATCTATAGTTTCCTTGCCCACAGCCAGCGTTGTAGAAACGGTATCCGCGTAGCCGGCTACGAACTGATTGTATGGAGGTGCTACATCGGGCGAGGGATTAGGGGAGCCCTGGAAGTAGCTATAGGCCCGCTCATACTCTTTGCGGTTGACAGCATTATAGTACGACTTCAACGCATCTGTGGCCGAAGTGCGCTTCTCATAGAAAGGCGTTTCTCCAGATGTCGCAGGGAAGCCCTTACTATAGTTCTCTTTGGCGAGATAAGTGCCAAGCTGAGAGAGGAGCACATCGTTGGGCGGCTGGTTCTCAGGGTGAAGCTCGAAAACTGCGCGCTCAAAGTACTGTACGGTGTATGGTTTGCCGTTGAGATCGCTGGTTTCGGTGAACTCCTCAGATAGCGGATATCCTTGCTGTGCCAGCGCGCCATTGTTCAGCCAGTAATTGAGGAACCTGCCGCACACCTTATGCCCGGTCTGCGGAAAATCCTGGCAGTCACCGGGCGCAGCGATCGTGCTATACGTTCGCCATGTAAGCGATACGAATATTCCTATTGCGACGCCTGTTCCTAAAAGCATCGCGTAGCCTAAGCTCCGTTTCATCATTCTTCTCCTCATTTTGTCTTCACGCAGCTATGCATGCGGAGGCGGGCGCTGCTCCGGGCTGCATGGTAGTAGTTGTGTATATCAAGCGGCCAGCAGATATGCTTACTGGAAATTATGAGCGCCCTCATATATATAACTGACCACAGATACTAAAGGTTGCGCCCGAAGTGCACGCCGCAATATCGGCGCTGCATATCAAAGGGCTGTTCGGACCGCCCGCCAGATGGTGTAGATAATTATGATGAGCAGGAAAAGGCCGATGGCTACTGTGGCAAGGCCCACCAGGGGGTTGGAGCCAGGGAGACTCGCCACGCCTACAGAGATTTGCGGCACCGTCACCGCAGCCGGACTTGAAGGGTTGGAGCCACTACGCTTGACGAAATCGCTCCAGTAGTCGAAAGCTTGCGAGAGGCCAATTACGGAGACGAGCACGCCAAAGGTCCCGCCGAGCAGGTGGCCCAGCAGGCCAATATCGCTGCCTCGGCTCGCGAGCTTGCGCGCTATCCACCAGGAGAGAACCACCAGCCCAAGAAAGAGCAGCCCTGTAGCCACAGGCTCCCAGGGTGACGCGATTACGATCTGGGGCGGGTTGATGCTATTTTCGTCTTTACCAGCGGCGATTGCGAAGAACTGTCCGATCACGCTGAACAGCTTATTTATCAAGAGGCCGAGCTTGGGGCCGAGGCGGGTCGCCACAAGCCCACTGAAAAAGACGCCCACAGTCCACAGCCCCATGATGCGCCAGCCCATGTAGATGCCGACTACGGCGCAGGCAATTATGGCGGGAAGGACCCATTGCCACCATTCAAGAGTGATTACCATAGCGTAGCTCCGCCGACGTGAGGAAATGCAACGACCAAAAAGAGGTGGCACTCACGCTTCTCATCTTTGGCGCTATACCTCGTATTTTCTCTCCATCTTGAGTACTCTGCCGCTCGCGGCTGGTGGCGCTTCGGCCAGAGGCGAATTGGCATACTTCGATATATTGAGGAGCAGCCCGACGCCCGCCAACAGAATGAGCAGAGAGGAACCACCGTAGCTGATGAAAGGCAAAGGCACCCCTGTGAAGGGTATCGCCCCACTGACCGCGCCGATATTGATCATCGCCTGGGCGATTATCCAGGTTGTAATGCCAGCGGCGAGGAGCTGCCCGAAGCCGTCGGGCGCTGTGCGGGCTACTCGATAGCCGCGCCACGCCAGCATCACAAAGAGGGCGAGCATCAACACCGCGCCTATAAAACCTGCCTCTTGCCCCCAGACCGAGAAAATGGCGTCGGTGGACTGCTCCGGCAGCCAGCCGAACTTCTGCCGGGAAGCCCCCAGCCCCATCCCCGTCAGGCCCCCGGAGCCGAGGGCAAGTAGCGACTGCACGGTGTGATAGCCTACGCCGGTAGGGTCGTCCCAGGGGTTCTGAAACGACAATATACGTTTGAAGCGATAAGGCTCGATCAGCGCCGCAGTAGCGAAGGCTCCACCCGCCAATAGCAGGCCGATAAACATATGCTTACCAGCAGCGCCGGAGACAAAGTAGACCACCACCCCCGTAGAAAAGAGGACCAGGGTAGTGCCCATGTCCGGTTCCATAAAGACGAGCACTCCTAGCACTCCTAGCATAATACCGAAGGGGATCAGGCCATAAGAGAAGTCACGCACCTTCTCGCCTTTGGTGGAGCACCAATCCGCCAAGTATATCACGAATGCAAGCTTGGCAAGCTCAGAAGGTTGGAGAGAGATGGGCAGGTTGCCCGGTGATAGCCACCGCTTTGCGCCATTCACCTCCTGGGAGAGCCAGGGAGGAGCGACCAGCACCAGCACCAGCAGCGCGAGCGCCACAAGAATTGCGGGCACCGAGAAGCGCCGCCAGTAGGTGTAGGGCACGCTCATGGTCACAAAGAGGGCAACGGAACCGACTACCAGCCACTGAATATGGCGATTTATCAGGTAGGTAGGATCGTCGGGGCTGACGCCGCTTGATGAGAAAACCATTAGCACGCCGATTATGCAGAGGATACCAACCACAGCCAGTATCCAGTAATCGGGCCTTTCGAATCGTCGTGAGCGCTTAAGCATCTTTTTGAGAGGTACCGTCTAATAGTTGCGAGCAGACGTTTATCATCGACAGAGGGAAGTACACACACGCGCCACGCACGGCGGCCATGTACATAGCACTCTACACCATGTGCGGGTTACTAGGTGGAGTTTTCCACAAGGGCTGCGACAATTACGCGGAAGCGCTCTCCGCGCTCGAACTCGTTGCGGAACATGCCGAAAGAAGCTGTGGCTGGGGAGAGCAGCACTGCCCCTCCTGCGGAAGCAGCCTCCCATGCGGCGGCCACAGCCTCCTCAAAGTCATCATAGCGGCCAACTATGGTGGCGCCCGCGTCACGAAATTGCTGCTCCATCAGTTCGGTGGCTGTGCCTTCCAGCAAAACCACGGATTGTGCGCGGCTCGCCACGTCCGGCGCAAGCTCCATGAAGTCCAGCCCCTTGTCAGCGCCGCCCGCGATAAGCACAATTGACCCGTCCAACGCGTAGAGAGCAGCGCGAGTGGAAGCCGGAGTGGTAGAAGTGGTATCGTTATAGAATCGAACGCCTCGTAGCGTAGTGAGGTATTCAAGGCGATCTGCAACCCCTTGGAACGACCGAAGCCCTGCCCTCACCGCAGCCAACGGCGCGCCCGCCAGAATCGCTATCGCGGCAGCACAGGCGGCATTAGAGAGGTTGTGCTTCCCCGGCAGCTGGATCGCGTCTGCGCCAAGCAAGACGTTCGGCGCAGCGCCAGGCTCGTACCAGGCCAGCATACTGTCTACCACGAAGACGCCCGGCAGGTGAGAGCCGGGTGCGCTTGTGCCGAACCAGGCAAGCCAGGCCGGGGCGTCGGCAGCCCAGCCTGCGACTGTACTGTCATCAGCGTTGAGCACCGCCCAATCATCACGCTCGATGCGCTGGTTGAGGAATATCAGTTTTTTGGCAGCCCCATACTCTTCCATCCCTCTGTAACGGTCCATGTGATCTGGCGAGAGATTTGTGACCGCGCCTATATGGGGCGAAATCGCCGGGTCCGCCAGCCCTTCAAGCTGAAAACTCGAAAGCTCCAGCACCACCGGTGTTTCCGCCGCTATCCGAGGCAACATGTGTAACGCGGATACGCGCAAGTTGCCCGCGAGCACTGCGTCGGGCCGCCAGTGGCGCAGCATCTCCCAGGTCCATGTGGAGGTGGTAGACTTGCCTTTGGTGCCTGTGATGCCGATAACGGGCGCGGGGCAGAGCTTGAGGAAGATACTTATCTCCATCTCGATCTCTTTTTTGAGGCTGCGTGCCAGCTCAAGCCAGGGCGAGCTGTTCGGGACGGAGGGGTTCTTCACAACCAGATCGGCCCACACGAAATCTTCCTCTTTGTGCTCGCCGAGAGTATAGCTAATCTTCAGACCTTCGCGCTCCAGAGCCTCTATCGAGCTTTGCATCTTATCAGCGGTGCGCAGATCGGTGACGCGCACGTTGGCCCCTTGCGCGGCCATAAAGCGAGCCACGCCAACTCCGCCGCCATGCACCCCCAGGCCCATGACCAGAACGTTCTTGCCCGCGTAAAGCGATCCAGAAGCCATTCATCTCTCCAGATAGCAAGTTCAAGAGGGGCATCGGTGCAGGAGAACCAGAGAGCAGGGGTGCAGCCAACTGTCGGGTCTATCGTTGAAACAGAGTCTAAGGAGGAGGGGCCAGCGCTAGCGCCACTCCCAGCATTCCTGCAAGCATGCTAACCAGCCAGAAGCGCATCGTTATCTGCGTTTCTGACCAACCTAACATCTCGAAATGGTGGTGTATCGGCGCCATCCTGAATAGTCTCCTGCCGCCCGTCAGCTTGAAATAGAGCACCTGCAAGATGTCCGAAACCACAACGCCGACAAAGACCAGGCCGATAAGAGGCAGCAAAAGCCACTGGTCAGTCATGAGGGCGGATACCGCCAGCAGCGCGCCCAGCGTCAGCGAGCCTGCATCGCCCATGAAAACCATCGCCGGATGAGCATTGAACCAGAGGAAGGCGAGCAGCGCGCCCACTACGGCGAAGCAAAGGGAGACTACCTGCTCCTGATTTTGCAGGTAGGCAATGATCCCGAATGAAACAAAAGCGATAGCCGATGTACCCCCTGCCAGCGTGTCCAGACCGTCAGTGAGATTGACGGCGTTGGCGGTGCCTAAGATTGCTATTATTGCCACAGGCAAGTACCATATACCTATGTCAATCGGCTTCTCAACAAAGGGTAGTGATAATGTATGGTGGCCCAGTATGTTAGGAGCATAAAGTATCCAGGCGGCGATAGCAGCGATAATGAAAAGCCAGGCCATCTTGAAACGAGCGGTGAGGCCACCTCGATCTCGCACAACGGTGCTCAATAGATCGTCAAAGCCCCCCAGGATACCGCAGGATATTACGATGCCGAGGGGCAGAAGAAGCGATGGAAACCTCGGTATATCCATGAAAATACTGAGGACTATCACCAGAGGTATAAGGAAAATCAGACCGCCCATAGTGGGCGTGCCCGTCTTCACCTGGTGGCGCTCTGGGCCTTCGATGCGTATATGTTTGCCGATGCGATGGTCACGCAGCCAGTTAATTGCGGGCTTACCAATTATCAGCCCCAAGACGAAGGCTACCGCCCCCAGGGTCAACGCGCGCACCATGACGCTTGGAGCAAGACCTAGCGCCTTGCTCGACTTCGTGCCGAGAACCCCAGGCGTAGGGCTGGGCGTGGGCGCCGCTTGAGTCACTACATTCGCAAAAAGGTCCGCCAGGTACGAGTGCAGCGGGTGAGCGGTCAGTAAGAGGTGAGATAGGGGAGCGCCGATATACGCCGAAACGTCTATCGAGACGCCCGAGTTGTAGATGGGCGACAGTAGTTCGAGGGTCAATTCTTCAAGCCTTTAGAGCGTCTACGATGCGGTCCATGTGAAGGCCGTTAGAGCCTTTTACCAGCACGTAGTCGCCCGCTTTCAGTATGCGTTGCAAGTAGTCTACAGCCTGTTCGTTATCCGCGGCGAAAAAGAGATGCTCGGCAGCCATCCCCACGCGTAGTGCCTCTTCGCCCATCAATCGCCCCAGGCTCCCCAGCACCACCAGCCTCTGCGCGGCCACGCTGGCACGACGCGCCACTTTGATGTGCCCTTCGCGCTCGTAGCTGCCAAGCTCAAGCATATCACCAAGCACGGCGATGTGCGAGCCGGGCATCTCTTCTAAGAGATTAAGGGCTGCTATCATCGAGGCGGGCGAGGCGTTATAAGTGTCATCTATCAGCGTTGAGCCATTGTAGCCCGGAACCACTATCAAGCGTACCTGCGCGTCTAAATGCTCAAGGGCAGGCGCTATCTGGGCCCACGTCAGCCCCGCGACGTGAGCAGCGCCAGCCGCGGCAAGGGCTGTATGCACGCTGTGCCTGCCCATCAGCGGCAATCGAATGCGCCAGCTTGCGCCAGCCTCGCGCACATTAAGGGTGAAATGTACACCCTGCAAGCCATGGCTCACAATATCTGTAGCATAGAGGTCGCATTTGTCGCTGAGGCCATAATAGACGACCTTCGCCGATGTTACCGCAGCCATCGAGCTGACGCGCTCATCATCGCCGTTAAGGATAGCTGTGCCTGTGGCGGGCAGATTGCGCACAAGCTCACTCTTGTTTCGCACGATATTCTCGATTGTGCCCATGCGCTCCAGATGCACAGGGCCTATATTGGTCACGATTGCTATCTCAGGCTTCGCCAGCTCACAAAGGAAAGTCAATTCCCCCAGGGCATATCCCGCGCCCATTTCCAACACGGCCTTCTTGTGCAGGTCGGTGAGGCGTAATAAGGTGAGGGGCAGGCCGATCTCATTGTTCAAGTTGCCTTCGGTCATTAAAGTGCTGAAGCGCTTCGACAGTACAGAGGCAGTCACCTCTTTGGTGGAGGTCTTGCCTACACTGCCTGTAACAGCTATCACCTGCACGTTGTGTCTAGCACGCCACCACCCCGCGAGGCGCTGCAAAGCAGATAGTGGATCGTCCACCCTGATCAAGGCAACCCCCGAAGGCAAGGCATCGGGCGGCTGCCAACCTGCGCTTACCAAAGCGCCGCGCGCGCCATGCCCAACCGCATCAAGAACGAAGCTGTGGCCGTCTACGTGCTCGCCTGGCAGCGCCACAAAGAGCGCGCCTGCCAGCGCGCCGCGAGAGTCGATCACAACTCTGGTGAAGCCCTCCCCGCCCGTCTTCAGCGCCTCACCGCCGTCGTCCAGGCGGCCTGCGGTCCCCTGCAAAATGTCTTCTAAAGTGAACACCATTACGGGATTATCAATTATGAATGAGGAATTGCCAGTTAAGCTGGATATAAGACCCACATATGGAGGATAAACGATCCGCCGCGAATCGGCAATTGATAATTTGGTCACGGTGTTGGAGTTGGAATGGGCACAGTGGGCTGCACCTTCATGTACATGAGGATTTGCTTGGCAAGGCGGCCCCAAACCACGGATGCTGTATTCTCGCCCCATTGGCTTGTTTGCGGGTTCATTAAGCCTATGTAAAGAGTAAACTTTGCATCGCCTGTAGGCCCCCAGCCCATGGCTGATGCGAACGAGCCCGCAGCCGAATATCCACCATCGGCGGCAAGCTGGGCGGTGCCTGTCTTCACCGAAACGTGGTAGCCAGGCACCTGAGCGAGACGAGCGACCAGTTTGTTCTCTACGCCATATGCGAGCATATCAGCAAGGGTGGAGGCTGTCTCAGGCTTGAGCACTCGGCGCACCTGCTGCGTTTGGAAGGTCTCTACTGTTTTGCCGTCTTGCTGTACTTCTTTCAAGACATGCGGCTTGAGCAGGATGCCGCCGTTAGCCACAGCCGAAACTGCGGTTATCATCTGGATTGGTGTGGCCGCCAGGCCCTGCCCAAAGGAGTTCGTGTCGAGGTTGATAGGTGTATAGCCATCATCGCCGGGCCAGGATATGAGGCCGGACACCTCTCCCGCCAGGTCTACACCTGTGCGCTGGCCGACGCCAAACTGTTTTATGTAGTTGTAGAAGTCTGTCTCACCCAGTTGTTCAGCAGCGAATATAGAAGCAATATTATCCGAGCGTCCCAGGCCGTAGAGCATTGATTCCTGCCCGTATGCAGTGCGCGTGGCGTTCCAGATGGTCGTACCGTAGCGCACTACGTAGCCATTGCTGTAGAAGGTGGTCTGCGGGGTTATGGCCCCGGCATCGAGCGAAGAAGAGTATGTGAGTATCTTCATGGTAGAGCCAGGCTCGATAACATCGTTGACCATCGGGTTCTTGAAGATGGAGTAGTCGGTGTAGGAGCTAAATTTGTTAGGGTCAAAGGTCGGTAAGTTCGCCATCGCGAGTATGCCGCCTGTGCTGGGGTCCTGCACAATGATGAAGCCGCTCTGCGCCTTGAACTCCTTGATAGAGGCGGCAAGCTCTTTCTCCACCATATACTGCAAGGCGCTGTCAATAGTGAGCACAATATCAGAGCCATCCTTGGCGGGCTGCATCTCAGGCTGCTGCAAGACGAGCGGGCGGCCATATGCGTCGTGCTCGGCCAGGATCCAGCCTGCTTCCCCCGCCAGCTTTGAGTTATAAAACTCCTCAACGCCGTAGTGCCCCTGGTTCTCGTGGTCGGTGAAGCCCAGCACTGAGGCAGCCAGGCCCAGGCTTGGGTCGGGCCCGGCAGCAGGGTATTGCCGTAGAGGCTGTGGGTCGAGCGTCACCACGTATGTTAGAAGGCTGGCGTTATTCTTTATGAGGTCCCGGATGGCGGCGGTGGAAGCGTCATCTATCCTGCTCGCCACTTTGATATTGGTCCCCGGCGCTTCCTTGAGGCGAGTGAACAACTCGCCCGCATCCTGCTTAAGTGGTGGTGCGAGCAGATTGGCTATCCTGGTCAATTCCGCTTCATCTGAGCGCGTCTTGTCTACATAGACATCCTCGGCTGTGGTGTTGCCTGCCAGCAGTTGCCCACGAGTGTCGTAGATCAGCCCGCGCTTGGGCGGTATCGTATCCTTCCATTTGATACGGCTCTCCGCCTTGGCGGATAAGCTGCTAAACTGAAGGATCTGCAAGGAAAAGACCGTGTAGCCGTTGTAGACGCTGAATGCGATAAAAAGGCTGAGCACTACCCACAGCCGCCGCGCCTCTACACGTCGAGGGCGCGAAGCTTGCCTTGCCTTTTGATTAAGGGTGTTCTGTGCCATTTAGACCTCAGGAATTAATGCGTTATGGTGCTGCGTCTCCGGCATCATCGCCAGGCAAGGCAGGAGTGGGAAGAGGCGGCACGCTGGTGAGTGGGCCTGTTGCCACCGGTAAATACTGGTAGTTATTACCGATAGGCACCATGCGTAGCTTGGTTGTGGCGCTCATTTCTATAGTGGCGAGAGATTGAGCGCGCCCGATTTGTAGTTGCAAGTCGCCCTGCTGCCGGAGCAGCCTGGTGTGCTCATCCTGCAAAGCCTGCAATGTGTAGTTGGCGTTGGTTACAGCTGTAACCTGTGTGAGGTAAATGAAGCAGACAAGCGCAATGATAATCGCCCCTACCAGCAACGCAATGGCAGGAGGCAGGTCAATATAGCGTAGCAACGTTGGCCTGATATTAGAAACCGACTGCTCAGCAGCCGAAGCCACCGTGCGAGGCACCACCTGTAGCGCGGAGGGCAGTTTACGCCGCTCGTGAGTAAGTTGTGCCTGATTCCTACGTCTGTTGGTCATAGTGTGATTATAATACGAAAGCTGATGTGTAAAACGACGTCGTGAAATAGAGCCGTGGTTGATATAGTGTGAGGATTATGGACATAGTCTTTTCCTCTTCGACCGCTTACGCAATGCGCATCACGCAGTAGCCTTCCTCTCAGCTACGCGTAAGCGGGCGCTTCGGCTGCGCGGGTTCCGGCCTAGCTCCTCGGCTGTTGCTTCTATTGGCTTGCGGCTTATAGCTCTCAATGTGGGTTCGCGGCCACACCGGCAGACGGGGTACTCAGGCGGGCAGATGCAGCCGCGCTCCTCCTGTCTTATGAACAACTTTACGATGCGGTCCTCCAGCGAATGGAACGAGATAACTGCGAGCCGCCCGCCCGGTTTGAGGAGGCCAACCGAGGCGGACAGTCCTTTTTCCAGCACTTCAAGCTCACGGTTAGCGGCGATGCGCAGCGCCTGGAAGGTCCTGGTCGCGGGGTGAATATGGCTGCGCGTGCGCCCGGCGACGTGCCCGCCCAGAGCGCGATAGACAATCTGCTCAAGCTCTGACGTGGTTCTTATCGGTGCGCGCTCCCGTGCCTCCACAATGCGGCGGGCTATGCGCCGCGAAGCAGGCTCTTCACCGTAGTTGTAGATGAGGTCTGCAAGCTCATTTTCAGGCAAACTATTCACAAGGTCCGAGGCGGAAGTGAGGCCGGCAGGGTCGAGACGCATATCGAGCGGGCCTTCAGCGCGAAATGAAAAGCCCCGCTCAGGCGTCGCCAGCTGCATCGAAGATACTCCCAGGTCGAGCAACACCCCGTCTACGGCCCCGAAACCCTCTGCCTGGGCAACCTCAGCTAGCCGCTCGAAGTTCGAGCGCACCAGCCGCACTCGGCCACTCTCTACGTAGCTGTGAAGCCTCTCTGAAGCGAGCTTGAGGGCGGCAGGGTCTACATCTAAGCCCAGCAGCTTCCCACTCTCTGCCCGCTCCATGATAGCCGCCGCATGCCCGCCCGCCCCTACTGTGCCGTCAATGTAAATACCGCCAGGGCGCACCTGTAGAGCATCCAGCGCTTCAAAGAGGAGTACAGGTGTATGCGGTGCTGAGGGCTCGCCACCCTGCCGGGGATCATCGCCAGCCGGGCTCCCTGCAAGCGACAGCTTCCGGCCCTTTCCACGCGAGCCTTTAGACATCGGCAAGCCGCTAATACTGCCCGGCCAGGTGGGACGAGATCACATCAACATTTTCCTCTATACTGCTGTCCAGGGCGAGCCAGGCAGCCTGGTCCCAGATTTCTATATAGCTGCCAAGCCCGATAATCGCCACGTCGCCTGAGATGGCGGCATACTGGCGCAGGTGGTCGGGGATCATCACGCGCCCTTGCTTATCTATCTCCACAGGTTCGGCGGCTGAGAAGACAGCGCGGCGCAGGTTGCGAGCGTCTGCATCGCCCGTAGGCAGGGCATTGAGCTTGGAAGCAAGTGGCTCCCACGCTTCCTGGGTAAAAAGGTAAAGGCAGCGGTCGTTGCCGCGCGTAATGATCAGCTCACCGGAGAGGTCTCCACGGAAGCGAGCAGGCACCGAAACACGCCCTTTGTTGTCTACAGAATGCTCGAATCGCCCTAAAAACATCTTACCTCAACCGCTTTTCCGCTGCTCCACACTCTGAATGGAGGCTCCGAGGGGATATACACCTGATACTTATCCACCGTTTTCCCCACTTTTCCCCACTTTTTGCCACTTTTTCCACATTTATTCACATTATAGTGGGTTTGCGCCGCATTGCAAGCGTTTCCACGTAGGTAAGCGTTCAGATTAGGGGTGGAGCAATCTTCTTGGGGTAGCTGTGGAGGCGTACCCTCACCCGCCCTCACCCCCAAACCCCCTCTCCCATGAAGGGAGAGGGGGCTTTATTGCTGGCTCTTCCCAAGAAGAAAGCCCCCTCTCCCTTCATGGGAGAGGGGTTTGGGGGTGAGGGGAGGGACGCCCCTCCACCCCAACTCTGAACGCTTACCCACGTAGTCAGTTTTATTCTACAAGAGGGTAGAGCGCTGCTCAAAGGCGACACGCGAAGAAGCTGATGGCCGACCAGGCTACCGACAACGCCACAAGGGCCGCCAGCAAGCGTGAGGCACGATTACGCATCCACAATCGAGCCAACACTAACCCTCCCGCTATCGCGGCGGCGGGCATCGTGTAGTAGATATGCTTGCCTATCATGTCGAAGCGAAGGTTGAGAACAACTCCTACCACGAAGATGATGAGCCACCCAAGCATGAGAATAGCCACACGGCTGGCGAGGCGCTTACGCCCGGCAACTCGAGAAGATGAGCCGGGTTGCTGGAGCAGCAGTATGCCTGTGGGCAGCAAGAGCCACAGAATCCAGCTAATGGAGTACCCTGCTGTCCAGCCTACCAGCTCTGGCAGGCCGCCGGGCCATAGCTCCTGCCCGTGTGAGCGAACCCCACCTTGCATAGCAGGCAACGTCTGCGCCAGAAAGGGTCCGATATACAGGCCATAATAGGCCGCAAACGACAGCACAACAGCAATAGCAAGTCCGCCCGCCAACAGCGGTAGAGTAGAGCGCGGCGCGGCACGCCGCCAGGCCCACCCGACTCCTGAAAAGACCAACACAAACGAGTTGAACGCCAGCGCGGTGGGGAAAGCCACCAGCGAAGCCGCCAGCAGCAGAACCCACCCTGCGAAAGGCAAGGGGCGGCGCAGGCTGCCAGGAGAGAGAGCGGGCATGGATATTACAAGCAATGCTAGAGCCTGCGCCAGGATGGTAGGCAGGATGCCAAAGGCAAATGCCCGCATCGCGAGGGGCATAAGCGTGTATAGTAGCGCGGACCACAAAGCCCCTTGCATGCTCACACGCCTGAGCAAGGCGAATAGGAGCAAGACCACAGAGGTATCAAAGAGGCTGGTAACAAGCAACATCGCCGGCCCTAAAGCTATTCCACTGAAGAGCCCCAACGGCCACAGCGCCAGATAAAATAGAGGTGACTTGGGTATAAGCACATTCAGGTTCCACTCAGGCGGCACGCTTGATAGCCCACCTGCCGACGGCAGGTAAAGGGCCAGGAAATCGCCTCCCAGCAGCGTCTTGAGCCATTTCAGGTGATAAGGCAGATCTATTATCTGAGCCTGGGGGAGAGCAGATAAGCCGTAGCGGATCATGAAGGCAAGAGACAGCGCGACCGCAATCAGGCGCAGGGTAGCAGGCGTGGCGTGGCCGCTAATGCGGGGCAAGAGATGACTTGCCGCTACAAAGAGCAGATAACCCAGAGCAAGGGTCGTAAGAAGATGTGGAAGGGCTACCAGCAGCTCCACCCGGTAAAGAGCTAACGCCCAGGCCACTACGGCCGCTGTGAGAGTGGTGACGCAAAGAGCAAGCCGCCTGCCCGGAAGCCGGGGCACAACCCCACCGGCGCGCGCCAGCAGCAGGTAAAGAAGCAACAGGCCAAGAAGCAGACCGGTTTCGTGCGCTGGGGAGCGGCTCAGAGCGCCGCTACTGCCCACCTGCTCGATGGTTATGCGGTCTACCAGCGCGCCACGCTGCTCACCCCCTTCCGCAAGCTCGGTAGGCGACACAATCTCCAGGTTGAGGTTGGCCGCATTGAACATTTCTGCTGGGCCGCTGGTTGCTGTCACCACGACATTTTGCCAGTCATTACCAAGACGAACGCGGCCAACCTCACTGCCGTTGGCGTTGATGCTCGTATCACCTTTCAAGGCCGGGCCACCATCCGCCGCCATACGCAAAGTGACCTTAAAGCTATTATCTGAGCCAACTCCCGGTAGGCTCACGTAAGCATGAGCCGAGGTGGTGCGGTAGTCGCCGGGCGAGCCGTCGGGGAGGGGAAAGAGAGGGGCGTTGAAACCCTGGACAAAAGGCGTGTCTCGACCTGAGCCGACATCCACGCTATAGGAGACGGGCAACTGGAAAATAGCGCCAAATACGACCAGGGCTGCTACCAGCAACACAAGCAGAGGTGTGTAATTGAGCGACAGCCGGATGGCACGAAGCTCCACCAGGAGCGCGGGCACAACGCGAGGAGCCAGCCAACCGCTCACTACCAGCACGATATACCCGGTGATGACAAGTGCAAGCAAACTCTGTACTGTAGCTGATACTGTCACCAGGTCAAATAGGAGATTGAGTGAGACAAGAACCCCCACAGCCAGCGAGATGAAGGCCGCAAGCAAGAAGAGCTTAGACGTATCCCCCTCCGAGTCCCCGGTAACTCTAGCAGCTCGTGGATGAGCAAAGAGAAGTATCCTGCTCGTGAGCAAGTAGACCGCAAGCACCAGTGCCGCGAGCATTAGCATAACGCTCACGTTAGGAACAACGGGCCCTTCTGATACACCTGGCAATGGCTCGACAGTTACATTGCTCACCAGCAGCCCAAACTCTGTGCCCGGGTAAGCAGGCGGCCTGTAAACATCGGTCCTGATCTCAATAACAAGGTCGCGGGCAGCCAGCGCCCGCGGCTGGCGCGAGTCCACATCCATTACCATAGTCTGCCAGCCCGACCCGGGCTGCAACGTTCGGCTGAAAAGCTCGGCCCCACCAATGATGCCCTGTACATGTATCGGCGGAGGGTTTGCGACGCCTTCGCGCAGAGGGTTGTACTGTACAGTGACGCGCAGCGGGCGATTGCCGCCTGTGCCGGGCAGGGTAATGTATGAGTAGGCTGCGCTCCAGCGAGCATCGCGCCCGGCGATATTTTGGGGAGGGTAGAAGTTAGTTATGTAGCTCGCGGAAGCGGCTGTGCCAAGACTCAGGCTGTAGCTGAAGGGGCGTTGGTAGGAAGCGACGGCCAGCACGAGCGAGAGAAAGAGCGAGACCCAGGGCCATTTGCGCCCCGCGGCTGAAAAGATGTGCCTGATCTCATACATGCAAGACGGTTGCGTTAGTGGGTGAGGCGAGCGCGTCCCACCGCGCCTGCATAAGCAAGCCTTTCGACACTATCATCGAGCGGCGGCAACTCAACCGAGCCGTGCCTGCGGTACAACGCCTGGGAGAGGAGCAGGTCGGCGAAGCGGGGATTCTTGGGCAAGAGAGAGCCGTGCAAATAGCAGCCATAAGCCGATTTGTAAACGGCCCCTTCAGTGCCATCCTCGCCATTGTTGCCGCCACCGATAATGGACCTGCCCAGGGGCTTGCAGCCGGGGCCGAGGAAGGTGCGGCCAGAGTGATTCTCGAAGGCGACTATCGTGCCGATACCGGGGAGATCGCACTCCACCAGCACGTTGCCTATATAACGCTTATTCCCAGCATCAGTGTGCGCGTCAAAGAGGCCGATACCGGGAAGATCATCCCCATCAAAAGGCCGGTAATATTTCCCCAGCAGCTGGTAGCCTCCGCAAACACTGAGGACCACAGCGCCCTGCTCCACAGCCTCGCGCAACGCCTCACCTTTGCGGCCCTGCAAGTCCCCGGAGACTGCGATCTGCTGCTTGTCCTGCCCGCCTCCAAAGAAGTAGAAGTCGTAATAGTGGGGGGCTATAACGCTGTCCATGCTTACGTTGTCAACCTGCACCTCGATGCCGCGCCATTCGGCACGCTTCTTCAGCGCCAGGATATTCCCTCTGTCGCCGTAGATATTCATGAGTTCAGGATAAAGAAAAGCTACCCTCAGGTCCACGGTCTATCCTTCGAGAATTACCAATTATGAACTATGAATTATGAATTGACGATAAGCTGATAAGGTCGGTAGCAGCGAGTAGCCTTTATCAGCTTACCAAAGCCTATCCTTACCTCAATTGATAATTCGTAATTTCCCTTAGTCTTGCCAGAATTGACTTTGCACCCAGCCTCGGCTGTGCAGTAGTTTGCGAAATTGTAGCATAGATGTATAGGTGGGGAGCACATAGAGCGTTTCGCCTGCGGGCAGGGCGCGAAGAGCAGCATCGAGAGCCTCATCTACCCTGGCCGCGCTCCTGACAGCTCCAGGGTCAAGACCTGCGTATTTGAGCCGCAGGGTCATGTCGGCGGCCCTGATGCCGGAGGTATAAACGCTGCTCACAGCGCCCATCTCGGCCAGCGCCTCGAAATCAACGTCCCAGAGCCACGACACGTCCCTCCCATCCGCCGTCAGGTCATTGATGATAATCAGCAGATGCTTTGGGGCCGCAGAACCGGCTTCCTGCGAGATAGCCCTGGGAAAGAGCATACGCAACACTTCGTTGAAGCCTACTGGGTTCTTCACCAGCGCCATCAGCAAGCTCTGTCGGGCATCACCAGGTATTTTCACCCGCTCGATGCGCCCGAAGGCCGCGCTAAACTTCTCCAGGCCCTCAACGATATAGCGCGGCTGGATGCCGAATGCTAGAGCGGCTGCGACCGCCGCAAGGCCATTGTAGACGTTGTACAGCCCCGGCACCTTCAGAGTGATACTTAGAGAGCCTGCCGGGGTATCGAGCCACACCTGGCTGCTCTCAGCACCACGTAAGAGCAGCTGAGTAGCCGACACATCGGGGGTGGGACGCTCTAACCCGCAATTCGAGCAGGACCAGTGTCCCAGATGGCTCAACAATATCAGGCTGTATCGCAAGCGGCTGTTGCAGCGCGGACAGGAGATAGAGTCGGCGGCGTGAGGCAGCGCTTGCAGATTATAGTGCGCGTCCTCGATGCCGAAGGTGCAGGGCCTTGCCCGCAGCCCCTCTGTCTGGGCCAGGTAAGATATAGCGGGGTCGTCGGCGTTGAGCGCCAGGGTAGCACGCTCCGATAGGAGAGGCATAGCTGCGCGCCACTTGCTGTAGATCGCGTCGAGCTCGCCATAGCGGTCTAGCTGGTCGCGGAAAAGGTTGTTGAGGAGTAGAACTTCGGGGCGGATAGAGCGTAACGCTTTGGGCATTGCCGCTTCGTCAACCTCGAATAATCCCACCTTGAGACCGGAAGGTAGGCCGGCGGATGGAGTAGCCGCGCCGACCATTGTGGAAATAAGCCCACGCTCAAGGTTTGAGCCTGAGCGATTATGGAGCGGCGCACGTCCTGCGGCCTCAAGGATAGAGCCGAGCATGCGCGAGGTAGTGGTCTTACCATTCGTGCCGCTCACCATAATCGAGCCATCAGGCAATTGGGCGGTAAGGGCGCGCAGAACATCGGGGTAAACCGTCTGGGCCACAAGCCCGGGGAAGGCGGTGCCGCCGCCGCGCCCCAGGAGGCGAGTAGCGAGCGATGAGGCTTTGCCCGCGGTCACAGCCGCAACAAGAACGGGATTTCTCATCTCGGCAGGCTAACGGCCAATATTATCAAGGTCGTGGTTGAACTCCTCAAACCTGACTTCACCAATGGGGTACAATATGCGCCCACATGAAGGGCAGTGGACGAAGTCGTTGCCGGCGCGAGCGGCCCGCAAGATGTTAGCAGGCACAGCAACGTGGCAGCCGCCGCACAACCCACCGCGCACAGGCGCTATAGCCACCCCTGCCTTACCTCGGCGCAAACGCTCGTAAGCCTGCAAATCGCTCGGTGGAAGCTCCGTCACCATCTTCTGGCGCTTGACCTGGAGCACCTTCGCCTGGGAGAGGAGCTTGTCTTTCTCCTCGCTAAGGCCCGCCTGGTACTGCTCAAGCTCTTTGCAAAGATTCTCTAGCTCGTCGCGGCGCGCACCTGCGACCGCCTCAACCTCCTCAGCGTTCATCATCGCTTGCAGTAGAGCATCCTCGTCGGCTTTGAGGCGGTTCTTGAGGTGGGTCACTTCTTCCTGCACTTGCGAAAGCTCTTTGGGGTTCTTTATCTTGCCGTCGTAAAGGCGCTTCTCCTGCGTACGCAGTCGAGTAGAGACTTCCTCGGTTTCATGGGAGACCTGCTTGAGATGAGCCTGAGCGACGGTGAGCAGGGCGAGCGATGCGTCATACTCGCTTTGGGCCGCGAGCACTTCCGGGCTATCAACCATTTGCGCGTCTATCTGGCGCATGCGGGCCACCCGGCTTTCCATGCCGCTATCTATCTCTTGCAGTTCGTAAAGGCGGCTGACACGACTCATAAGCAGGTCTCTCCCAAGCCTGTACCCTGTGGAATAAACATGAATAGCATAACAGATAGGGCAATCAGGGGCAAGAAGCGAGCGGCGGGGTAACTGTTCAGATATAGGGTGGAGCAATCTTCTTGGGGTAGCTGTGGAAGCGTACCCTCACCTACCCTCCCTCACCCCATGCCCCTCTCCCATGAAGGGAGAGGGGGCTTTACTTTGGGGGCAACCCTGTGACCCCGTCAGGGGCTTGTCCTTGTGCACTCACTCTGAAGGCTTACAGCGGTGGCCGGCTGCTCCTTCGTCAGCAGCCTCCCATAGGTACCCACCATGTGCAAAAGCCTATTGACAGGCAGAGGCGCCTGTGCTATGATTAGAACATAAGTTCGGAGTTCTACAAAGCAGCTTTTGAGTTCCGGTATGAGTTGTACGGAGGTATGTGATGTTTTTAGGCTGGTTTGATGATACGCCCAGGAAAAGCGCGACGACCAAGATAGAGGAAGCGGTGGAAAGATACGTCGCCAAGTTCGGTGAAGAACCCAATCTATGCCTGCTGAACGAAGCAAATGCCACAGAGTACAAGGACCTGGAAATAAAGGTGGTGGAATACGTCAGGCCTAACCACTTCTGGGTCGGCAAAGAAGATACCTTGCCCGCCAAAGCGCAAGCGGCATGAGACGATCTGGCGAATCATGAATTATGCGTCACCAATTATGAATTGACGCACGTGCCCAGGGATTGTCGCCAGGCCCATCTGCATTATATCCTTACACGATGTATCTTGAGCACAAAGAAGCAAAGCAGCGTTAGTGATCAGCATAATTCATAATTGGTAACTCATAATTCATGATTCGTGATGCCGTCCGTCCCGCTCCACGCTTCTACCACTATATGACCTGCGTCGAGGCGGGCAAGCTCAGGGGGTTGCGGGCGGTCGAGGTAGCCTGTTGTGTGGCCCGGAAAGCGGCTCACCACCCCCGCGATGCTTAGCTGCATGGGGGACATTTGCAGGGCACAAACCACAGCTTCATCATCGCCGCTCACCCCCGCATGCACCAGCCCTTTGAGCGATCCCCAGATCACAACATCGCCATCCGCGATTATCTCAGCGCCCGTTTCTATGTCGCCCAGAACGCAAACATCGCCGGCGAAACGCACTGACTGTCCGGGACGCAAGTTACAACGCAGAAAGAGGCCGGAGCCAACTTCGGTGACGCCCCCTTCAAGCACCTCGTTCGTGATGATAGTGGGAATGCCACGGTCTCTCAGCCCCAGAGAAACGCCCGCATCTCCGGCGGCGAACGAAGGTGGCCTGCTGTTTACCCCAAAACCTTCAGCCACCAGTCGGCTCTGCGCCGAAAGGCTAACAAGCGACTGAACCTTCATGCCGTTGCGCGTGAGCATATTGTAGAGCACACCAAACTCAGGGTTGTCTATAACCCTGCGCCCGGCATTCAGTATCACCACAGCCCCACTGAAGAAGCTCGGCTGCCCCTTGATCCTCTCGGCCAGGTCGGTCAAGATCTGGGCGAAGGAGACCTCATCGTCAAGGATAAGCAAAAGCCCTTCCCGCACACCCTTTATGATAACGCTCGACGAACTTTGCAAATGTAAGACCTCCTACGCACTGCATTTCACTTATCGACACGAAAGTACGCCTTCATTATGGCATCAGTCACAGGCACAGCGAAGGTTGAACCTTCAAGGCTTTCCTGGCCGCCCTCCAGGAGCACCACTACCGCTATTTCCGGCTTGTCGTAGGGCGCAAAGGCGGTAAACCAGGCGTGAGCGCGGCGCACTTCTTTGCCGTTTTTTATAGCTATAGGGTCCCCGAACTCGGCTGTGCCTGTCTTACCTGCTATCGGGATGCTCTGAAGGGTGATGCGTGTGGCGGTGCCTTTCACCTTATTGGCTACCACCTGCCGCATCCCCTCCCTCACCAGCGCGAGATTCTCCGGCGAAACCGGCACCTGGCCGAGCGTCTGCGGCTGGTAATCCTTGACAGTCTTGCCCTCCGGGGCTGTGACCTTCAGCACAAGCTGTGGCTTATACAATGTGCCGCCGTTGGCTACAGCCGCAGTCACATTCACCAGCTGTAGGGGGGTGAGGAGGTTGTCGCCCTGGCCTATAGCTGTAAAGAGTGTGTCGCCAAGCGACCAGGCAGCGTCACGTGCCGACAGCCTCCACGCGGGGTTAGGAGCCAGCCCTGAGACTTCGCCTGGGAGGTCTATTCCTGTCTTCTGCCCCAGGCCGAAGGCGGTGGCATACTTATAAAGCTTGTCAATGCCGAGGCCATTGAACTCCGTAGGCTTGCTCGCGCCAGGCGTGTAGTAGCGTGTATATGTCACCTGATCAATGCCGTTATCCAGCCGAATACGGCGGTCTTCCTGGCGTGGACCTGCCGCTATGTAGAAAAAGACGTCGCTCGACTCTGTGAGCGCCTGTACGATATTGATGGTGCCGTGCCCGGACGCCAGCCAGTCGCGGAAGGTGGTGCGTTGCTGCTCGTTGTTGCTATATGGCACTTGTATATAGCCTGGACAATAGTAAGTAGAAATGGGCGTCACCACTCCCTCTTGCAGCGCCGCCGAAGCCGTAATCATCTTGTAGGTAGAGCCTGGTGGGTAAGCCCCGCTTATCGCCCGGTCGAACATCGGCTTGGCCGGATCGTTCATAAGAGTGTCGAAGTTAGCCTGCGTTATCCCTGTGGAAAAGAGGTTGTTATCGTACGAAGGTAGCGACACCATCGAGAGCACTTGCCCATTGTCTACCCGCATTACGATAGCCACCCCTGCCTGCACCTTGGCCTTGTTGATGCCGTCTTGAAGGGCGACGGTAACGGCCTTCTGTAGATTGGCGTCAATAGTAAGGGTCACGTTGTTGCCTGTGATCGGAGGCTGAACGGAGATCTGGCTTACCACTTGCTCATGCGAGTTGACTACGACCCTGGCCGCCCCCTTCTGGCCGCGCAGTTGGTCCTCTAACGAAGCCTCCAGGCCGAGCTGCCCAACTTTGTCGTCAGGCCCATACTGGTAGGTGGAAGTAATGGCACGGGAGGCCAGGTACTCCTCGCGGGAGATCGGGCCGACATAGCCGAGCAGATGCGAAAAGAGCGCGCCACCAATGTAATTGCGCACAGGCTCAGGCACAATGCTCACCCCTGCCAGGGCGCTCTGTTTTGTTTCCACCTGCTGCATCATGTTGTAATCAAGCCCACCCCACACAACCACAGGTTGGAGGCACTTGTCAAAGCGGGTGACAAAGTTGAACTCCAGCTCATTGAGAACCACAACGCCGGGTAGTTGGGCTTGTGCGGCCCGCACAGCTTTGCTTGCCGCTTCTGAGAGGCCGCTCCTGAGGAGAAAGAGGTTCTCGCTGCCGACATGGACTGTCATGATATCGGCGAGTGGGCCGCGTAGCGCGGCAGCCGGGGTCTGCAACGCTACTGACAGAATATTTGCCACAGCGCCCTGCTGGGCTGCGGGCAGGTCTTTCGGCTTGATCGCGACAACATCACGCGTGCCAAGAAGCTGGGTCAGGTCCTGAAAGACCTTCGCCCCCTGCAAGTTGCCTGTGGCGCAGTTGAGGTCGGGCAGTTCAGCGGCGGTGACCGCCACCGAGTAGGAAGGATTATTTACAACCAGTAGCTGGTTATTGCGGTCATATATCACCCCACGCGCAGGCTTGAGGGTCAGCAGACGCTCAAGGTTGTCCTGGGCAACCGCTTTATAGTTGCTCCCTTCGAGTATCTGCACGCGGTAGAGT
>DAHVFG010000035.1:0-25277 GCA_027317125.1 Chloroflexota bacterium | reverse complement strand
GGGATGGCCGGCGACAATGTTGGTTGTCTCCTGCGTGGTATCGAGCGCACCGACATTGAGCGCGGCCAGGTACTGGCAACGCCCAAGTCGATCAAGCCTCACACCAAGTTCACAGGCCAGGTATATGTGCTGAGCAAGGATGAGGGTGGCCGCCACAAGCCATTCTTCCCCGGCTACCGCCCTCAGTTCTACATCCGCACAACCGACGTAACCGGCACTATCCAGCTCCCCGAAGGCGTTGAGATGGTTATGCCCGGCGACAATATTGACATGACAGTTGAGCTTATCGTGCCCGTAGCTATTACTGAAGGTCTGCGCTTCGCTATCCGCGAAGGTGGCCGCACAGTAGGCGCAGGCGTGGTAGCCAAAATTATCGAGTGAGGTTCTTAACCTCATTCACTTCCCGCCTCCGGCGGCGTTATGAATTGCGAGTTACGAGTTGTGGTGATACAACTCGTAACTCCATCTGAGGGTAAATATCATGGCAAAGAAAGCAGATCGCATAATTATCTACCTGGCTTGTACCGAGTGCAAGGACCGCAACTATACAAGCTCCAAGAACAAACGAAACGACCCGGGGAGATTGGAGTTTAACAAGTTCTGCCCCCGCTGTCGCGCCACTCGCGTACACCGCGAAACCAAGTAGCCAGGGAGCACCTAACCCCTGACTCCGGCCCTTCTTGTGTGCTCACTCTTAGCCCGCATCGCGTCGTAACCGTTCAGACTTGAGGTGGAGGCGGCTAGCCCCTCCACCCTCCATGGGAGAAGGGCATGGGGTGAGGGTACGTAAGGATACGCCTTCACAGCGACTCCTTCAAGAATGCTCCACCCCAACTCTGAACTCTTACACCGCGTCGAATCCTTGACAGTAACGCTTTGGTTAGCGTATAATGAGGGGCACATTGGACGGGCCGGATCTGCGTCCGGCTCTTTTCTTTTCATGAAGCAAGCTGTAAAAGGCCAAACAGCAGCAAAGGCCGGAGTTCCAGGCCAAAGTCACAGAGCATACGTGCGTGGCGCAATTGGCAGCGCAGGGCTCTCCAAAAGCCAAGGTTGGGGGTTCGAGTCCCTCCGCACGTGCCCGCAAGCGATAATTGCTGTATACCTGTTTTGATCTAATTGGTAGGCGTATAAGATTTCTCAAAGCCTGATAGGAGTCCCATTCCAATGGCTATGCTTGGCCGCAAACAGCCCGTAGCGCCCCAGCCCGCACCGGGGAGTGCCAAACCCCGCACCGCGGCGGCAGGCAGCGTCGGCAATGATACCAGCAGAATTGGCAGGATGCGTACTAATATCAACGATATTAGGTCCGAACTGCGCAAGGTCACCTGGCCCACACGTGAGGAGACACGCAACCTCACGATTGTGGTAATAGGTATAACCGCCGTCCTCGGCACCTTGCTGGGTACTATAGACGCCATATTGAACTATATCTACCAACTGGTCAATCGCTAGCCCGCCACGTTACACGCGCTCTGGAGCAAAATCCACCACATATGGACCCTCAAACCTTTACCGACGTAACAGATACCCAGCCCGACATGGAAGAAACAGTCACACCTGATACCGTGCTGAACAGTGCGAGCAACGGCGCGGCCGACACCGAAACCACACCCGGCACGGCGGATGACACATTCGATGATGGCCGACACTGGTACATCATACATACCTATTCCGGCTACGAAAATAAGGTCAAAAAAAACCTTGAACACCGCATCCTCACCCTCGACATGAGCGAGCGGATCTTCCGCGTGGAAGTGCCCACAGTAGAAGAAATAGAGATAAAGGGAGGCCAGCGCCACCCTGTACAGCGCAAAATATTTCCCGGCTATGTACTGGTCGAGATGGTCATGGACGAAGAATCGTGGTACGTAGTGCGTAACACCCCTGGTGTAACCGGCTTCGTGGGTATAGGAAACGAGCCAACCGCCCTCCCCCCGCAAGAAGCCGACGCTATACTCAAGCAAATGCAGACCGCAGCGCCCACCAAGTTCAAAGTGATGTTGCAGCCTGGGCAGGCGGTAAAGATCATAGATGGCCCATTCGCCGATTTCGAGGGCATAATCGAAACCATCAACCAGGAGAAGGGTAAGGTACGGGTTCGCGTATCCTTCTTCGGGCGCGAAACCCCTGTGGAGCTTGACTTTTTGCAGGTAGAAAAGCTGGTCTGAGAGCAGATAATTTGTGGCAGTCAGCTTGTGAGGTATAGCAGTCGTTGCCGAACAGCAAGGCTGCCTGAATAAGTGAATAGCGGAGGGAGGAAGCTCTTACGCTTCCGCCGATACCTCAAACGCCATTTTGGAGAATGCAGCCTCCGTGCTGCAAGGTGGGTTTGGGGCTTCTCCCAGGCCCTTTTGTTTGCCCGGCAACTGTGAGGGAAATGCAACTATAACGGAGGCAAGAGATAACGTCAACAAGATGCAGGCAGCAGGCTACTACACACAGGAGGTTCATAATTGGCTAAGAAAGTACGCGCAATAGTAAAGCTGCAAATCAACGCAGGCAAGGCTACACCAGCGCCTCCCGTCGGCCCGGCGCTCGGTGGTCATGGCATCAACATCATGCAGTTCGTCAAGGAATACAACGAGCGCACAGCCGATCAGGCCGGTTTTATCATACCGGCGGAAATCACTGTCTTTGAGGACCGCTCTTTCACCTTCGTGACCAAAACGCCCCCCGCAGCCGACCTGCTGCGCAAGGCCGCGGGAGTGCCCGCAGGCTCAGGCGTGCCCAACAAAACCAAAGTAGGCTCTGTCACAAAGGGCCAGATCGCCGAGATCGCCCGCACCAAGATGAAGGACCTCAACGCCTACGACGAAGAGACAGCCTCGAAGATGATTGAAGGCACAGCCCGCAGCATGGGCATTGATGTGAAAGGATAGGAGGAGACGAATGCCTAAGCACGGAAAGAAGTACCTTGAGGCTCTTGCCCAGGTAGACGAAGAAAAAACATACGTGCCTGAAGAGGCCGTTGGATTGCTCAAGAAGACCACCTATGTAAAGTTCGACCCCACAGTCGAAGTGCATATGAAGCTCGGCATCGACCCGCGCCACGCCGATCAGCAGGTGCGCTCGACAGCTACCCTGCCACATGGCACAGGTAAGCCTGTACGCGTGCTCGTCTTCACGGAAGGCGAGGGCGAGCGTATCGCCCTCGAGGCAGGAGCCGACTACGCGGGCAGCGACGAGCTGATCAACCGGATCAATGGCGGCTGGGTAGACTTCGACGTAGCCATCGCGGTAGCTGACCAGATGGGCAAGATAGGTAAGGCAGGTCTTGGCAAGGTGCTGGGCCGCAGAGGACTCATGCCTAACCCCAAGAGCGGCACCATCGTCAACAACCCCAACGACCTGCCCCGCGCAATCAACGAAGTCAAGGGCGGTAAGCTCGAGTTCCGCAACGACAAGACGGGCCTCTTGCACGTAGGCATCGGCAAAGCCTCCTTCACCGAGGACCAGATAAAAGACAACCTCCTCTCCTTCGTAGACGCCGTGGTACGCGCCAAGCCCACAGGTGCTAAGGGCACATATGTCAAATCTATCACCCTGACAAGCACGATGGGTCCCGGCATACACATGGACGTGCCCCAAACGCTGACAGAAGCGGGAAGCGAGCAAAAAAGATAGACCCACGCAGGCCAGGTGCCGGCTTACTCCCGGCACTTCGCTTCGGCCCCTCTTGCAGCCACGAGGGCTTTTCCCCTTGAGCATAAAGAAAGCGCTGAGATTTCAACTCCCGCGCTTTCTTCATTTAACCCAGCGCTTACCCTTTCTACCACAAACAAAAAGTTGTGCGCTGCTGTTTACCTACCTGGAAGCTGTGGCAAGCCTCGAGATGGCGCGCGAGTCGCCCTTCACACGCAGCAGTAGCCCCGCCAGGAAGCAAAGCATCAGTGCCATCAGGAGGGTGGTGAGCCGGATGGGAGCAGAAAATATCTGAGGTAGAAAGAGCTCCGGAGCCAGATATGCTACCCAGAAAAGACCATACCACATCTTGGTGGCATGCTTGAAGTCTGTGGACTGCCAGAAGTAAGAGGCACCGAGTGCGGCAGGCAAGCAGAGCAGAGATAGATCATGTGTGTTGACTTGCAGGTTAGTCAACACCATTGCCAGCAAAGTCACAGCGATAAGGCCATCCCATCTCGGTGTGCCGGGCTGCCACTTTCCCCTCCAAAGCCAGATTACCAAGCCCGCTACAGCCAGAGTGAGCGCCGTGTTTACGGTTCTTAGCGCAGGATTCAACTGCCCTATCAGCGCAGCAATACCCCCGCTCAGGCTGTGGCTCAGAGATGGAGCTAAAGCGAACAGCGGGTCAAAACGCTGCGCTCGAACCACTACATCCAGAAAACCCGGTATCCAAGCAGTGCCCATCGCCAGAAAGCTAATCGCCAGGAATACTGTTGCGGTAATCGCTACGCCGGTGAGCGCCTGCCATCTTCGCTTGCAAAGCAGTACGAGCAGCAGAATAGGCAACCACTGCATCTTGAGAACTAATAAGCCCAGAGCAAGACCGGCAGGCAAATCACGTCGCCGGCGCAAAAGCGCAATGCCAACCGCCAGGCTAAAGATAGTTATACCACTACCCTGCCCTTGTTCAAGGTTGTTGATGAAAGGGAAATAGGTCAACACGCTCAACAGTATCAGCACTCTTTGCAACCTGGGAAGCGGCAAAGATAGCAGAAGGAACCAAAAGCCCACAGCCATAGCAGCCAGATTGAGGAGGTCATAAATAGCCATCTGAGCCAGTGGTGACATCTGGGATAAGGGAGACCACAGCACAGCTAGAAATGGCGTATAAGGGTATGGAAATCGGAGGGGCGCGGCAAGAGGCTGGTAAATATACCCTTCTGATATGAGGTCTCGCTGCGCTTGCAGCTGGGCCTCGAAGTTGTAAAGGTCCCCACCACGACCGGAGCTAACCATCCTGGATGCCATAGTAACGGCGGGAAAATCGGTTTGGCTGAAGAGCGCAACAGGCTCGCTATTCGCTACATCGGGCGACTGGAAGAAACGCACCCAACTCCAGGTGCTATAGACAAAGCTAAAAATAAAAAGCGCAAAGGGTACCAGAAGATAAAGCTGCCTCTTGCTCGCCCATCTACTTCCCAAGCGCGCATTTGAAACACTGGCAGTACCGGCCAGCTTCTCCTTACTCTCCGCAAGCATAAATACCTCTAAACAGGCGATATAGTAGTAGGTGTACCACTGATCTATAATAACCCTCCGTACGCTTAGGCAGAATAGTCCTTTGGTCCTGAATGAGACTGGGTAATATACTGATCGCTATGTCAGGCCAACTGACTCGCTCTGTCCACCCTTTGAGCGCCAGCTAAGCGTTCAGAATAAGGGGCGCAGGGAGAACAACTGTATCTCCTGTACACTCACCACGCGCAAAGCCCCCGACGGGGTCACAGCGGTGTCCCCTGGCTATTAAAGCCCCCTCTCCCTTCATGAGAGATGGGGCAAGGGGTGAGGGAGAAAGCCCCCTCTCCTTCCCACCCACCCACCAGACCAGATGCGCCCGCGCTACAAGGCACTGGCAGCCGTCCCATATCTGCGCCTACAACTGCGCCTCAACTGCGCCCTTCTCCATCCCCACCCCCACCCTGCTCCAACCACCCCACAACTTACCATTAATCATACACCGGCCACTGACCACTCTTACAGGAATGGCTGCTGGTGATCCCCGCCCGAAATATCCAGCTTTGCCGTTTCAGGATAATAGTGGACTGTGCAGTTGCGGCCCTGGGCTTTGGCGTCGGTAAGCGCCAGATCAGCCGCCTCGATAAGAGCATCTACTGACGCGATATCCTTAGTAAGCTCTGCTACCCCCAGGCTCACCGTAACAGAGAAAGGGGAGATTTCTCCACTACTCCTGGGAAAGACAAAGAGGTGCCCAGCCACAAGTAAGCGCAGGTCCTCAGCCACCTGATATGCCTCAACATACGTTGTTTCAGGAAGTAGGATCGCCATCTCTTCGCCGCCATAGCGGGCCACACAGTCTGTGCTTCGCATCTTCTCGATTAGCATACCGGCCACCCAGCGCAACACTTCGTCTCCCACCTGCGGGCCGTACTTCTCGTTCACCTGCGTAAAGTGGTCAATGTCAAGCATCACCAGTGAAAATGGGCGCTTGTACCGCAGGCTGCGTCTGATCTCTCCTGCCAGGGAGAGCTTCATCTCCCGCCGATTGTGCAGCTTCGTCAGATCGTCGTGGGTGGCTAGCTCCCTGAGCGTCTGCTCTACTTGCCGCCTCCTGGTCAACTCGTTCCATAACTCTCTATGCACGTCTTGCAGCTGTAAAGTTCTATCGGCCACTCTTTGCTCAAGCTCCTCCTTCAGCAGCATGGCTCCCCTCTCGGCTTGCTTGCTGAGGGTAATATCCCGTGCTATGCAAAGAGTGGCCGTGGGTTGGCTCCTTATGACCGACGTAGTGAGGCTCAAAACTCTCGGCTTTCTTCCTCCTGGGCGGTAGTCCAGTTCATAGCTTTGCGTAAGCCCCACCTCTATTATCGCCTGCAATTGATCTGCAAAGTGGCCGTCGCCCGTTACCGCCGTCACCATCTTACCCGTTAGCTCCTCTACGCTCACGCTGAATATTTCGCCCGCAGCCTTGTTCGCCAGCTTGACGACCCCTTCCGCATCAACAATCAGCAGCGCATCGCCCATCGTGCTGACTATTTCATTGGCTGTGAACGCAACCTCCATCTTCACCAAACGCAAACGCCGTATAGTGGTTGCCGTTACTACTATAAAACCAAGAATAGCCGCGTAGCCGAGAGGATACCCTGCTAATCCATAGACTGGGGCAAAGTCAAGCACGCTCAGGCAGCCCACACCGAACGCTATCAGCAGCCACTTAATGCTCGCTTTACGTACACCTTCATCTGCTACCCTGTATTCTCCCCAGTAGTGAAGCATGCTCCCAACAAGGAAGCCGGAGAAGAAGATGGCAAAAGGCAAGCCAAGCACGCCAAAATTGCTGTAATAACCCCCCGGATAACGGGACACCCCCTCTACCATCGCGTTGCTACTCACGCCCGCCGCCGAAAAGAAAAGCGCGAGACCCCACCCAGTCCACACGACTTTGCGTGACCTCTTGTGAAGGCCCAGAACCCCCACGCTGAAGTGGTAGATAGCGGGCGCAACGAAAGGTAGGCTCATGAACTCTGCTCTGGCCCACCACAGAGCCCTGTGCTCGTCAGTGGCGGAGTAAATAATCGCACCGGTGGCGAGCCACGCTGCCACGCTGAGTGTAACCAGGAAAAAGATGAGGCTCACGGCAGAGCCGCGCTCGCGAGCAAGCGCCCACAACCCGACCGACAGGGCAGCCAGGGCCGTTAGAAGCATGAGGGCCGCGCTCAAGCTGCTTTGGTAGCTTTGAAGATCAAAGAGAGAAACCACCGGAGCTTAGCCTTCCTCCCCTATGTTCCATGTAAAGTTCCAACACTGTATCAGGGTAACCGTTCAGAGTAGAGGTATATGTGCGCCCTCACCCCCAAACCCCCTCTCCCCTGTGGGAGAACAACTGTATCCCCTGTGTCCTCAGCAGAATTAAAGCCCCCTCTCCCTTCATGGGAGAGGGGGTTTGGGGGTGAGGGCGCACATATATACCTCTTGAACTTGGTTATACCCTAATTCTGAACAGTCACGTACCAAGGGCAGCGCAAAAGAAGGTTACTGCCCTGGGTTAAAGAACGAGAGGCCCTTTTTAGGGGGCCTCGAACCAGGAGGAGCATGACAGCGTTTTTTCTCTTTTGTTCTCTGCCCTTATCTTAGCCTGCACCCTCTATTATGTATATAGCCTATCGGTACCTCAGCAAATCCCCCCTTGGTACTATCAAAGTAGTACCTCAGCGCCCCAAAGGTACTACTGTAGAAAGACTCCCAGAGCAAAACTTGCCTTGGCCCTACTTTGGGTGCCATCAGCCCAGGTAGAGTAAAGGCCATCTTGTCGTCCATTATTGCGCCGCATCCTAATCATACGCGCGCCGAATGTGCGCCCCAAGCGCTTCTAAACGGCCTTCGATTGATTCGTAGCCCCGGTCGATCTGGCGCACGTTGAAGATCGTGCTCTCGCCGTCGGCGCAGAGAGCGGCTTGCAGAAGCGCCATACCTGCCCGTATGTCGGGGCTTGATACCTCCTCGCCGCGCAGCCGTGCTTTGCCTACTACTACAGCGCGATGAGGGTCGCAGAGGACGATGCGTGCGCCCATCCCTATCAGCCGGTCAACAAAGAAGAGCCGGTTCTCAAAAAGCTTCTCAAAGATCAGGACCGTGCCCTCTGATTGGGTGGCCGTTACGAGGGCTATGCTCATAAGGTCGGAAGGGAAGGCAGGCCAGATGCCATCATCTATCTTGGGCACAGCGTCATGCACATCGTTGGCTACCCTGAGCTCCTGCCCACCGGGCACAACTATGTCGTCGCCTTCGACCCTTACCTCTACACCCAGCTTGCTGAAGACGAGATTGGTCATTCTCATATGCTCAGGCACAGCTTTGTGTATCCGCAGATCGCCTCCGGTCACAGCGGCAAGCCCTATAAAACTGCCGACTTCCATGTGGTCGGACATTATCGTGTGCTCACCGCCATGCAAGGCGTTTACCCCTTTTATTGTGAGGCTATTTGACCCTATCTCCTCAATATGTGCGCCAAGTGTATTGAGCATCCGGCAAAGGTCTTGCACATGAGGCTCGGATGCGGCGTTGCATACTGTTGTCTCGCCCTCAGCCATGACCGCAGCGAGGATAGCCTGCTCCGTCCCTGTGACGCTGGCCTCATCCAGGAAGACCTCAGCGCCTCGCAGCCTGTCGGCGGTCATTATATACTGGTCCCCTGCTACCTCTACGTTGGCCCCAAGCGCTTTGAGGGCCAGGAGATGTGTGTCTATACGCCTGCGACCTATCGCGTCGCCACCCGGTTGCCCCAGCACAGCGTGCCCTGTCCGCGCAAGGAGTGGCCCTGCCATAAGGAGCGACCCCCGGACTCGTGAGCCAAGCTCGCGGTCGGGCTGCCTGCCAACCTCTTTAGCTTGCAATACAACTGTATGCTTGCTATCGCCAGGAGAAGAGTCCACCCGTACGCCCATCCCACTCAGCATAGTGAGGAGAGTACGCACATCCTCTATGTTAGGTACGTTGTGCAAAGTCACCGGCTCGTCAGTAAGGAGGCAAGCCGCCAGCATAGGCTGGGCCGAGTTCTTGTTTCCAGCGGGCGTTATCTCACCGCAAAGCGGATAACCGCCCTCTACGATTAGTCGTTCCATAGTACTCCTGAACAAAGGATTAGGATCAGGGAGTGGCAATAATTTCTGAAGTCCAGCCCCCAGTCCCCGTCCCTATCCTCATCTTGTGGCTCGTAATGTCAGGCTGTAATAGAGAGGTTGGCCGCTGGCCGGCGCTTTTAGCTTCAGCCAGTTGGTGCCAGGGTGAAGGGCGCTGCCGGGAAGGGCCATAGAAACCGTGCTACCGTCACGTGGGGCTATCTGCGCGTCCACAGGGTGGTCGTTCAAGGTCAGGATAGGTGTGCCAGGCAGGGCTTTTTCGCCGAAAGCTACCGCATAGTGAGCAAGTGCCCAGAGCGCGTCAGCCGTGTCGGAAGGTGTGCGCCAACCGGTGCCTTGCCTCGACTCCATGAGCGACCGGGCATAGGCCATTGCCGCGCTGTCATAGGTAGAGGCGTCTTGCGCTCCTGTCTTGCCCTGGCGAGCAGTGGAGCTCGCTGTGATCAGCCCTTCAAGAATGGGAGCTTGTGCACTGCTTTCTACGCCTGGCTGTTCACCAACCAGCCTGTTTATCAGCAGTGCACCCTCCTCCGTGTCTCCGCTCTGCCAAAGGGCAAGCGCCAGCCACGCCTTGCCCCCGCTCGAAAGGCTTGCCCCACCGTTAGCCTGAGAGGTATAAGCTATCAGAGGGCGTGCGCTTTCGGGCTGTAAAGCGCCATATAGCGACAGCACGTACAGGCTGTAAGCACGCTCATCCAGGGCTCCTGTCGTGGACAAATCCTCAATTGGGCGCGACATTTGCCATAATAGATAGTCGAGGCCGCGAGAAATTACCGAGCTATCTACAGCGGGCTGAGGCGCGCTTCCACCGTCCGCCCAGGAAAGGCTCTCTCGCCGCATAGCCAGCAACACCTCTGCTGTCGTAGTCATCTGGCTGGCACCAGAGCTTGCTGCGCCCTGACGCCAGCCGCCATCAGCTTGCTGCCAGGAGTAAAGTTGCTGTAAAAGTAAGGATCGGTCAATAGAAGAAAGCTCAACAGGAGCAGAGTAGTCCGAGCCGGTACGCCGGTAGGCAGCAGCAACGGAAGCGATATTGCTAAGCCGCGCAGCAGCCGCAGAGACTTCTTCTCCTGTGCGCGGTGCTTCATCATCAATGCCTGCTGCTATGCTCGCGAGGGTAGGCAGCAGTGAAGTAGAGGCGCGCACCTCAAGCTGGAGCCCGTCCTCCGGGATGCCGGAGGGCACCACCACTCCCACCGTCTGCTCGCCCGTAAGCACGCCGGAAGCGTAGCTTGTCTTTGTGCCGGGATTGCTCTCCACCTGCACATCGAGGTTCCAGTAGCCTGCAATGTGCGCATTGGGCGAGAAGGAAAGTGCGAGGCCGGAAAGACCCGGCTCCCCGGCGACCACCTGCCAATTGAGTCGGTTCCAGCTTACCGGATCAATTTGCAGCGATTGTGTCTTATCTCCCACAAGGCGTAACGAACCCTCGACGGAGGCGCTTATATCTGAAGCGACCCTTTCTTTGTCTGGATTATAGACGGCAATCGATAGCTGGTGTGGCGTGCCCACCTGGACCTTTTGGGGCGGCGGAAGCTGGATGTGAGGGCCGGGCAACACCTGAATCACTGACCATGCGCTCACATCGCGCCCATCAGGTGTGGCGGCTGAAGCCAGCATGTACCACAGGCCCGGAGAAGCAGGAGAAGCTACTGTGGCAGTGACCGGGCCACTAGCCTCAAGGCTGATGCTCGGCTCCCAGCCAGGTGATTCCTCTTCAGGCAAGGAGCCTGCCACTCTCTCGAACCGGAGAGAGGCGGTTCCTGCAAGGCTCTCTCCCCCACTATCCACCATACTTAGAGTGAGCGACACCGGAGTGCCTGCGACAACAGTGGGCTGCGCCGTGACGCGCAGGAGCATATCAGCGCTTTCTTTTGGCAGTAGCGCCAGCTCGCGCGAAAGTGCGACACCCGCACCGTAGAAGCTCACCTTGCCGCCCGCGTAGCTCCCCGGTAGGGTGAGCGTCACGTCGCCCCCTCTCGCGGAGAGATCAAGCGACTGCGAAAATTGCTTTCCTCTTTGAGATTGGACGAGGACCAGTGTATCGCCCTTTATATCTTGTTCTCCCACTCTCACCAGGCGCAAATGGATAGCGCCACCAGCCGCAGGCATAGCAATAGCGGCGAGGTCGAGGCCAGGAGAGACCAACTGCCTGGTGCCAAGCTGCGCGCTACGTATTGATGTGAGGTCCAGGAACTGTGAGGCGCTGCCATGCAAGCCAGGCGCTGCGCTTTCCACGCGTATATAGAGGCCAGGCTCATTATAGGCCGAAGCCCAGGCAGGCAGCGCCAGGGATATAGAAGCGCGGCCATTGCTGTCGGTAGTCGCGACTACTGGCGTGGAAGCCCAGCTATCGCCATCTATGCCAAGCGTTGCCGTGAGCAGTGCGCCCGAAGCCGGCTCACCATTTGCGCCGAGGACACTCACCGTGCGCGTGATGGAGGTAGAGCCATCCCATGTGGCAGGGCCAGGCGCTAGGTACACGCTGAGAGTGTCAGTGGAAAGGGGTGTTACCTGCAAGGGGAAATCGCGCTGCCCGCCAGAGGCACGCACCCTTATGGTATAGAGGCCGGGGCGTAGCTCCGGTGATAAGGTGAAAAGGCCACTAACTCCACCTACGCTGTCGGGTTTGAGTTTCAACTCGGAAACTACCGCGCCTGTGGGGGTGAGGAGGAGCACCGAAACATCTTGCTCCACAGATGGAGTGGCGGGGGCCGCGCTTTGGCTGGCGGTCTCAAAAAGCAAGCGGAAGTTCACCTGCTGGCCCGGACGATAATCGGGGCGGTCGGTCTGAAGATTAGCCTGGAGAGTAGGAGCTATATCGCTCCAGCGCTTGCCGGAGCCCGTCAAGATGGCGGCTGCCATGTGGCCTGCGGTGTCACGGGCGATTGCCAGAGAAGCGTCCGCGCCACGCGTGGAGGGCAGCCAAAGCCCTGTTTTGTCGGTAACACCCTTCTCCAATAGATTGCCTGCGGGCGAGTAGAGCGATACTTCGGCTCCAGACCATGAATGCCCCCCCTGATCTGTCGCCCAGAAGGAAGCATTGTCGCCCGTGAGCGTTAGAGCGCCGTCCGAGACAACCAGCAGCTGCCAATCGCTTATAGTGTCGCCCTGAGCAGAGGCGGTGGCTACAAGCAAGTAAGTGCCCGCCGGTAGCGGCGGCACCTGCACGCTACTTTCCGATGCGCCTGTAACATAGGGCGTGGGTTGTAATCTCTGCAAGTGTGATAGGCCAGCCGGCAACCCCGAAGGCAAGCCGCTCGGCCATAGGCTCGACTGCGCGCTTATCGCTGATAAGTACTCGGCTGGAAGGGCATAGAGCTCGAAGCCCGTGTCCCCGAGAGATGCCGCGACGTCGCCCGAAACAGCCCCATAGCGCAATTGAGAGTAGGCGTTGGCGGATAGGAAGGCCACGCGGCCATCGAGCATGCGGAGCCGCGCCTTTGGCAGATCAACATTATATACGAACTCATAAGCGCGCCCCAGAGTGTCGCCCCACTGCGTGGGCAGGTCCGCTCCCACCCGTAAATATACCTTGCCGGGCGAAAGCGGTCGCCCTGGCATGATCTGTGCGCTGCGGCCATCCGCAGCCCAGCTAATTAACTCAGGAATGGCCTGCCCTGTACTCTCATCTTCAAGTGAGAACGCTCTATCTGCCCTAACCATAGGCGCAGCAAAGTTCAGGGTAAAAGTAGCTGTAGGGGCAACAGTAGCGCTCATGGGCAAGCTGGATGAGACGAGATATGGGTTGCGCGTATGGAAGCGCCACGATATAGCACGCTCCATGGGCGTACCTGCCAGCGATCTCGCGCTATTACTGAGGACGACAGTGTAAGTGATGCCGCGCAGCAGCCCGTTAGATGCTGAGGAGAAACTCACCTCGTTATCCGCGTCCCAGCTGTAAAGACCGGCTACAGGCGGGTCTAGTTGCAGAGCGCTTTCCACCGACGCACGGTCCATAGGGAGGTCAAAGCGGATGCGGATGGTGTCGCTCAACGGCACGTCGCGAGCGCCGTCTGCCGGCAGCACGCGGAGCAGATTAGGCACAGCCATCGTGCCTCCAACTCCCCTAATGCCTGATGACATAGCAGGTAGAGGAGTGGCATTTACAGTGCTTGCATTTGCCGTTTCGCCTGGAAACTCGAAACCCAGCTTGTTATAGCCGGTGAGTGGGGGCAGAATGTTGAGCCAGTAGCCCAGACCCATAAGGGCCATGAATGAAGCGGCCAGCGCAACTGCAATAAGGCGCGGTGAAGGCTCGAATCTGAGGAGGAGTCCTGCTGCACCGAGGTGCAGAGCGCCGAAGCGGGGCGCAGGCGCAGCTTTTGCAACTTGTGAGCCGTGCTGCGCCCTTTTGTTGCGCACCGAATTGAGCACAGCAGCACGCACCCGGTCGGAGGGGCCATCTTCAACCATGCCACCTTTGAGCAGCACATCAGTTTGCCGCACGCGTGCCAGCCAGGCAGAGCAATGGGGGCACTGCTGCACGTGCGCCAGCAGATCATTGCGCTGGCGAAGGGTGACTTCGCCATCTACGTAACGCGATAACAGTTCGCGGTAACGATTACAGCTCAACGCCCCCTGCCTCCCACTTTATCGTCTGGAGCGCCTGAGTCCAGTGGACCTGTGTTGTGCGCCACTTTATTGTAGACCTCTATGAAAGATTCCCGGGCGCGAGCGAGGCGGCTGAATACTGTGCCTTTGGGTATCTTGAGAATCTCTGCTATCTCTTCACAGGAAAAGCCCTCCACCGATCTGAGCACAAGGCAAACCGAAAGGGTCGGAGGCATTTCGATTAATGCCCGACGCACCAGGTGCGACTCGATTAACTGGGGCGTGAAGTCATCGGAAGTAAACTCATCGCTCTTGTCGCTTTCTTCCATGATAGGCATCCAGGTGATGAGCTTGCGGCGGCGCATTACATCAAAGCAGGCATTAGAGGCGATGCGGTACAACCATGCGCTGATATTAGAGTCCCGCGAGATACCTCGAATGCCTTGTAAAGCTTTGAGGAACGTTTCCTGGGTAATATCATCGGCAAGTTCCTGGTTACCCACCAGGCGGTAGACGTAACGATGTATCAAGGGGCTAAAATGCTCATATATGAGCACAAATGCCTCCTCGTCACCGTTACGCGCTCGCTCGATTGTTGCTATGTCCATCATGGAGGCTGACCGTTGTAAAGGGACCAGGGTCGCTGTAGAGAGCCAACGCAAAAGGGCTATTCGCCTACTCGATTATATGAGGGATGAGCAGGCAACGTCAAGAGTAGAGATTGCCTGCTCGCATAGCCAGGGCACTCGATCTTACCCTCAGAGGGTATTTAGCAATAGACGCCAGAGAGGGCTGCTTCCGAAGAAGCGAGCCACTATCCTGCTACGGCCTTGCGTTCACTTTGTAGTATATTGTGTAGATGACACCCGCTTTGTCGTCGGTAAGCAGGAGGGAGCCGTCGGCGGCAACCAGAGGGTCTACCGGCCTGCCCCAAACATCGCCGTCGGCCTGCCAGCCGGTGGCGAAATCCTGCACCCCCATGTTGGCACCCGAAACGTCGGGCCGGTTGTTCTTGAAGCGCACGAGGACCAGTTTGTAGCCCGTCGGCACCGAGCGGTTCCAACTGCCATGAAAGGCGACAAACATACCCCCCTTATACTGAGCAGGGAACTGGCTGCCCGTGTAGAAGGCGAGGCCCAGGGGCGCGGAGTGCGCCTGCATCTTCACAGCAGGAGTGCCGGTCTTATCACAGAAGCCTGGGGGCGTGTTCTGCGTTTTATCAGGTATCCGCTCGCCATAGCAGAAAGGCCAACCGTAGTTAGTGCCTTCTTTGATGTTGTAGATAGTCTCAGGAGGAATATCATCACCGAGTCCATCGCGCCCATTGTTGGTGACGTAAAGGTCGCCTGTCCCTGGTTGTAAGCCCAGACCTACCGCGTTACGCAATCCGCTCGCATAGACCTTCTCGAACTTACCATCCGCTGAATAGAGCGAGATAGATGCTCGTTTTTCGTTGGTCTCGTCGCAGACGTTGCACGAGGAGCCTATCGAAACAAGCATCTTGCCATCGGGTCTGAATAAGAGCGTGCGTGTTGTGTGCCCGGCCCCCCCCGGAATGTCGTTAGCCAGCACATCGCGCTTGTCGGCCACGCCATCCCCATTTGTATCTTGCAAGCGCACGATCTCCGTCTCTGTGGCAACATAAACAGCCCCGTCTTTGAAGTCTATGCCATGCACGCCCGGCAGGTTATCGGCGAAGGTCTTTACGCTGTCGGCTACTCCATCTTTGTTGGCATCCGGCAGCGTGAGCACTTCGCCCGCCCCCGGTATCGTGGCGTAAACAAGACCTTCCGGCGAAAGCCCAAGCCAGCGCACGCCATCAAGCCCGGAGGCAAACGCCTTTATATGAAAGTCTACTGGCAGGTTGATAGAGCGCTCATTGGCAAGCACACCTTTGCGAGTGGCGCCAGTCGTCTCTATGATATTAGGCTCCAGTTGCAGCGGCCCCGCGCCCCCTGCCTCGGCGGGTGGGGAGGCCATCTGCGATGTGGCAACCGCAGACGGCTCGCTCACTGTCGGTTGGTTAGCCTGCGCTTGCGTGCTGCTCGCGCTCGGCGTCTGCTCTATAACAGTGGTGGTCTGCGCTGCATCTGAAGGGCGGGTTGTGGGCGTGGGCTGTCCACCTCCATTATCGCATGCCACAAGGAGTCCCGCCAAAAGAAAAGTAAAAAGAGCCAGTAACCTGAGCTTCACTGTTATCTCCTGACTAGCTAGGGAAGAACCTGCCTCACCTGGTTGTGCAAGTTTCGTTCCCTTCTATACTGTACTCACTACGGCCCTGGCGGTCCCACTTGTGGGCATATGGTACATATGCGTTGGGAGTGTTAGGACCATGAGTACAGATAATGGCGTAGACTGTGCTATAGTCTTTGTGGTATACTTCCATAAGGCAATAGCATGCAGCAACAGAATGGGCAAAGGCAGAATGGGCGAAAAGCCGTTTGTACCGGGCCAGTTGCTGAAAGCCGGTAGGGCAGTTATCTATATGGCAAACGACGCACCCCACGAGAATAGGGAGCTCCCGCTCCTGCCCCTCAAGAATGTAGTTGTATTTCCCAGGACAATAGTCAATCTGACAATCGGGCGCTCACGTTCCGTGCAGGCGCTCAACATGGCTACGGGAACCGACCGCCGCCTGGTTGTGGTTGCCCAGAAAAACGTTGATAGCGAAGACCCTTCACCTGAAGACCTCTATCCGCTAGGTACGCTGGTCGAAGTACGACAGGTGCGCCACCAGGCTGACGGCGCTTTGCAGGTTGAAATAGAAGCCCTCAGTCGTGTTCGCATAGAAAAAGTGGCCCAGGGGGCCGCTTGCCTCATGGCAGTGGTCGAGCAGTTGCAGGAGAAGACAGTCTCCGGGCGTGAGACAGAGGCGCTTATGCGCCAGCTAACCGGGCTTTTCGATCGGTACGCTGCTCTCAACAGCAAAGTACCCTCCGACGCAACTGACCATATCCGCGCAGCGCGCCATGCAGGTTACATGTCCGACCTGCTGGCTGCCCATCTACTCTCTGATGTCCACGAGCGCCAACAAGCGCTGGCGATGACCGACCAATCGGAGCGTTTGAGCCATATCTCCGCGGTGCTCACAAACGCTGTCGATATGCTCGAAACTGATCAGAGAGTTAGAGATAAAGTGCGCGCCTCTCTTGACAAGAATCAGCGCGAGTTCTACCTGCGCGAGCAGCTCAAAGCAATACACGATGAGCTTGCAGGCGAAGGCGGCAACGAGATTACCGAGTTGCGCGAGTCTCTTGAGAAAAAAGCTCTGCCTCAAGACACCCTCCAAAGGATGTCGAAAGAGCTGGCCCGCCTTGAGCGGACGCCGTCAATATCGCCCGAAGGCACCGTTTTGCGCAACTACCTCGATTGGGTGCTTGCCCTCCCCTGGAATGAGAGAAGCGTTGACCGGATAGACCTGCCCCTCGCCGAGCAGGTGCTTGAAGAGGACCATTATGGCCTGCCTACCGTCAAGGAGCGAATACTCGACTTCCTTGCCGTGCGGCAGCTGACCTCCAGGAAAAAGTCAGTTGACGGCAAACAGAGGATGTGGCGTACTGTGGAGAGCACAGGGAGCACAGGGAGCACAGGGAACGCGGCGTATGGCGATGATCCCGCGACTTCTTCTCGCTCACAGCAGCAAGGCTCAATACTTTGCTTCGTAGGCCCCCCAGGCGTCGGCAAGACCTCGCTGGGCGAGTCCATTGCCAGGGCAATGCACCGTAAATTCGTCAGGTTGTCTCTGGGCGGGGTGCATGACGAGGCGGAGATAAGGGGCCACCGGCGCACATACGTGGGCGCAATGCCGGGCCGTATTATCCAGGCTATGAGGACCGCAGGCACATCCAATCCTGTCATGTTGCTCGACGAAGTTGACAAGCTAGCAGCAGACATGCGCGGAGACCCCGCCGCCGCCTTGTTGGAAGTACTGGACCCAGCGCAAAACCACACCTTCGTGGACCATTACCTCGATGTACCATACGACCTGTCGGACGTGCTTTTTATCACTACCGCCAATATACTCTACAACATACCCAAACCTCTGCGCGACCGAATGGAAGTAGTAGAAATAGGGGGCTACACCGAGGAGGAAAAGACGCAGATAGCCCGCCGCCATCTGCTCCCCAAGCAAGTTGAAGCGCACGGGCTGGAACCGGGATTCCTCGAAGTACCTGACCGCATGTTGCACTCTATAATAGGCACCTATACCCGCGAGGCTGGGGTGCGCGAACTTGAGCGCAAATTAGCGACCATATGCCGCAAGGCGGCACGTAAGGTGGTACAGGGGCGCACCACCAGAGTCAGGGTTACTCCCCACAATTTGGAGGAGTTCCTGGGGCCGCCACGATACCGCGCAGAGGTCGAGATCAGGCACGACCAGGTGGGCGTGGCGATGGGTCTCGCCTGGACCGAACATGGCGGCGAACTGCTGCCCGTTGAGGTAGCAGTAGTTCCCGGCCATGGGGGGCTAATCATAACAGGGCGGCTCGGCGACGTGATGCAAGAGTCGGCGAAGGCAGCGCTCACCTTTGCCAGGTCGCGGGCAGCGCAGCTCAGAATTGATGTGGCTGAGCTGGAGCGATCAGACTTGCATATTCACCTCCCTGAAGGCGCTATCCCCAAAGACGGCCCCTCGGCAGGCATTACTATGGCGATCTCCCTCATCTCGGCTATCACCAATCGCCCCGTGAGGAGCGATGTAGCCATGACAGGCGAGATAACGCTGACGGGGCGCGTGTTGGCGATAGGCGGTCTCAAGGAGAAAGCGCTGGCAGCCCATCGAGGGGGCGTCAAGAGCGTAGTAGCCCCCCTTGCCAACAAACCGGAGCTGGCCGAGCTGCCCCCGCTTATCAGGCGCGAGTTAGACTTTCGCTGGGTTGAGACAATGGATCAGGTTATAGACCTGGCGCTCCACCCCGCTAATGAGTCGCCCGCCGTACCCGTTGGCGATCCTGGCAGCGTAAGCGCTGAGCAACCCACCACCCAAGATAGTTCGCTAAAGAAACCTCGCGCACTGCAACCTGATACCCAGGACGTGCAACATACCCAGGCCCAGGGAAAGAATAGCTCGCGAAGCTCGTCTTCGGGGCGAAACAAGAAAGTTGCCCAACCTGAAAATAAGAAAGCAGATGCGCCTCAGGAAGATACCCAGGCCTTCCTCCCGCCCCAGGGGGATTTTCTGGTGTGATCTGTGGCTAACGAGCTTTGATCCTCCTTGTGACATAGCTTAGACCCACACCTTGCAACCTTATCAATTGATCAAAACAACAGCCTCGCGAAGTAGACAGACGCATAGATGTTAGAACGTGAATACTTTTACATGGGACTTGTCCCCTGATAGCGCGCGTTCTGCATTCCTCTGCGCTGTACTGAGAGGTAGAAAATAATTGAGCATAAATCGAAAAAACTATTACCGCGACGGAGCCAGACGCCCGTCCGCCAACCCGGCCTATCGAACCCACGACCGAGACAGAGAGATAGCGCACAATCGCCCCGCCGGAGACGGCCTTGAATGGAAGCGTATGGACCTCCACATCCATACACCCGCTTCCACAGATTACCGCGACCCAGGAATATCATACCTGGACATACTAAAGAAGGCCGAAGAGAAAGGTCTCGACATTATTGCCTTCGCAGACCATAACAGCGTTGGCGGTTATGCCTCTATGCACCGGGAGATAGAGACCCTTTCCCTTCTTGAGAGGCTGGGCCGCCTCACCGATGAAGAGCGCACCACCCTTGAAGAATACCGCCGCCTCCTGGCGAAGCTGGTGGTCCTTCCGGCCTTTGAGTTCACAGCCACTTTCGGCTTTCATATACTGGGCGTCTTCCCAGAGGAGACATCAGTCAGGAAGTTGGAGCACCTCCTCCTTGACTTGAATGTGCCGGAGGAGAAAATGGTTATGGGTGCGCCCGATGCAGGCTCGACATCCGATGTGCTGAGGGCATATCAGGCGATAACCGCCGCCGGTGGTCTGGCTATTGCCGCCCACGCTAACTCCTCTAACGGCGTGGCTATGCAAGGCTTTCCATTTGGCGGGCAGACCAAAATAGCCTATACCCAGGACCCCAACCTGGCCGCGCTCGAAGTAACAGACCTTGAGTCGCCCGGAAGGCGCAATACAGCTTCCTTCTACAATGCGTCCAAACCGGAATATCCACGCAGAATGCACTGTATACAAGGCTCCGACGCGCACTCGGTGAACACCGAACAAGCAGATAGCATGAACAAGCGCCTGGGCGTAGGCGCGCGTATCACCGAGGTGCTGGTGAGAGAAGCATCTTTTGCAGGGCTAAAAGAGGTGCTTCTAGGCACCGACTTCACGCGTACCCGCCCATATAGGTCCAATAAGGCCTGGGAAGCTGTAGAGAAATCGCGCCAGCAGGGTCCAAGCGCGGTGCAGGCCTTCCACGAACTCGCCCTCTCCAAATTGCACCGGACCCGGCCCATCCTGCATGACATCGTAGCCTTTGCCAACGGCGAGGGCGGCGCTATATATGTCGGCGCTCACCCTGATACCCACCTGGCGATACATGGGCTCGATAGGGCAGATGATGATATGCGTATACTGAAAGAGGATGTAAAACGCACTATCGAGCCGCCGCTGGACGTCACATTTAATGTGGAGAAGAACGGTGAGCGGGGTGTAATAATCATCGATGTGCCGGAGGGCGACGACAAGCCCTACGCCTACACACCAACGGGCCAGATTTATCTGCGTAAAGAGGGCGAAACCCTGGTCGCCACTCGCGACGAAATCGTAAGCCTGGTGCTGGGGGGCGAGGCCAAAGTCGAGCGACCGGTTCCGATTCGGCGCGAGCAGCCTCAACCTGCTGCCGTGTCGGCAGAAGCCGTGCCCCAAACACAGCCAGCTACGCAACGGCGGCCCATGCGTGGGGAAAGGGTGCATCTGCCTCAGCAGCAGCCGGAGCGGGTAGCGGCCCAAGAAAAGCCTGTGGAGCCGCAGACGGAGCGGCCCGCAGCTCAGGAGCAGCGAGCGCAACAACCCGTGCCCAGCCCAGAGCGATTGGCGCGCACCCCCTTCCCCAACCTTCCTCCTGAGAAGATAAAAGGCCAGCTTCAGCCGATGGTCAGGAAGGATGACCTTGTCGTGGAGAGTGCAGCGCCACCCGAAGTGGCAGCCCTGTCTGCGGCAGGGCTACAAACGCCGGAGGTCACATCCGAGCCGCAATCGGAGCCGCAACCGGAGCAGACAGCCGCCACTCCCGAAATAGAAACGGCCGGCAGGGCGCGAGGGCGTGGAGGCCGCCGCTCGACAGGGCGCGGCAAAGTTGAGAGCGCGGCGATAACCGAACAAAGCACCCAGCAAGCGCCCGTTCAGGAAGCTGCCGCCAGCGCCACCCTTGAGATAGCAGAGAAAAGCGAAGTTGAGAAGCCTGCGCGAGGCCGCTCGCGGCGCAAAAGCGGCGCTCAGATTGCCGAAGCCGCGCTCGAAGCGGCAGGCCCAACAGCTGAGCCTATGGAAACCACAGTCTCAGCCGAGCATGTCAGCCGCGAGGAGAATGTAGCCGAGGGGAAACCGAAGCGCGGCAGGCGGCGCACCTCTACAAAAGAGCTGGAGGTAGAAGCGCCCTCAGCAGCGTCAGCCGCCACCGCCTCCGGGGCGCAAGCCATTCTGGTTGAAGCGCAGCTTGAGCCTGGGCCGCAGATACCGGGCGAGCTAACGCCCGAAGAAAAAGAGCCGGAGCTAACCGCGCCCCCCGCAACCCGTGGCCGTTCACGCCGCAAGAGCGCCGCGCAAAAGGCCGCCGAGGCCGCGCTGGCACAAGCGGAATCTGACACCGCAAAGAAGAGTGAGGCGACTGGGGCAAGCGCGCCTGCGGAAACCGCCGCTCCTGAAAAGGGTAGGCGACAAGGGCGAGCTAAAAGCTCAGGCAAAACCACTGACGCAGCGCCTCAGAGTGAGCCGCCCGCCCCGCCCACCACAGGCGTGGAGATCGTGAGCACCGAGGCGCGCGATGGTGGGAGCTACCACACCATGCGCGATTTGCGGAACGAAAGCACCGTGCATAACGTCACCAAGCAATCAGCACGGCGGCTGTGGCACTACGCAATTGTGCAGCACGAGCATGGGGACCCCGCCATGTCAGAGATCTTCTGGCACCCTGGGCTCCCCATTGGCCTCTGGCGGCGCGAGCAGCGGGCCGGGGCAGCGCGTTGCGATCTTGTAAGTCGTTATCCAGATGGTTCCATGCGCATCTTCTACGGCGTAACCAACGATGGGCTAAGCGGCCCCTGGCAAGACCTCCTCCAGATGGTCGAACAAGCAGGCTACACCGGGCCTGGCGCCCCCGAAAAATAGGAGACGAAGGAGCAGGGAGCAGGGAGCAGGGACTAGCTGCTAATCCCTGCTCCCTGTGTTATAATAGGGCCGAGTTTCTCTCCCCTGAAAGGAAGTAAATGAAGAAGCGCATACTTACAGGCGACCGGCCTACCGGCGCGCTGCACCTCGGCCATTACGTCGGCTCCCTTGCTAACAGAGTCAAGCTACAGCACGAGTATGATACCTATATAATCATTGCCGATGTGCAGGCCCTTACAGACAACTTCGACAACCCACAGAAGGTGCGCGACAACATAGTCGAAGTGGCAATGGACTACATGGCTGTTGGCCTCGACCCCAACGTGGCAACCTTTTTCATACAATCACTCGTGCCCCAGATAGCTGAATTGACTGTCTTCTACTCGAACCTGGTAACTGTGGCGCGCCTTGAGAGGAACCCGACCACCAAAGATGAGATGCGCGAAAAGGGGATGGAGGACAACGTCACCTATGGTTTCCTCGGCTACCCTGTGTCGCAAGCTGCCGATATAACTGTGGTGAACGCTCATCTCGTCCCCGTCGGTGAAGAACAGAGGCCGCACATCGAGCTAACCAGAGATATAGTAGCGCGTTTCAACAACATATATGGCCCGACGCTCAATGAGCCGGAGGCGCTGATCGGCCAAGTCGGTAGGCTGCCGGGAACCGACGGCGTAAACAAGATGAGCAAAAGCCTCAACAACGCCATTTTCCTCAAGGACGACCCAAAGACCGTCGAGCGCAAGGTTATGAGCATGTACACTGACCCTACGCGCCTGCGCGCCACCGACCCCGGCCACGTCGAGGGCAACCCTGTCTTCTCATACCACGATGTCTTCAATCCCGCCATAGAAGAAGTAGAGGAGATGAAACGCCTCTATCGCATAGGCGGCATAGGTGATGTGGCTGTAAAGCGCTCCCTTGCCAAAGCCCTCAACGACTTCCTCGATCCAATCAGAGAGCGACGCGCCGAGTACGAAGCTAACCCCCGTTACGTACACGAAGTGCTGATGGAAGGCACCCGCAAAACCCGCAAAGTAGGCGATGAAACACTACGCATGGTGCGCGAAGCTATGAAGATAGACTACTACCCCGGCAGCGATCTTGAACCGTAGGGCACGAAAGGTGAGGAATTACGGAGATAGGTACTCTCCATCCCAAAAATCGCGCAATACACAGTGCGCAATAGCAAGCACCCACTGCCCTATTCGCTTCACCTTTCACCGGTCTTTCTTTACCCTGTGGGCCGCTGACACCCTGCTATGTCTGATATCGTTGTCTCCAGTTGGAACGAGCTAAACGAGCGGCTCTATGAGGAGTCGTGGAGTGAGCACCTGGGGCGCTTCAGGTCGAACTTTGCTTTCAGGGGCATGCCCGACGCCACCTACGACCTCAAGACAAGCCTCATGGTGCTGGGAGGTGCTTACGAGCGGCAGGAAGACGATCTGCTGCGTAACTTCCGCAAGTATGCTTACCGGAACGCTGTCCCTGGCGATTCTCTCTGGAACTGGCTGGCCCTCGCCAAGCATCACGGCCTCCCCACCCGCCTCCTCGACTGGAGCTATTCGCCCTTCGTAGCCATGCACTTCGCCACCGCCAATCTCAGCCTCTATAACGTTGACGCCGTCATCTGGTGCATTGACTACGTTAGAGCGCACGAGCTTCTTCCCGCCGCGCTGAAGGCTATACTGGAAAAAGAAGACTCAGTTGTGCTGACAGCCGAGATGCTGCACGGCGCTGCGGATACACTCCGCGACTTTGATGCGCTCGCCGAGGATGATTTCGTCCTCTTCTTCGAGCCGCCCTCACTTGATGATCGGATAGTGAACCAATACGCCCTCTTTTCGCTCATGTCCAGCCCAACAGCCAGCCTGGACAGGTGGGTGCGCGCGCACCCGGAGTTGTGCCGCAAGATAATCATTCCCGCCTCCCTCAAGTGGGAAGTGCGCGACAAACTGGACCAGGCGAATATCACCGAGCGGGTGCTATTCCCCGGCCTGGATGGTCTGTGCCTCTGGCTCAAGCGATATTACAGCCCCCGCTTCGAGGACCCGCCTCCGCCCTTCGACTAGCTCATGGCACACAAGTTGCGACTTCTTTCCGCTATCAATTGCCCCGCAGGAAGTGTTGAATGTCGCCAATAGATACCAAAGCCCGCGAGAAGTGGCCCGCCCCCAACGACGCACCAGGCGAAGCCGATACTGAAGCGGAAGTAGCTGAGGCTCTCAAAGAAGTGGCCGCCGAGCCGCTGCGCGCCAAAGCACGGGCCGTGCTCGCCCTGCTGCGAAGCGCCTATGGCGAACCTCGATGGCCTGCGCTCGACCCGCTGAGCGCGCTGATAGAGGTGCTGTTGTCGCACCGCACCGCCGACCCGCAGACCTGGGCGGCCTATAAAGAACTGCGCCGCTACTTTCCCACCTGGGAAGAAGTGCGGGATGCGCCTGTGGAAGAGATCGAGGCGGCAATCCACGGCACCACCTGGCCCGACCAGAAAGCCCCACGTATCAAGAAGGTATTGCAACAGATCACCCAAGAGCGCGGCAGCCTTGACTTCTCTTTCCTTGATACCATGCCGACAGATGAGGCCAATGCGTGGCTGCAAAAGCTGAGCGGCGTTGGACCCAAGTCGGCGGCGTGCGTCCTGCTTTTCGCGGCCCACCGCCCGGTGCTACCGGTAGACACACACGTGCACCGCGTCAGCATACGTCTCGGCCTGATAGGTCCAAAGGTTAGCGCCGACGATGCCCACGAGCAAATACTTGCCCTTCTGCCCGACCCTGGCAACGAGCACGACGTGCTCGCCTTTCACCGCGATATGCTCCTGCACGGCCAGCGCATCTGCGTCTGGCGTGACCCCAAATGCCCGGAATGTATCCTGCGCGAATGGTGCGACTACTTCGCCTCTCACCCCGAAAAGCAAGCTGAGGCCGCCGCCAGAGGGCTCTAGAACCGGCGTGAGAAACGCCCTCCCTTATAAGCCTTGCAGGATGCAGCCTATGCGTATGCGCAGCAGTCACTAAGACTTAAGCCCTAGTTTTGAACCTCGGATGATAGGGCTGTGGGCGGTACCGTAGATGCCGGAGATTTTGGTATAGTTACATCCAGCAACTTCGCG
>DAHVFG010000034.1:0-25315 GCA_027317125.1 Chloroflexota bacterium | reverse complement strand
GCCCCACCGTCGCTCCAACAGGCACACCGCCCAGCCCCACCGTCGCTCCAACAGGCACACCGCCCACGTTCACCCGCACGCCTACTCGTACCAACACACCCGTTGTGCCTCCGACGGCGACCTTCAACCCATCAGCTACCTCGGTAGTGTACACAGAGGGTCTACTAAATGGGTGGCAGAACTGGTCATGGGGAAGTGCTGTGAACCTGCAGGATTCCTCCTACCGCCACAGCGGGCAGTACTCATTGAGCGATGCATACACACAGGCGTGGGGAGGTTTGCAACTGGGGATCAATGGCACTGGACTGAGCACAGCGCCTTATAACTATCTGCTCTTCTACATAAACGGAGGCGCCAATTCGGGGCAGCAGATAGAAGCCTATCTGGTGGACGGCGGGGGCGCTCTGTTGCCGTCGATACCGTTGGATAATTACATAGTAGGAGGCGGGGGCATTGGGCAGAACGTATGGAAGCTGGTGCAGGTGCCTTTATCAGACCTGAGCGCCGTGAACATCTACGTAACGGCGATAGCTCTACAAGACAGCATGGGAGGGGCACAACCCCGCTTCTATGTGGATGATATGCTTTTCTCCGCCGGTCCGGCTGGGGGTGGCCCTACGCCTACTTCTACTCCTTCTCCAACCCTTCCTCCCACCCAAACCCCTGTAGCAACCGTGACCCCTGGGCCATGTGGGATCCGCTTTACTGACATAAATCCGGGCGACTACTTTTACGACGCGGTGGTCTACCTATTCTGCAACAATGTTATTAGCGGCTATCCTGATAACACCTTCCGCCCGTACAACACCAGCACACGTGCTCAACTCGCCAAGATGGTTGTGCTCGCGGAGAGTTGGATCCTCGCGAACCCTGCAAACAACAGATTCGCTGACGTACCACCCGGCTCGACCTTCTACCCGTATGTAGAGACAGCGGCCCAGCATGGCTTGTTGTCGGGCTATCCATGCGGGGGCGCTTTGGAGCCGTGTGACACGCAGGGCCGCCCCTACTTCAGGCTGAACAACTCGGCTACCAGAGGTCAGCTAGCCAAGATCATTTATACCGCTGTGACAGGCTACTGATAAACGCTTACCGCTACCGGCAGTCTACTGGGCGACAAGTCAGAAGGGGGCATATATGCCCCCCTTCTGCCACAACTACACAATGCCTAGGACGGCTGGCCTGACGCCCGGTCATCGGGGCGGCGGTCACGAAATCTCTTCGCCCGCGTTGAATTTGTAGCCCAGCCCCCAGACTGTGCTGATCAGGGCTGGATTGGCTGGGTCCGTCTCGATTTTCCGTCTCAAGCGGCGGATATATACGTCCACCTGGCCGTTTTCTCGCCCCTCGCTATCGCCCCATGCATGGGCGATGAGCACTTCGCGGGTGAGGATCTTGCTGGCGTTACGCATGAGGCAATAGAGGAGCTGGCTCTCTGTGGGCGTAAGCTCCGTCTTCTTACCATTCGGCAAGGTTACTGTATGTCGCATGGGGTCTAGCTGCACACCGCCCACATTGAGCATGCGTACTTCAGTAGTAGGCTGTGCTTCTGAACGACGAGCCAGAGCCTTGACACGAGCCATCAACTCGGCAGGCTCGCAAGGCTTGGGCATATAATCGTCTGCTCCATCAAGCAGCCCTCGAACGCGATCTTCGGTTGCGCCGCGGGCCGAAAGCATGATAATTGGCACGCGGTTGGTCTCGCGCACCTGGCGGCAGATCTCAAAGCCGGGTATATCTGGCAGCATAACATCCAGGATCAGCATATCAATCCATTGCTGCTTCAGGTATCTGAGGCCTTCTGCGCCTGTAGAGGCCGTTGCTACATCATAGCCTTCATCCCTTAGCAGGAAGCTAATCATCTTCACATGGGTCGGATCATCGTCAATGATCAATATTTTCATTATCAGGGTTCCTTTACTTCAGTATTTTCGGGCTGTAACTTCAACTCTCAAGTAGGCAGGCATGTGAGCTGTCACCTGAGGTGAGAGCGCAGCCTTTAAAAGACATGCAACATTTCCCGCCAGCTAAGAGTTGCGGTAGAGAGAATTGTAACATATATCTCTTAACGAGATGTTAACAAAATGTAATGGAGTACCAGTTACAAAAAATGAATAGAACCATATGCGCATGTCCACGGTATATCAAAGTAGAACGTGCAGTTCTCACCTTCTAGCCATTGATCACCAGGGAAAAGAATACAATCTATTGCCGTCAACTTTGTAATATTTGGACCATTCCACGTCGTGCCCCTTTCAGTTCCCATTAACCTTGCTTCTTTACACTATATATACGCTTAGCGCGGGAGGAGCACTGCGCAGTAGGTGAATTGTATCGCCAACCGATGCATCAACTCTGCCGCTTGCGCCATAGCAACTCAACTGATGTGCCGTGGGCCGCGGCAGGTACTGTATGCAATGTGTGGAATAGCAGGCATTTTCAACTACTCTAATGAAGAGCACGTACGCTCGGTTGTTTTGAACCGGATGTTAGCGGCTATCCGGCACAGGGGTCCTGAGGTCTCAGGGGTCTATCTGGGCGAGCAGGTGGGCCTGGGGCACGACCGCCTGAGCATCATTGACCTGGATGGTGGCCTACAGCCTATATCGAACGAAGATGGCGCTATCTGGGTGGCGTGCAATGGCGAGATATTCAACTACCTCGAGTTGCGCAAAGAGCTATTAGATCGAGGTCACACCTTCCGCACAAAGTCCGACAGCGAGGTTATCATCCATCTGTACGAGGAAATGGGGCCGGAATGTCTTCAGCACCTTATCGGCCAGTACGCTTTTGCCATATGGGATGCTCGCAAGCGAAGATTGATGTTGGCCCGCGACCGCTTTGGAGTGCGCCCCCTGTACTATGCCCTGCATAATGGCACTCTCATCTTTGCTTCCGAGATAAAGGGCCTACTAGCGAGCGGTCTTATCGAGGCGAAACTCGACCACCAGGCGCTCGATCAAATTTTCACCTACTGGTGCCCTCTGCCGGGCTTCACCTCTTTCCAAGGGGTGGCGGAGTTACCGCCCGCACACTATATGGTCGTTGAGGCTGGGAAGTCCAACTCCATGCACAGGTATTGGTCCCTGGACTTCTCAGCAGGAAGTGATCAGGCCGCCCAAAGCGAGCAATATTATGTGGATCGCCTCCTGGAGTTGCTGGTAGATGCCACACGGCTGCGGCTGCGAGCTGATGTGCCTGTAGGAGCTTACCTGAGCGGAGGGCTCGACTCATCCGCGATAGCGGCTATCGTTCGACGCTACACCTCCAACCACCTCAAGACCTTCTCTATAGCCTTCCACGATAAGCACTTCGACGAACGGTCGCACCAGCAGAGGATGGCCGATCACCTGGGAACCGAACACGTTAGCATGGAATGCACAACGAATGATATAGCTGAGGTATTTCCTGAGGTTGTGTGGCACACCGAGGTGCCGCTCCTGCGTACGGCCCCCGCCCCTATGTTCATGCTGTCGAAGCTGGTGCACCGGGAAGGTTTCAAGGTGGTGCTCACAGGTGAGGGGTCCGACGAGGCGCTGGGTGGTTATGACATTTTCAAAGAGGCCAAGGTCCGCCGCTTCTGGGCGAGCAATTCCGCGTCCGCCTTCAGGCCGCTCCTGCTGAGGAAGTTGTACGGGGACGTGCGAGGCATGAGCAGCACATCCCAGGCCTACTTGCAGGCTTTTTTCAGGAATGGTCTAACGGAGACGGACAACCCTTATTACAGCCATCTGGTACGCTGGCGCAGCACGGCCCATATCAAACGACTATTCTCCGCTGAGACAAGGGCCGCGCTTGAGGGGTACGATGGAACAAGCCTGCTCGATACAGCCCTGGGAGGATTGCAACAGGGCTGGGATAAGCTATCCAAGGCCCAGTACATTGAAAGCTCACTCTTCATGTCGCAGTACCTTCTCTCCTCGCAGGGCGACCGCGTGGCAATGGCGCATGCTGTAGAAGGTCGTTTCCCCTTCCTGGACCACCGTCTGGTGGAGTTTGCGGCCGGCATACCGTCGCATCTGCGCTTACGCGGCTTGAATGAAAAGTACGTTCTGAAGCGCGCTGTGTCAGATCTATTACCATCTCAACTACTTGACCGCACCAAGAGGCCCTACCGAGCACCAATTCGTGACGCCTTCCTTGGGCCTGATGCGCCGGAGTATGTGCGTGACCTCCTTTCCCCCTCAGCGGTGAGCCAGGCCCGCATCTTCGACCCGGCAGCCGTAGAGATGCTTGTGAGGAAGTGCCTCACAGCGCCTGCTATCGGTGAGATGGACAGCATGGCCCTCGTAGGGATTCTCTCCACACAACTGTTGCACCGGCAATTCGTCAAGGAAAATCGGGCTGCGGAGGCGGCAAAACTAGTGGACTCCGGCTCATTCTCCGTTGTGCAGGTCGGCCTGCCGGCCCGCGACAGGTCGGGGATGGAAGCTTTTGTGGCTTGACAAGGATGAAAGAGTGAGGCGGCATATAACGAGTACGCACCTCTGATAAGATCGAAAGGATAAAGATTGTGATAGTTACAGCGGGACCCGCAGACGTGGGATTGTGCAGCAGATGTGTTCTGCCGGATACCTTCCCCGGCATCATCTTCGATGACGAAGGGGTGTGCAACTACTGCCATCGCGCTCTGGTGGAGCAGAAGCTGGCCGCACAGCGTGAAGTGGCACGAGCAAGGTTTGACCAACTCCTCGAAGAGGTACGTGGCCGGGGCACTTATGATGTTCTGGTTGGCTGGAGTGGTGGGAAGGACAGCACGTACATACTGGCACGGCTGCTGAAAGAGTACAGCGTGCGAGTGCTCGCCTTCACCTTCGACAACGGCTTCGTCTCCAAGCAAGCCTTTCGCAACATGGAAAAGCTATCGGACAGCCTGGGGGTGGATCACATAATCTACAAGGGGCGGTTCGACGTGATGAAGCGGGTATTCAATGCGTCCGCGCTGGGCGACGAGCTATACCCCAAGTCGGCGTTGGGCCGCGCAAGCAACATCTGCACATCGTGCATGGGCCTGGCAAAAAGCCTCGCCTTACGTCTATGTATCGAGAAGAATATCCCGATGACCGCCTTCGGCTGGACCCCCGGCCAGGTTCCTCTCGCGTCAGGCATCTTCAAGAGCAATCCGCAAATGATACGTAAGATGCAGGAGGCCGCCTCAGGGCCTATGCGCCGCCTGGTGGGTGACGAGGCTGTGCGCCCCTATTTCCTCGAAGAGGAGCACTATGAGCGCCCGGAGCGGTTCCCGTACAATATTTCGCCTCTTGCCTTCATGGTCTACGATGAAACCAAAGTGTACGAATACGTGGAAGCCTTGGGGTGGAAGCGGCCCAGGGATACCGACGCCAACTCCACTAACTGCCTTCTCAACAGCTATGCTATCAATATCCATCTGGACCAGGCACGCTTCCACCCATACGTGGCAGAGCTGGCGGGCCTGGTTCGCGAAGGGCGTATGGAGCGTGCAGAGGCGATTTCGCGCATCAACGAAATGCCCAGTGAAAAGGTGGTCAACTTTGTCACGGACCGCCTGGGAGTACCGAGATATAAGAGTGCACGCTGAGCCGGTTGGACGAGGAGGGACGCTATCCAAGCATCCTCAATATGTTAGCTGGAGGTTTACAGAATGACCGCAATCGAAATCGAAGCCCATATCCGTGATTTCCTTACCAATAACTTTATCTTTGACCCCTCATTCCAACTTGGGTCGAACGACTCGCTGATGGAGAACGGGGTCATCGACTCGACGGGGGTTCTTGAGCTAATCATGTGGCTGGAGACCAACTTCGACATTACTGTTGGAGATAACGAGGTGTTGCCCGAGAACCTTGACGCGGTCTATTCTCTGACAAATTACGTACAGCGTAAGCTCATGGCCGGCATGGCTGCTCTTTCCTGAGCCTTTAGAGGCCTGCGACCTGCTCGCATTTCCGAGGTAACAGATGCTGGTACAACACCTTCTTGAAACAGGAGCCGACCTCTGGCCCGAAAAGATAGCGTTGGTATGTGACGGCAGGCGAATTACATACAGCGAGCTGAACGCAGATGCCAACCGTCTTGCTCACCTCCTGATCGAGTCCGGGGTGCAGCAGGGAGATCGGGTGGCAATCTTGCTTGAGAACAGCATTGAGGTTGCGGTGGGGGTCTTTGGAGCGCTCAAAGCAGGCGCTGTCTTTATGACGCTACACCCCAGTATGAAGCGCGGGCGGCTGGCGACGATACTGGCCGACGCGGAGCCTGCGGCTCTGATCACCGACAGGGTAAGAATGAGAGATAACGCCGGCGTGGTGGCCCAGGTCTCTTCGCTGGTCTGCGTGGTGTGGAGCGATAACCAGGCTCAACCCCTCGGCGAAGGCATACATGCTGTAGAGTGGTCCGATCTTAGCCTTTACTCGTCCGCCACCCCACCATGCCAATCGCTCGAAAGTGACCTGGCGATGATACTATACACATCCGGCAGTACCGGCCAGCCCAAAGGTGTCATCTGCCCGCACGCCAGTATGATCGCTGCGACCGAGTCGGTCAACGCTTACTTGCACAACGATGCCAATGACGTGATTTTGAACGTGCTGCCCCTCTCGTTCGGCTATGGTCTCTACCAGTTATTTCTGGCCTTCCAGGTTGGGGCGCGCGTCGTGCTCGAAAAGGGTTTCGCATTTCCAGCTCGCACCATCTCTCTGCTCAAGGAAGAAGGGATCACCGCCCTGCCGGGAGTGCCCACATTCTTTGCCCTGTTGCTCCACTATCCCGATCTTCTCAAAGGCGACTTCCCGAAGCTGCGCTACATCACCAATGCCGCCGCAGCTCTCCCCACGAGCCAGCTCGCCAAGATTCGCGCCGCCTTTCCACACGCCCTCTTCTATTCAATGTACGGTCAGACCGAATGCAAGCGAGTTTGCTACTTGCCGCCAGAGGAGCTTGACCGCCGGCCCTCATCGGTGGGGGTGGCTATACCCAATAGCCACGTCTATATCATAGACGAGAGAGGCAGGCGGGTGCCGCCGGGAGAAGTAGGCGAACTGGTGGTGTGCGGCCCACACCTCATGAAAGGGTACTGGCGCTCACCTGAGCTTACAGCAGAGCGCTTCCGCTCCGATCCCCTCTCGGGGCAAGTGGCCCTGCACACAGGCGACTTGTTCAAAATGGACGAAGATGGCTACCTCTACTTTGTGTCACGCAAAGACGATATAATCAAATCTAGAGGCGAAAAGGTAAGCCCTCTGGAAATCGAGAACTTAGTTTGCGGGATGGAGGGTGTTAGCCAGGCGGTGGCCGTAGGAGTGCCCGATTCCGTGTTGGGCCAGGCCATCCGGCTGGTGCTGGTGCGCACAGAGGGGAGCACCATCACAGAAAGAGCGGTGCGCAGTTATTGCGTGCGCAACCTCGACGACTACATGGTGCCTAAATACATCGACTTTGTGCTGGAGTTACCGCGCTCAGAAAACGGCAAGATCAACCGGCGCGAGGTGACCACGGCGGTTTCGCCTAAGGCGGTTTAGGTCCTATTTGCAAACCGCCTTGTTACATCGAAAGGTTGTTCCCACCTAGCCGGAGCGAAGCGCTAAGATGAGCTATTACTTGTCCCATCGCACCATGGTTCTGTTGTGATCGGTACCCCGGATGCCGCTTCTACACAGCATCCACCCGCTCCTTAAGTGGCAACAATGGTCTTCTATAGGGCACAGCGAGCGATAACCTGAGGGCGAAGCCTGAGAACACGTGTATGAGGCATATCCGAAGAGGAATAGCCCGGTCCGGCACGTGGTGATACAATACGGATACCTTGGCAGGTGGAGGGCTCAATGGGCGGAAATAGGTTGCGGTTTGATATGTTCGAGTGGCAAGTAGTGCCATGGTCGGCTATGCTTGACGACGTTAGGTACCTGGAGACGTTGGGCGTGGGCACGGTCTGGATTGGGGATACCTATGTGCTGCCCTCTGCTTATGGGGATTCCGTCCTGGAGGCCTGGACTACCCTGGCAGCGTTGGCTAGCTCTACAGAGCGAGTCCGGCTGGGCACGATGGTCAGCGATATACCCCTGCGGCACCCCGCAATGCTGGCCAAGCAAGCGGCCACTGTGGATTGTATCTCCCGAGGGCGACTCGATCTCGGTGTCGGCCCTGGGGACAACTTCAGCGGGGAGATAACCTCGCTAGGTCTCCCCTCTCTGGCTCCTGGAGCCCGCGTTGACCGACTTGGCGAGGCGGTGGGGGTCATTGATGGGCTGCTGCGCAGCCACGAAGTGACCTTCCACGGTGAGTACTACCACCTGGATCAGGCGACGCTTTCGCCCACACCGGTGCAGAGGCCTCGTCCTCCCCTGGCCATCGCTGCACAGGGCAAGAGAGGACTTGGCGTAGCAGCGGAGTACGCCGATATCTGGGTAACCATGCCTTCCGGAAAGACAGCAGAGGAAGCACAGCGGAGCGTCCAGGAGCGTAACCTCATCCTCGATGAGCACTGCGCTGCGCTCGGTCGAGATCCACAGACAGTTGAGCGAACATGCTTAGCCGGATGGAGCGGACCGGATAGGCCATTTGCCTCTAACGATGCATTCCAGGACTTTGTCGGACGATATCAGGAAGCTGGCATGCAGCGGTTCATCTTCTCGTTGGGGAGCGCCGCGTTCCCTGTGCCTTACCAGGAATGGATCGCTACGGGAGCCTGGGCGACTCGGGCTTCCCTTGAACGGTTTGCTGCCCAGGCGATGTGGGGGAAGCAGGGCAATGGTGAAGACCCTACTTTCGTTACCTGATCGTTGACCTTTACTGTACCACTCGCTCTTCTCCTCTGGTTATAGCTTGCAGATAGGCCCTGGTCTGCGGCTCGCGGCTATTTCACCAACTTTTGTCTCTCTTAGCTCGAAGATTGGCAGCCAATATGATGACTACAGACGAACCAATCATGGAGAAGCAGCCTGACCGCGCACGTATCATCTTCTTGCACCACTCGACGGGCAGGAACTTGATATGGCAGGGCGGTGTCCGTGAGCTGATAGCCGGACGCAACGACCGCGATGGCACCCGTTACGAACTCTGGGACCACGACTATAACAGCATTGGATTGAAGGGACCGGCAGGTGAGAATATGGGCGTCTCGTTTGACATTCCGAACGACAACACCAACCCTGACGGCCTGGCGAAGCTTTTCAGCCAACCCGTCCATGACCCGCCCGATAATGCTTTAAGCCATCTACTGATGTTTGATGCTGTAATTCTAAAGTCGTGCTTTTCGGCATCCGCCATTCACAGCCAGGCTCAACTTGATCAATACAAGCGGCACTATCTCTTGATAGGTGAGGCATTCGCCCGCTATCCACAGATACTTTTCATGATTATGACGCCTCCGCCTCTGGTTCCCAGACAACTTATGCACAAGATTCTGCGGTCGCCGCTTGAAGCGACCGGTCAGGTCGAGGCGAAGAGAGCACGGGAGTTCTCGCTGTGGCTCACTTCCGGTGAGTTCCTTGCAGGGCTGCCCAACGTGACGACGTTCGACTTCTTTGATATGCTCGCAGAGCCTGCCGATTCCCGCCTATGGCCTGACACATTGCGAGCGCGATACCGGAGTGGCAGGTTGGGCCTGGACTCGCACCCAAACCGGAACGCCAACAGGCACATCGCGCCTCTTTTCGTTGATTGGATCTGGGAGAGCTTTAAGGCGCACAGGCGTCATGCTCTCGGCAATGCCGTTGCCGTGTCTTCTCTCACCCGAAAAACTCGTAGCCGCGCCCGTGCAGTGTCCTGATCACCTCGGTGCCTGGTATCTCTTGACGCAACTTGCTGCGAAGGCGATGAACGTAAACTTCTAGCTGGTTGCTGGCTGCCTCGTAGTCGTTGCCCCAGGCTTCAGTGATCAGCCTGTCGTAGGAGACCACCTGCCCGGCGTTGCGCATCAGCACATGGAGCAGTTGAGCTTCCATCCTGGTCAATTCGGTGGTGCGCCCTGTTTTTTCATTCCTCAGCGCCTGATTCCGCACATCCAGGCAAACACCACTTGCGCATAACATTGTCTGCAACTGTGGGGCCATGATGGGCTGGGTACGCCTGACCAGAGAATGCACGCGAGCCACAACTTCAGCAGGGTCAAAGGGCTTGGTCATATAGTCGTCGGCCCCTTCGTTCAAGGCTGCCACCTTGTCTTCACGGCTGTCCATAGCTGATATGATCAGCACTGGCAGCATCATCCCTTCTTTGCGGATTTCGCGGCATATCTGTATGCCGTTGATATCGGGCAGCATCAAGTCGAGCACCAACAGATCGATGAACTCATTTTTCAGCAGTTCTAGCGCAGCTGTACCATCAGAAACCGCGTGCACTGAATAGCCTTCGTTGCGAAGCAGGAAGGCCAACATCTTGAGAGTCGGCGGGTTATCCTCTACGACAAGTAGTTGCACGTGTCTCACCTTGCTTGTAAAGGGAGCCATCAGCGTTTGAACCATTCTAATAGATGGTTAGCTTGGTGTCAACTCAGGGGAATGGTGTAACTGTTCAGAGTAGGGGTGGAGCAATCGTCAAGAGGCAACTGTGCGGGCATACCTACCCTCACCCCATGCCCCTCTCCCATGAAGGGAGAGAGGGCTTGGGGGTGAGGGAGTGTCCACCCTTACTCTGAACCCTTACGGAATGGTGTAAACGTTCAGAGTAGGGGTAGAACAAAGTTCAAGAGGTAAATGTGAGGGTACGTGTCAGCCGAGCTTGGAGCAAATGCTGGCCCTGTATCTTATAATTGGAGATATGAGAAGCTTCTTTCTGGTTGCGGGCTACGCCTCACGCTTACGGGCGCTGCCTGGCGCCACTCCTCCTGTCGGACTTGTGCTGTTAGCTGTAGTCTCGGTTCAGGTGGGAGCTGCGTTTGCTAAAGGTCTCTTTCCATCGCTCGGTGCGGCAGGCACTGTTTTCCTGCGCGTGGGCTTAGCAGCAGTCGTGCTATTACTCCTCTGGCGGCCTCGCCTCCGAATGCGGGGTTACACACGTTCAGACTATAGAGCAATTTTCCTTTTCGCGCTGACCCTTGCTGGGATGAATTCGGCGTTCTATCTTGCCCTCTCGCGCATTCCCCTCGGTATAGCGGTTGCAGTGGAGTTTGTTGGCCCCCTCTCCGTTGCGGTCATAGGCTCGCGGCGGCTGCTCGACTTGCTATGGGTAACGCTGGCAGCGGCGGGGATACTGTTGCTTGTGCCTACAGGCGAAGCCGCAGTAATTGATCCGGTCGGCATATTGTTGGCCCTTCTTGCGGGAGCCTGCTGGGCCGCGTACATCCTGCTGAGCGCAAGAGTTGGGCGGGCATTCCCAGGGGGATCGGGGCTGGCGCTGTCAATGGCGCTGGCTGCGGCTCTCCTTGCGCCCTTCGGCATCTGGCAGGGTGGGCAAAAGCTGCTCGATCCACCTCTCTTGTTCGTAGGGGCATGCGTGGCGTTGCTCTCGTCCGTCGTGCCTTACTCACTTGAGATTGAGGCTCTTAGAAAGCTGCCCGCCCATGTATTTGGGGTGCTTTTGAGCACAGAGCCTGCGATCGCGGCTCTATCGGGCTTCCTGATCCTCGGTGAGGCCCTAAACTGGCAGGAGTCTGCCGCGCTATTACTTATTACAATCGCGGCCATAGGTACATCGCGTCAGGGGGCGGCTATAGACGCGCACAGCCGAGGCGAACCTCAGAAACTATAGCTATTCACATGAAGGCCCACGAACCGGGAACAAGCCTTCCCGGGCACCGTCCGCCCGACGGAGACCGAAGCCCAACTTCGACGATTGAGGCGTGAGATGCGACTGGGCTGAGCACAGAGTGCGCTGAAGATCTCTTTGGAATAATTCTCTCGGCATCTGTAACTCTCCTCTCTGATAACTGTTCAGAGTAAGGCATGACCCTTTGGGTCACCATTACGGATGAAAATACGAGTGATTTAGCACCCCTCTATACTACTACCCTTCTCATTTTCAGAGGAGTTGTACATCGCTGGTTGCCACCCGCCTATGAATGAAAATAGAGGTTCGGCAGACTCTAATTCGTGCCTGCGAGAAGCTATATTCAAAGCAGCAGTTGGGGTAGAACAAAGTTCAAGAGATATCTGTGCGGGCGTACTCCCGACTACCCTCACCCCCAACCCCTCTCCCTTCATGGGAGATATACTCCCCAGCAATAAAGCCCCCTCTCCCTTCATGGGAGATATACTCCCCAGCAACAAAGCCCCCTCTCCCTTCATGGGAGAGGGGGTTTGGGGGTGAGGGTGCGTTGGGGGTGAGGGTAGGTGAGGGTGCGTTGGGGGTGAGGGGCGGTGGCGGTGCACAGGTACATCTTGAACTTTGTTCTACTCCATCTCTGAACACTTACTGAATACGCCCGCCTTGACACGCCGCCTTCGATAAACTAATATTGCTTCGTCGAATTGGCGCTTTGCACTTGTATCCCGCCGTTTGGGGCAAGTAATCTCTGAAGCACTGAGATTCCTCTCTGCCTGTAGAAAGCGTAGTGAGCCTTCCCTGGATGGGCCGTCTTACTGGCACTGCACCAGCGTTGCTTGGTACTGGAAAGAGCCTGCATTGCGCAGGGATTTATCTGTTGTTCGGCACCTGAGACTCCTGTTTCGATTCGGCGTTGCGTTGGAGATGGTGCCAAACTTGGTCCAACCCGTCTCTGCTCCGGTAGACTGGGCAAAGGCCGAACCTACTGTATTAGGGAGTGCTACCATGCGTACAAAGGGCCTGATCTTTTTGGTTGCGTTAATCCTTGGCGCGGCGACTTTCTTAGGGCTTGGACTTGCGAACGCTGCCGGCGTGCCCGCAACCATCTCAGCTCCGACCTTGCTTCGCACAGCCGTTGCGGGCCTCTACCAGCCCGACAGCTATAAAGGCCTGTCGGTGCCTAAGCCGGATGCACCCCTCGGCGTACAGCCCGACCATCTCACTCATCCATGCGGCGGAGCCTTCCCAGAGCCGCCCTTCCAGGGGTTATCTCCACTGTCGATTACCTATGTGCCCAATATGTGCAATGACGGCTATGGCGACATCGGTGTGTGGCAGGCGGGCGGGCACAACTATGTTGTCCTATCGGGCTTCGCGCAACGTATGTTCCATATATTCAACGTGGATGACCCCTATAACCCGCAGGTGCTTCGCACGCAGTCCTTCCCTGCCGGCGGCACAACGAGCACTTCCATATTCCCTTTCCGCCAGGGTGCAAACCAATATGTCTCCGTGACAATGCGCGGGTCGGGCACAGGCTGCGGCTTCTTCGTATATAACGTGAACGACCCTGCCAACCCTGTCTTCGTGGCTCGTAAGCAGGGCGCAGACTGGTGCACACCACACGAGCAGTTCGTCTCAACGGATGCTAACGGTGACGCCGACTACGCCTGGCTGGCGATGTCGGGGGAGTCGGGATCAGGGTACAAGGTCGTGGTGCTGGATATTCGAGACCTCTCGAACATCGTAGAAACGGGCCGCTACCAGAGGCCGGATAGCAACGGCAGCAACTTCGTACACGACGTTACTGTAATCGGCAACCGGGTCTTCCTGGCCCACTGGAGCGGCGGGCTGATAATTGAGGACAAGGAGACGTTGGCCCATAGCATTAACCCGACCCCACTCAACCCCATAGACAGTATACGCCCGTCGAACTTCAGAATACATCACGCCTGGCCCACGAGCGATGGCAACCACGTCTTCATCGAAGATGAGTTCATCAATTCGCCCAGCTCTGAAAAGGTCAAAATGTACAATATCGCCGACCTGAACGCCCCATACTACGAGACGGGCATCATTGGCCCAGGCGTTGCGGCCAGCAACTCGGCCCATAATCTGAAGATCCTGAACCAGTCGCCGGGTCGTGATTTACTCTTCGTCGCCTGGTACGAGGCAGGCACGTATGGATTCCAGGTTGATACTACCGGCCCTTCGCCTGTGATCACCCCAACAATATCTCACCAGATAAGGCAGACTACCGACGGTGAGCAGGGTAACGCCTGGGGGGTGGACTACCTGCCCTGCACGCTTCGTGGCCTACCCGAAACTTGTGTGTACACGGGTGATCTCGTCTATGGCCTCATAGCGGATGCTCTGGGCTACGATGCCTCTCTTGATCCTTACAAACCGGAGTCGCAAATCACCGATCCCACACAGGGACAGGTTATAACCGGCTGCTCCTACACTATCAGAGGCAACGCACATGACTACTATTCAGGGCTGGCACAGGTGGAGGTGAGTACCGACAACGGTGCTACCTGGCAGCTTGCGCAGGGTACGACAAATTGGACCTACTCCTGGGCTATACAAGGCAGCGGTCCCTTCCAGCTCAAAGCGCGAGCGCGCGACCTGGCCGGAAACTACGAGGTGCCTACCTTTACAGTGAACGTTACCCTTTCTGCACCGTGCGGCGCGACCCCTTCCGCTACAGCGAGTGAAACACCTCAGGCAACTACTACGTCTGCGCCCACATCTACCCCCACGTATGCGCCCACCTCTACAGCCGCCGCGACCGGCACCGAAACTCCTGTTGCTACCAGCACTACTATCTCCACAGTCACTCCCGTAGCTACCGAAACACCCTCACCAGGCGGCACAATCACCACTCTCCCAACAGAGACTTCTACTCAGACGCCGCTGCCTGCCACGCCAACCATAACATCAACGGGGACACCTATCAGCTGCAATATGGACTTCGTGGATGTCAATTCGGGAGATTGGTACTATCCTTACGTGCAGTACTTGTACTGCAACAATGTCATCACAGGCTATGATACCAACCCTCCGTGTGCGGATGGCTCCCCATGTTTTGAGCCTAACAACAACACTACAAGGGGGCAGCTATCCAAGATAGCAGTGCTCGGCTTCAACATGCCTATCAACACACAAGGCGGCCCGCACTTCTCCGATGTGCGCCCCGGGGATACTTTCTATGATTACATAGAGACGCTCTTCAATGCGGGAGCTATTACAGGGTACGATGACGGCACATTCCGCCCCAACAATCCTGTAACCAGAGGCCAGATAACCAAGATAGTTGTGCTGGCGGCTGCTCACATGGACCCCGCCCACTGGCAACTACAGAACCCCGCTAACAACACCTTTGAGGACGTACCTTCAGGCTCTACATTCTTCCAGTACATGGAAACTGCTTACTCTCACGGTATTCTGGGTGGCTACCCTTGTGGAGCGCCGCCAGCAGGAGAGTGTATAGCGCCTGACAACAAACCCTACTTTGTACCCTACAACCAGGCAACTAGAGCACAGATAAGTAAGATTGAGTATCTGGCTGCTACCAACACTCCTGCGCGCAAGTGAGAGCTGTGGGTAATACTCTGGGCGATAGACTATGAAAACACGCATCTGAATCCTTTATAGTCCATCGTCCAGAGTACCAGAGAGTACCAGAGGCTTACTTATTCGCTTGGCGATTTACTCTTTGACCGGTAATCGCCAGGTAGACTATCTTGCTGATCTGCCCGCGAGTGGCGCTGTTGCCTGGCCTGAAGTACTGGCCGGGGCAAGGCTCGCCAGGGCCGCCGCATGGATAACCGCTGATCAAGCCGTGACGTACAGCGGTTTCCACGTAGTTGTAGAAGGTGCTGCCGAGAGGCACGTCGGTGAAAGAAGCTTGTGGCGGGCTGATGATCTCCCAGCCGCGCACTTGTGACGCCGCTATCACCACGATCTTACTCAACTGCCCGCGTGTGACGTTCGCGCCTGGCCTGAAGTACTGGCCGGGGCAAGGCTCGCTAGGGCCTCCACATGCATACCCTGCGACGATTCCATCTTGTACAGCGGTTTCCACGTAGTTGTAGAAGGTGCTGCCAAGAGGCACGTCAGTAAAGGTGGGGCTGGAGGGTGTGTAGATCGGGAGATTGAAGCCCAGCACCACAATCTTGGTCATCTGGCCGCGAGTGGTGTTGTTGTAAGGTCTGAAGGTGCCGTCGGCGTAGCCGCTGATAACGTTGTGGCAGTAGAGGTACTGTACAGCCTGATAGAAGTAGTCACTCTGTTGCACATCACTGAAGTTGGGCCGGCAGACAACCGGGGTTGAAGTTGGGCTTGGTGTTCTCGTGGGTGTGGAAGTCGGCGGCCTCGTAGCAGTGGGTATGGGGCTTGGTGTTCTCGTAGGCGTGGAAGTCGGTGGAGTCGTAGCGCTGGGAGTGGGGCTAGGGGGAACAGCAGGCTCGTTGATGTCGCTGATAAAGCCGTCTGCCGCACCTGCGTTTGTGCCCTGGAAGGCGTTGACGGTGGGATAGTTGATCGAGGTGGTGCTGCCAGCTACGTATGTATGGCTGGCCCCTGCTATTGTGGACACGGCCACGCCGTACGCGGAATCGTTGGCTGAGCCTCCCAGGTAAGTTGAGTAGACCAGGTTATTACCTGCCTGGTTGAGCTTGGCAACGATAACGTCTACCCCGCCGCTGTATCCCATTATCTGGTTGACCAGCGGCCATGTGTTGGAGCTGCTGAAACCTGCGATGACTGCATTACCATTTCCCTCCACCGCCACCGCCACCGCTGAGCCATGCGCCAGCGTGCCGAAGCAGGTGGAGTAAATGAGTGAGGCGTCGCCTGTCAGGGCCATGTTGAACTTGGCGACAAAAGGCCCTGAGCCGCACTGCCCGTAAGCGTTCCTTGTTGGGAAATTGGAGAAGGCTTCGTCACCGGCTATGTAAGCGTTGCCTGCCCCGTCCACGGCGATGTCGCGACCAAAGTCGCCGTTATTGCCGCCCAGGTAAGTCGAGTACATCAGTGAGGTAGCCCCTGATGCATTGGTGTCCAGCTTAGCAGCGAATACATCGAAGTCATTGACACGCGCTGTCTGGAAGCCATTGAGGATAGGGAAGTTATCCGAATAAGAGGCCCCGGTCACGTAAGCATGGCCTGAGCTGTCTGCCGCTATACCGTGCCCCAGGGCCGACACACCCGAACCTCCGCTGTAGTCACTCTGGCTGCCCCCCAGGTAGGTGGAGTAGATAAGCGAGGCATCACCTGTGACGGTTGTGTTGATCCTTGTGATGAATGCGTCGTTTGCGCCTCCACCAAAGGTACCCTGAAAGGCGTTGCGTACAGGAAAGTTGGTGGAGTTAGACGAGCCGCTGATGTAAGCGTTGCCGTTATCGTCCGCGGCAACTCCCCAGCCCACGTCTGTGCCGCTGCCTCCCAGGTAGGAAGAATAAAGTAGCGTCTGCCCGTCTGCGCTCAACTTGCTGATAAACGCATCGAGATTGCCGCCGGGGGCGGGTTGGTATGCATTGCTCGATGGGAAGTTGGAGGATTGCGTGCGGCCCGTGACGTAAACAGCGCCTGAGCTATCTACCGCGATACCGTAGCCGTAATCGTCACCTGCGCCGCCGAGGTAGGTGGAATACGCCAGGGTACCATTCGGGTTGAACTTCGAGATGAATAGATCGGTAGCGCCGCCGCTAGTGCCCTGGTAAGGGTTGAGCACAGGGAAGTTAGCTGAAACGGTGAGGCCAACCACGTAGGTGCTGCTATTCGCGTCCGCTGCCACGTCGTTGGCCGAGTCGTCGCCTGTGCCTCCCAGGTATGAGGAATACTGGAGTGCAGGATCTATCACTAATGGTTGCGCTCGGTCGTAGCTGCCAATCGCAAAGCTGACTACCCCGGCATCGCTAACGGCATAGCTGGCCTTCACCGGCACGCGCTTTCCGTTAAGGTCCTGCCAGGCCACGGGAGCGCTTTCGGTGAGCGCCCCGCTACCTGAGGCAATATACAGGCTGCCGGAAGCCGACAGAGTGACTTTACCTGCCCCGCTGTACTGCCATCGGATAAGGGCAGGATTGGCGTTGGGGGAGATGGTGTAGGTGCCTTTTAGTTCGGCGGCGCTCCCATCGTAGCGCAGATCTATTCCACTATACAGATTGGCGTAGTTGACGCCACCGTATGTGGGTATACCGGTACGCCAGTCAGCAGGATTGTTTCCTGATATATAGTTCACTTTTGACGCGAGAGGCTCGACAGCCGAAAGAGTAGCATTGCTTCCGCCCATAAATTGCATCTTCACCAGGTCTGGGCTGCTTTGCTGTTGGGCGCCAGTGGCGCCTGGTACTAGTGCCTGCGCCGATAGAGCCATCATTACTTCGCCTTGTTTGAAGTAGAACGCTGATTGGCCCATGCGTGCTATGTAGAGTACTGATGGGTCGCTTTGGCCCTGGTTAGGCTCAAAGCGGACTGATGGCGCCGCCACCTGAGCGACGTGCTGCTGGGTGGCCGGCGCTGAGAGTGCCGGTAGGTGCCCTGCTGAGGACTGCAAAGCGGGCAAAGCTGCAATAAGCCCTGCGACCACTGCGGCAAGCAGCACCGGCCTCTTCATATCAATTAATGTCCTCGATCTGACTAACATTTTCTTACTCCTTCCTTTTCTTGAATCGGGTTGCCGGCTGGGCGGCGTTGCGCCATGCGCTCTGCGCTCCGCACTCAGCCGCCTGTTCGATTGGAGGCGTTGCTGGCATCGCTGGCGTCGTTACTCCAGCGTTTTGCTTTGCTCGCCACCCTCACCGTCTGCGGAGCGTAGCATGGCTTCAAGGCAGCTCATCAACTGTGACCACCCTGTGAATGAGTACGACTCGCCCCGGAGAACGTGCTGTATCCTGCCACGCCACCTGTCCGTGCCTTCGTTGTTTGCGTTCCACACCCGCACAATAAAGAGTTGTGAACTGTCGGACTGTCTGCTAACAGCATCATTTTCCGAAGTTGTGCCTGTGTAGAATGCCTGTTCTTGCCGGTTGGGTAGTTCGGATGTGTAGGGGTAGTCGTCCTCACGTCCCGTATCACCGGACATATAGCCTGCCTTTCGATGCCCCACCAGAGCGCAGTGGCGCGGGTGCCTCACTCTATTTTGTGCCTTGCCGGTGGTTAGCGGCCGGGAACTCGCTGATTATCTCCGAAAGGGCTTGTGTTTGTAAGAGAAAAGTGATACATGAAACGGGACATTAAGTAAGACAAATCAGGGATAGTACACCCGGCGAAAAGGTGCTAAACTGATTGCAGTAGAGCGCTTGCCCCTTTCTTCTCTGTGTGGGTATAGATCGGAGAGCATATGAGCACTTTTGCCCAATGGTTTAAGAAGCAACGGCGAGAAGTGGGGGTAAGCCAGGAGGACATTGCCTCCGCTATCGGCTACTCGGTGGCTAGCATTCGCAAAGTCGAGCAGGGGTTACGCCTGCCTTCCCTCGCGATGGCTCAACTGCTGGCATCTTACTTCCAGGTGCCGGAGAGCGATCAGCCCACCTTCATAAAGCAGGCTCACTCAGGCGACGCCCCCTTCACGGCCGCTGGTGAGGCTGTAGGCTCTGAGGGCCGCATTCCTGGCTGTGCTGTGCCAAACAATCTGCCTGCTTCTTCTCTCACCCGGCTTATCGGTCGCGAGGATGCTGTTGATGAGCTGAGCCGGTTGATGCTGGAGAGCAGCGTGCGCCTGCTCACCCTCACAGGGCCTCCAGGTATAGGCAAAACAAGCCTGTCGTTGGAGGTCGCACGGCGTTTGGTGGACGAGGAGGAGGTCTTTAAGCAGGGGGTATTCTTCGTCAACCTTGCGCCAACCCGGGAGGTGCTGTTTGTGGCTGATACGGTTGCGGCCACTCTAAGCCTGACGGAAGCAGGTGTCAGCACCTCCTTCGAGAGCCTGATGGGGCATTTACGGAGCCGACGGATGTTGCTGGTGCTGGATAACTTCGAGCAGGTAATCGAGGCTGGGCCTCAGCTAGCAGCGCTGCTGGTCAGTTGCCCAGGGATCAAGGCGCTGGTAACGAGCAGGGAAAGACTGAACGTGCGCGGCGAGAGGCTATTCCAGGTACCCGCGCTGGAGTTGCCCGACCCTGCAATTCCAGCGTCCCCCTCCGCTATAGCGCAATATGCCTCGGTCAAGTTGCTCGTCGAGCGAGTCGCCTCGGTGGACCCTAACTTCCGCCTTACCGCAGAAAACGCACCGGCGATAGCCCGTGTCTGCGCCCACATGGAAGGTTTGCCCCTCGCCATCGAGCTGGTAGCGGCACGCACACGCCTCTTCCCAATTGAGGAGATAGTTGGACGGCTCGACCGCAAGCTTTCGCTGCTGGTCGGCGGACCACGCGACATGTCGCCCAGGCAGCAAACGCTACGCAACGCCATAGAGTGGAGCTACAACCTCCTGGGTGAGCACGAGCAGCTACTTTTCGCCAGGCTTGCCGTCTTTGCCGGTGGCTGCACCTACCCGGCTGTCGAGGCGGTGTGCAACGCTACGGGCGATCTGCTGATAGGGGTGCTGGAAGGTCTGGAGTCGCTGCTAAATAAGAGCCTCTTGCGCCGTGAGCAGCGCGGCGAAGAGTGGCGGTTTTCCATGCTTGAGACTATCCGCGAGTACGCCTTGAAAAAGCTGGAGGAGAGTGGGGCCGCCAGCAAGACAAAAGAGAGACACGTGGAGTACTTTCTAACGCTGGCCGAGGTGTCGGAGCCGCATCTGGTGGGGGTGGAACAAAAGCTGTGGCTCGACAGGCTGGAGCGTGAGCATGATAACGTGCGGGCTGCTCTTGCCTGGGCTATTGAAGGCAATAAGCTGTTGTTGGCTGCGTACCTCGCAGGCGCTCTGGGGCGCTTCTGGGACACACATGGGCACCTGCACGAGGGGAGGTACTGGCTTGATGCGGTGCTCAATAAGGTCTCGGCGGGGGGTGAAGAGCTCCCCACTGAGCTAACTGTCAAGTTGCTGGTAGAGGCAGGAGCGTTGGCAGCTATACAGGCTGATTACAGCCGGTCGATCTTGTTGTACGAAGATGCGCTAGGACTACTGCGGCAGGAGGATAACCCGCGCGAGCGTGCTAACGTGCTTTACCGGCTGGCCCGACTCAGGAACGAAACAGGGGACATCTCAGGCGCTAGAGAGGCGACTCTGGAGAGCCTGGGGTTATATAAGATGTTGGACGACCGCCTGGGCATGGCCTATACGCTCAACATGCTCGGCACAGTCAACTTCTACAATGGCCATGAAGCTGCGGGTATAGAGTTCTATAACGAGAGCCTGGCTTTGTACCGTCAGATGGAGGACAAGCAGGGCGCTGCCAACGTGCTCAACAACCTGGGTGAGATAGCTCGGCTGGGTGGGGATTACAGGCGTGCTGCTGCGCTTTATAAGGAGAGCATCGAGCCTTGCGGGGAGCTGGGTGACCAGATCGGTATAGCCATTACCCTTAACAACCTGGGCTATATGGCCCTCAACCTGGGTGATTGCGCAGAAGCGCGAGCGCTCTTTACGGAGGGATTGAAGATGTGCCAGAACCTGGGCAGCCCGCGCACCACTGCCCTGGCGTTGTACGGGTTGGCGGGTGTCTTCGGCCTGGAGGGGCGACTTGGGGAGGCTGCTCAACTCTTCGGCACCGCTCAGGCTCTGACCGAAAAGATAAATACCAATTACGCACCTGCTGACCGGGCTGATTTTGAGCGGCAAATTGCCAGTGTCCGCTCACGCATGGGAGAGGTCGCCTGGTCAGCTGCCTGGAAGCTGGGTTACTCTATGCACTTTGATGACGCGGTTCTGCATGCGCTGAGTAACGCTGGCACCTCCTATACCGCAGGTAGCAGCGTAGCACTCTAGCCGTTTGTTACTACTACTTGTGTGGTAGAAATACTTGTGTGGTAGAAAGGGACAGAGCAATAACTCAGTGTAGCTGAGTTATTGCTCTGTCTTGATCTGATCTATTCCCTCCTTAATACCTCATGTTCCTTATTCCAGCTGGGCTTGGGCCTTCTTCTACTCCGGCGCTCCATGTAGGCAGTGACCCCCAGATAGAGGAGAGGTGTGCCTTCCATGATGATCGACCTGCCGGTCTCCAATTCCGTAATGGCGCTGTTGCTACGCCAGTAGGTGGCATAGAGAAGCATGCTCGATATGCTCAGGATGAGGGAAGCGTTGAAGAGCGTTCCGGGCCCGAGCAGAGCAATTACAGGGACCAACCATGATACGTACCAGGGCCAGAACCATACCGAGCCGACGGTCAGGTATGCGAAGAGGAGCCAGCCCCAGGCTACCACCATCGCGTTGAATGTGCGCGCTTTCCAGCTCTGGGTGATCGCGACCGCCGCCACAATCAGGACAGCTCCAAAGCGCACAGGCCAGTCGAGTTTTCGCATGATCGCGTCTATGGTCCAGGAGCCGGCAGGCTGCCAATCAAGCAGCGCAGCAAAGCCGCTCGCGGCCTTGGATGCCGTGTAGAGTATCTGATCACCAAGCGAGTTTGTGTATCTCTCCACGGCTGGGCCTGTGAAAAGTGGTCTTAGGGTTGCAAGCCCCTCCCAGAAGGGGATGTAGCCCAGCACGAGCGTGATTACTAGAAGCGCCGATGCTTGCAGAAGATAACCGACGCGGCGCGGGAGGTTATCATGGGCCTTGCCGGGAGACGCTTCCCAGAAGAGGAGCCACAGATACCCGGGCACAAAGGCCAGGGCGATGAATTTGACCAGGGCCGCCAACCCGAACGCTACCATGGCCAGCCGCCACCGACCTGAGAGGTGTAGCCACATCGCGCACAATATGCCAGTGATCATGAGAATATCGTTATGGCCGTTCGCGCCGAACTCAAGGAGCATCAGCGGGTTCCAGGCGTAAACCACCGTTACACCAACCCGAGCTCCCGTCTGCCAGTCTGCGAGCGAAGCGCTCTGCGGCAGGGCGCGCGGTTGGTTCCAGTAGCGTGGCACCACGATGCCCGCTATCTTCCAGATGAGCGCGAGGTTCACCAGGTATGCGAGGTCGGCCAGCAGCTTGTAGCCCAGTAAGTGGGTAACAATGTCGCCGTCTATGGCCTGAGCAACTGAAGCAATCAATCCGGCGAACGCCACCCACACTGGACCGTACACAACTGGAGTCTCTTTCCAGTAGACCCATTGCAGCCAGTTACCCTGGTCACGGAATATGTAGTCTGCCGGGACGTGAGTGAATGGGCTCTCCCCGAAGACTACCAGGATTCGCCCGTACCAGATATAGCTGAAGAGATCGGTGCTGAGGATTCCCGGGACGATAAAGAGCAAGGCGAGCACTGCCACCGATACAAAGAAGATCCACCGAAACGCCGGCGTCGAGTCCTGGGCGCGAAAAGCTCCGAGCCGAAAGGAGCCTGCCAGCGCCAGTATGTAGGGAGCGGTGACAAACGCGAGGACGATTATGAAGAGGGCCGAGGCAATATAACCAAGGTCGCTACCACGGTCCGGTCTGACCCACCATGTTGGGAAGAGTTCGGCCAGCGGGGAGAAGGCCCCGCTCCAACGGTCTTGCACGAGCGTCGGGCTTACCCAGAGCGCCTGCGAGTAGATCAAGAGGAAGTAGAGGACGTATCCAAAGATCAACAGAATACCGGTGCGCTTTAGCAGGCTCATGCCGTTGGTGTAGCCTTTCCTCTCTGCCAGGGTCCTTCGGCTATTGGTCACGATTGCTATGCACTCCCACTAAGATGACCGTGTTACTCTTTGCGCCATTCTACACGTATGACATACAATTGCTTATACTCGAAAACCGGTCAGCCTCAGACTTGCTGAGCGAAATATTGCCCGCTCAAGGTGGGCAGCGGCAAAGATGGACCCAAAGATTTATCTCCCCAGTATACACTTTGGAGCGCCCGTTCTGAGCCGCGCATGATGCCCTTTGTGGCTCAGCCGCAGGGAGAGTTCACGCCTGCCGCGCGACCTGATATGATAGTGAATATATGAGAAGGAATCTGCCGCCAATCAAGGTAATCTTCCGTATCGTACTGATTATAGTGATCGTACTGGTTACCGCCTCAGCGATCTCTGCTCTCACGGGTGTGGGGCCTGTGGCGGATGCGCTTCTGCGACCAGGGGATAGACTCGTGCGCCCGTCCGACGTACCTGCTTGCGGTTGGGCGTGGCGCGCCGTACCTGCCGCTCCCGCGGGCACCGCTTCCAATGAATTGCACGCTGCGGTGGCGTTGTCGCCCACTGATGCCTGGGCTGCGGGCCTATACGGGGGCGAAGAGTATGCGCTCACGCTGATCGAGCGCTGGAATGGCAAAGAGTGGCGGGAAGCGGTCAGTCCAAGCGTAGGAAACGCCAGCAACCACCTGTACTCCATGACCGCTTTATCGCCCACCGACATATGGGCGGTGGGCGCAAGTCACCAGGGGACGGATCTATGGCGTACGCTGTCGTTGCATTGGGACGGTAAGGAGTGGAGCATCGTGCCGACGCCCAGCCCGGGTGCTCTCAACAGCTTGAACGCGGTATCGGTTGTTTCGAGTGATGAGGTATGGGCAGTGGGTGACATGACGCTCAATACTCTCACAGGAAGCTCGCAGCTACTCGTAACGCGCTGGGACGGTAAGGGGTGGCAGCGCGTGGAGACGGGAGTCGAAGAGCGGAACGCTACATTGAGTGCGGTTGCCGCTCTCTCTTCCAATGACATCTGGGCGGCAGGCTCTTACACTGATAAGTTGGGCACTCTCACACAACCGTTATTCTTACACTGGAACGGAAGGTCGTGGCAAGAGGTCAAGGTAGAGGGTGGCGGCGCTGTATGGGGAATCTCCGCGCGGTCAGCGAGCGACATCTGGGCTGTGGGCAACCTGGGGCCGGCTACAGCTACGTTTCACTGGGACGGAAAGTTATGGAGGCGAGTCCCCACTCCGAACCCAGGCGACGGAAGAGGCAATAATTCACTGAACGCGGTGGCGGTTGTAGCAAGTAACGAGGCGTGGGCTGTTGGATCGTACAGCCGAGGCGGAAAAGGTCGCCCGTTGGCGTTGCGTTGGGACGGCAACAAGTGGGCGGAGTCTCCCGCACCCACTCCGGGTGAGTACCTCGACGTACTGAGTATGGTGGCTCCGGTTCCGGCCTCGGGAGGAGAGATCTGGGCTGTGGGGAGCACGATAGCCGACAACTTCGGGAACAACCTGCCGCTGATTCAGAAATACTCCAGCCCTTGCAAGTAGGAGTTAGGGCTGAGGCTGTATGAGCACTCAAGTAGGTGCAACAGGGGCCCACGGGTAGCCTGTATTTGCCCGTCATTACACCTCCTGAGATTACGCCAGCATGTCTATAACCAGTAGAGCCAGGAACCCAAAGAAGAAAGTAGCTGCTGTAAACGGTGTGTCAGGTACTACATGAGCTTGGACGAGCAGTTCCTCTGTTACCAGGTAGAGCAAGGCTGCCGACCCGAACGCCAGTACAATGGCCAGGCTGGTGCCTGATAACGCACCAAGCAAGGTTACTCCCAGGACTGCACCGGCGGCAAGCACGGCTCCAAGGCCTGCTGTGATTCCAATCGTTAGCCCACGGCTTGCCCCCGCAGCCGCAAACTCGGCTGCTACCGACACTCCCACAAAGAGAACCTCAAGTGTGAGGG
>DAHVFG010000033.1:0-25470 GCA_027317125.1 Chloroflexota bacterium | reverse complement strand
GAGAGGGGGCTTTATTGCTGGGGAGTATATCTCCCATGAAGGGAGAGGGGGCTTTACTCCTGTCCTGGTGGGGGCACAAGGGATACAGTTGTGCCCCCGTCAGGGGCTTGGCCCTTATACCCTAATTCTGAACAGTTGCGTTTGGCGGTCAGGCTTTTGGATTGTGTTAGGGTTGACCGCAGTTGACCGTCGTAGCGGCAGAGAGTAAAATAAGGACCGATGAGGGGAGAGGAATCGCGTCTATGAAGGTTATCGTGCAGATTCCGTGCTATAACGAAGAGCAGACGCTGCCCCTTGTCATGCAGGATATGCCTCGTTCTATTTCGGGTGTGGAGGTGCTGGAGACGCTCGTCATTGATGACGGCTCTACCGACGGCACTGTTGAGGTTGCCAGGCAGCTTGGTGTGGATCACGTTGTGAGGCACAACGGCAACAAGGGCCTCGCGGCAGCTTTCCAGACAGGGTTGGACGCCTGCCTGCGCCTGGGAGCAGATATAATCGTCAATACGGACGGTGATAACCAGTACCCGCAGACGATGATACCCCAGCTGATCGCGCCTATTATGCGTGGTGAGGCCGACATGGTGGTGGGCGACAGGCAGGTGCGGCAGATAGAGCACTTCTCTCCGGTCAAGAAGCTGCTCCAAGTCATGGGCAGCTGGGTGGTGCGGCAGGCCTCGGGCACGCCCGTCCCCGACGCGCCCAGTGGTTTCCGCGCCTTCTCACGCGAGGCGGCGCTGCGCCTGAACGTCATTACTAACTATACCTACACCCTCGAAACGATTGTGCAGGCGGGCAAGAAGAATATCAAGATCGCCAGTGTGCCTGTCACCACCAACAACGTCACCCGCCCGTCGCGTCTTGTGAGGGGCATCTTCAACTATATAAAAAAGTCTTCTGCCACTATAGTACGTATATACGCCTTGTATGAGCCGCTAAAAGTCTTCTTCTATATTGGCCTTTTCCTGATGCTGATAGCGGCGTATGGCACGATTAGCTTGCTGCTGCGTTACTTCTTTCAGGAGGGCCAGAACTTTCGCCAGACCTTCGAGAGGCATACGCCCACCACTATCGCGACTCTTATCGCGCTGGTATTCGGCTTCCAAATATGGCTGATCGGCTTGCTGGCTGATCTGATCGCCGCCAGCCGCCGCCTCACTGAGGAGACCCTTTATAGAGTGAAGAGGATGGAGCTTGAACTCTCTGATTTGCGTAAGCGAGGCCAGGTCATAGCCGATCGCCTGGATGCTGCGGAGCATGGGGGCGAGCCGCCTTCGCTGGAATTATGAACTACGAGTTATGGCTGCACCTTACGCAAATGACGGCTGACCACCCACGGAACCACAAAGAGGGCGACCAGGGCAAAAGGCCCAAAGGTGTTGTGGTTTTTACGGCGCAGAAGGTGGGGTATAGAAGCAGAGCTCGCCCAGTCGCAAGTCGTCTCTTGCGTGGTGTAAAAGGTTGGCCCGAACCTTGCAGGGTAGAAGGCTGCAAAGCGGCTTGTATGCTTGTTTATATTTACTGTTGTAGGTGGGCAACCTCGCCTTGTATGGCTGAAAAGATTGTGATATAGTTAACAAGGGCAGGTGGAAAAGTTGTTCGGAGGAGGGAAGTATGAAGATTCTGGCTGCAGCCGCGCAAGCCACCCCGACGCCTCAGCCACAGGACGTGCTCAACCAAAGCCACTCCTACTGGCTGGTAATGGCCCTCTTCTTTGGGTTAGTGTTGGTTGTGGGCCTCACTATGGTGCTGCTGCCCGCTCTCTTCCGCCCCTCCGCTCCTAACCCCGTCAAGTCTATGCCGTACGAGTCGGGCATGCCGCCTATCGGGGCTGCTCAGCAGCGCTTCACCGTTCGCTACTACGTTGTTGCTATGCTCTTTGTGGTCTTCGATATTGAGGCCGTTTTCTTCTATCCCTGGGCCGTGGCTTTCAACCAGATAGGGTGGTACGGCCTTGTCGAGATGGTTCTCTTTATCGCATTATTGCTGGTTGCGTATCTATACGCCTGGAGAAAAGGAGCACTGGATTGGGTCTCTTAGTAAATAGATTCCGCCCAAGCGTGGTAACAACCACGGCTGACTTTCTGTTCAACTGGGCGCACAGGTATTCGATGTGGCCTCTGATCCTGGGCACGGCTTGCTGTGCTATAGAGATGATGGCGGTGGGTATTTCGCGCTTCGACATGCTCGAGCGCTTCGGCATGCTCTACCGCTTCTCGCCGCGCCAGAGCGACGTAATGCTCGTCTGCGGCACCGTAACGAAGAAGTTCGCGCCAGTTATGCGCACAATCTGGGACCAGATGTCCGAGCCGAAGTGGTGCATCGCCGTAGGCAATTGCGCCTCCGCCGGTGGCCCCTTCCCGACCTACGCGGTTGTGCAGGGAATTGACGAGGTGGTGCCGGTAGATATTTATGTGCCTGGCTGTCCGCCTAATCCCGAAGCAATCTTTTATGGCATCCTGAAGCTTCAGGAGAAGGTGCAGCAGCAGACGATAGCGCGCACAGGCCCCGCGCCTGAGAAGAAGAAGGCTAACGCGTGAAGCGTGATGGGGCAAGGGTGGTAGTGATTGCGTATTGCGTAAGTTGAGGGGAAAGAGAGTACATCCACGATCCCTCACGTTTCCACGTTTCACCTTCTACGAGGCCACGCCCAGGAGTAAAGAGATGGCAGATACAAATTATGTACCGTTTCGAGGCAAGTACGTGCCGCCGCCCGAAGGGGTAAACCCTGAGCAGCACCCTGCTGTGCAGAAGCTGCGGGCGGTGATGAACGATGCTATTGTCGAGGCCACTTCGTTCCGCGATCAGGTGAGCATACGTGTTCATAAGGAGCGGATCGTTGAGGTTTGCTTTTTCCTGCGCGACACCCCTGAGCTTGAATACGACTTCCTGACAGACCTTACAGCGGTGGATTATCCCGCCCGCCCACAGCGATTTGACGTGGTGCTGCACCTGTACAGCATGACTCGCAACCACCTTTTGCGCGTGAAGGCAGCTGTGGGCGAGGGTGAGAGCATACCATCGGTGACGCCCGTCTGGAAGGGCGCTAACTGGGAAGAGCGGGAGTGCTTTGATATGTTCGGCGTCATCTTCACCGGCCACCCGGATTTGCGCCGCATACTTCTTCCTGAAGATTGGGAGGGCTACCCTCTGCGTAAGGATTACCCCCTAGCGGGGTATGGAACCTACACTTCGTGAACCGCTTCTAGGCATCAGGAATTACTATCTGAAAGGGCCAACTGTAATTCGTAACCTGAGATCGAGGGTAAAGTTATGGCTATCGAAGAGCGCGACGTAGACCCCGTAACGGGGCGACGCGATGACGGCACAATGATAAATGAAGTGGTGGTGCAGACCGGGATAGGGCCGGAGCGCAGCGCTATTGTGCCGAACACAGGCGAGATGAGCCTGAATCTTGGCCCTCAGCACCCTTCCACGCACGGCGTGTTGCGCGTGCTGCTGGAGCTTGACGGCGAGGTTGTGAAGAAGGCGATACCCGACCTCGGCTATTTGCACAGGGGAATAGAAAAGCTGGGCGAGTATCGGCAGTACAACCAGTTTGTCCCCTGGACAGACCGCACAGACTACGTGGCGGCCTTTACGGGCAACCTGGCGTTCGTGAAAGCTGTCGAGGAGCTGATGGGGATAGAGGTGCCTGAGCGCGGGCAGTATCTGCGGATTATCTTTTCAGAGTTGCAGCGGTTGGCTTCTCACCTTCTGTGGCTTGGCACACACGTGATGGACCTCGGCGCTATCTCCGTATTCCTCTACTCTATGCGCGAGCGCGAGCTTATACTTGACTTGCTGGAGATGCAGACAGGGGCGCGCCTCACACTTAACGCGCAGAGGGTAGGTGGCTTTCCGAAGGATATTCCGGTCGGCTTCCGCGAGAAGCTGGAGGAGTTCCTGGCGATTATGCCGGGGCGCATTAAAGAGTACGACACCCTGCTGGCAGAAAACCCGATCTTCCTGCGCCGCGTAAAGGGTGTGGGTGTCATATCAGCTGACGACGCTATACAGTGGGGCGTTACAGGTCCATCGCTGCGCGGCTCAGGTGTGGCCTACGACGTGCGTAAGGCTCACCCTTATTGCTTCTACGACCGTATGGATTTCGAGGTGCCGGTGGGCACACACGGTGATGTTTACGACCGGTTCCTGGTGCGGATGGAGGAGATGAGGCAGAGCGTAAAGATAATCCGCCAGGCGGTTGATCAGCTACCTGACGGCCCTGTAAAAACGCAGGATATACGTGTAGCTCTCCCTTCCAAAGAGGAGACGATGACGAGCATCGAGGCGATGCAGCGTCACTTTATACTGGTGATACACGGCTTCCGAGCGCCTGTGGGCGAATATTACTCGGCGGTCGAGTCGCCGAAGGGGGAGCTAGGTTGGTATATAGTGTCGAATGGTGAGAACCACGCCTATCGCGCGCGCAACCGAGCGCCCTCTTTCGTCAACTTGCAGGCTCTGCCTGTGATGAGTGAAGGCGGCATGATAGCCGACGTGGTAGCTAATATAGGCTCGATTGATATTGTGGTGGGTGAGGTGGACAGGTAGGGCGAAACGTGAGGGATTATGGACCTACCGTCTTTATCCCCAACTTACTCAGGTACGCAAAACTCATTACGTTTCACGAGCAAGGAGCATCTGCTGATGGGCGACAATCAGATGGGCAGCGAGGGCGAGGCTACGGGATATAACGATCCGAGCAAGGCTGAGCAGCCGGAGCATATCGGGCTGGATTTGAGGAGCGTGCGTAGCGGCGATCTGGCTCCCTACGAGGAGCGGTCGCTACCTGCCCACCTTGAGGATAGCACAGCTATCTCGCCTGCCAGGGCCATTCCTCCTGCTGAGATCACCAATCTCCTGGACCGCTATCGCCACATTGACCCTATTGAGGCTATGATTCCTGTCTTTCAGGAGATACAGACCAGCTACGGCTACATAACCCAGGACGTAGCCGACCAGGTGTCGTCTGAGCTTGGAATCTCGGTTACTGAGGTGTACGGGGTGCTCACCTTTTACTCATTCTTCAGGTACACGCCGCGCGGCGGGCACGTGATAATGACCTGCGAAGGCACGGGGTGCTATGTGCGTGGGGCGGGCAAGGTGCGCGGCGCGGTAGAAGCACGCCTTGGCGTTGGCCCTGGGGAGACAAGCGCGGATGGGCGCTTCACTTTTGAGCCACAATCTATATGCCTTGGGGCATGCGATCTCGGCCCTCTGGTCGAGATCGAAGGCGCTTACTACTCGTATGTCACGCCTGAGAAGATGGACGCTATAATCACACAATGGTACGAATCAGGTGATGACAGGCCGGTGGGCGATAAGATGACCGGGGGCCATGCGCCTCACTATGAGGAGAACTACGGCTTCGGCCCCAGGTCGGACGAACTCTACGCAGGATACGACGTGGCGCAATTTATGCCCCAAAGCAGCGGAGGCACGGGGACGACAGCCGCTACAGCCACTCAAGCGCCGCCGGAGGTGCAACATCGTGTGCAGGATACACCTCCCACGCCGCAGCCCGGTGGGGCGGCAGGAGCGCAAAGCCAAAGCTGAATACATAAGAGCCAGAACGAAAGCTGGGTCACGGATGTAGGAGTGGATCGGAGTAAGAGATGAGCGAAGTAGCACATTATTATCCGCTTGATGTTACGCGGCGGATGCAGATCACGCGTGAGCAGTTCGAGGCACGCCAACAGGGAGCGCGTAAGCGCTGGCAGGCCACCATGACGCAGGCTGATGTGCCTGTGATCGTGGTGCCGTGGGGGTCGTCGTCGGTGGCGCATGGCTCTGTTACCACTTTTGAGGCGATCCGCGAGTGGGTATCGAGCAATGGCGTGAAAGCTGTAGTGCGCCGGGCGGGGCCGATGGGCACTGATTACCTGGAGCCGCAGGTAGACATTATAATGTCTGGGCAGCCGCGCATCTCCTATGCGCATATCACCGCCGACAAGGTGCCCGATTTGCTGGAGAGTGTGTTGCGCCGAAACGACCTGCGCCCTGACCTTGCTATGTGCATATATGGCACAGACGAATGGGATGGCGCGGAGGTTGGAGTACGGGGCATACCGGCAGCCAAAGAGCTGGACTTCTGGAAGCTGCAACAGCGCGTAGTTGCCCGCAACCTGGGCTATATTGACCCCGAAGCCATAGATGACTACATAGCACGTGGGGGTTACGAGGCGCTCAAGCGTGTGCTCTTTGGCATGAACCAGGAGGAGGTCATCAAGACGGTGACCGACGCGGGGCTGCGCGGGCGGGGGGGGGCAGGCTTCCCGGCGGGTGTCAAGTGGGATGGTGGGCGCAAGGCCCGCAAAAGCCCCAAGTATGTTATCTGTAACGCCCACGAAGGTGAGCCTAACGTCTTCAAGGACCGCCGCTTATTAGAAGGCGATCCACATCTTGTCCTGGAGGGGATGATAATCCAGTGCTTCGCGGTAGGCACTCCCTGGGCTTATTTCTATGTGGGCGATGAGTACCCTCTGGCAATCCACCGGACCAAAGTAGCTGTGCAACAAGCTTACGCAGCAGGTATCCTGGGCGACAATATCATGGGCTCGGGCTTCTCGTGCCATGTGGATGTGCAGATGGGTGGGGGCGCGTATATATCGGGCGAGGCTTCCGCGCTCATGTTTGGTATTGAGGGAAAGCGTGCCATGCCGCGCACCAAGCCGCCGCGCTCCGTTGAGGCGGGACTTTTCAGCTTGCCAACTGTCGTGAACAACGTCGAGACTATGGCCTGTGTTCCGCCTATCATGATTAATGGGGCGGAGTGGTTCGCGGGAATAGGCACCGAGAAGAGCAAAGGGACCAAGCTGTTTACTCTAATGGGTTCTATAGAGCAGACAGGGATGTACGAGCTGCCCCTGGGCCGCACCATGCGCGAGCTTGTCTACACCTGTGGTGGGGGCACTCTCAACAGTAGACCTTTCAAGGCTATACAGACGGGCGGGCCATCGGGTGGGTGTTTGCCCGAAGAATACCTTGACGTTATCATGGACTTCGATTCACTCGACAAGTACGGCGGCACGATGGGTTCGGGTGGTTATGTGGTGTATGACGATACTACCTGCATAGTGGATATGAGCCGCTACTTTGGGCGCTTCAACCGTTACCAGTCGTGTGGCAAGTGTGTGCCTTGTCGCATCGGCACGAAGAATCTGCTGCACATGGTTGACCGGATAGCGCTGGGTGGCGGAAGGCCCCAAGACATACCTATCATGGAGAAGTGGAGCGATCATGTAGTTGAGATGTCGCTCTGCGGCCTGGGGCAGACAGCGCCTTTGCCTCTGGTTGGCGGCTTGCGCTACTTCCGGGAGGAGTTTAACGAGCATATTGTGCAAAAGTATTGCCGGGCCGAAGTATGCGAAGCGCTTGTAGAGCGGAATCTACTTGCCCAGGGCATGCCAGCGCCGGGCCAGGTGCAGCAAGGGTGGGTTGAGGAGCGGTTCTTGCCTGCCCGCATTGGCGAGCGATACCGCCAGCAGTTTGGCGCGATCACGCAGAATGGTGGCAACGGTCAAGCTTAGGGCGCCGCGGGGCGCATTGATTGATGATGCAGATATATTTATAGTGACAACGGCGTTAGTACATGGGCTGGTGATAGTCACAAATCACGAGTGGCACTTCAATCGCATTGCTGGTTTGCCTATCGAAAATTGGCTGCTATAAAATAGCAACAGGGCTAAATTGAGGAGCATTTCATGGCAGATGCCAAGCAGATAACGGTTACTATAGATGGCATAAAGGTACAGGTGCCCAACAACACATATGTGTGGGATGCTTGCCGCCAGATAGGTATTGAGATACCGAACTTTTGCTATATACCGGGCTTACGGGCATTTGGCGCTTGCCGCATGTGTGTGGTTGAGGTTTCGGGGCGCAAAGGGTGGGAGCTTGTAACCTCCTGCTCTACGCCTGCTACCGACGGGATGGAAGTGCACACTATAAACGAGCGCATCTGGGAACAGCGCAATATGATCATGGAAGCGCTGGACACCGATCACCCTGTGGATTGCCCTATCTGTGAGGCCAACGGCGACTGCCGCCTCCAGGACTATGGCTATGAGTACGGTGTGGTTGGCACCGATAACCGCCGCCCCAAGATTGTGCGACCCGCCGAGCGGCTCTCCCCTGCGATTGACCTTGACCGGGACCGCTGTGTGGTCTGCGGGCGGTGCGTGCGCGAGTGTGACGAGGTGGTGGGGGCTGTAGCTCTTGCTTTTGTCGAGCGGGGAGTCGAGACGCTTATTGACGCGCCTTTCGGCAAGTCGCTCCTTGAAACGCCATGTACTTCTTGCGGTATGTGCGTCGAAGTCTGCCCGGTGGGTGCGCTCTCCAGCCGTATCAATTTGAAGATGGAGCACCATTGGTGGCAGCGCAAGACAGAGACTACCTGCACCTACTGTTCGGTGGGGTGCACAATCAAGCTGGGCTCTACCCGCAACCAGGTGTACGAAGTGCGTTCCGACGATGCGCTGGGTGTGAACGACGGTGTGACCTGCGTCAAGGGCCGGTTCGCGATGGACTTCATCAACTCTAACAACCGCCTGGGCACACCTCTGATCAGGCGCGACGGCCAGCTGGTAAGGGGTACGTGGGACGAGGCGCTTGAGCTTGTGGCTTCCAAGCTCAGCACGAACAAAGGGGCTGTAGGGGTGGTGGCGTCTCCCAAGATAACCAACGAAGAGAACTATTTGTTGCAGAAGGTAGCGCGCCTCGGCCTGGGCACTAATAATATAGACTACGATGGCCGCGCCACCGAAGCCCCCGCCCTCAAGGTGCTAGGGGAGATGCTTGGCTATCCGGCGATGACCAACAACTTGCTCGATACGCGTCAGAAAGCAGGCTGTGTGTTGCACATTGGCGACAGCGTATATGAGACGCACCCCGTCTACGGCAATCAGCTACAGCGTATGATACGCTTGATGGACAAGAAGCTAGTGGTGATTAGCCCCAGGTGGCTCAAGATGTGCGAGTGGGCCACGCTGTGGCTTGCCCCGGAGGCAGGTACAGAGGAGACTCTGGTGAACGGTATCGCCCGAGTGATCGTCGATGCGGGGCTGGTGAACCAGGAATACCTTGACAGCCGCACCGACAACAGCGGGGATTACTTGAACTCTCTGCGCTCTCTCTCCTTCTCACTCACCGAAGTGAGTCGCAAGACGGGCGTGCCGATGCGCGATATAGTAGCCGCGGCTTACCTGTATGCTACGGGCGGCACAGATAATGGCCCGAACGACCTGCCGCAGCCCACACACCCCAGCAATCTGCCCGTCAGCCGTAACGGTTCCAAAGCCCCGGACGATGAGGCTGCGGTCCTCAACCAGATCAAGAGCTACCAGCCGAGAAAGCCCGACAACGGCTTCCCGCCATCTACAGTGGTCTTCCCTGCCGAAGGGCCTTATACCCTCACCGCCAAGGCTGTCGTTGCTCTCACTAACCTGGCGCTCAGCACAGGCAATATCGGCAGAGGAGGCGCGGGGGTGAACCCTCTTGTGAGCGACAGCAACTGCCTGGGGGCTAACGACATGGGCTGCCAGCCCGGCTACTTCCCCGGCTACCGCCCTGTGAACGCCGACAACGCCCGCGAGATGGAGGAGCTATGGAGCGCCGACCCGGATCGTGTCGCGCCTGAGGTACCCGCTGACCCCGGCCTTGACCTTCTGCACATGATCGAGGCGGCAGAGCTGAGGGGCATCAAAGCGATGTGGATTGTAGGCTCTAACCCTGTGCTCAGCGCCGAAGAGCCGGACAGTAACCGCGTGCGCGAGGCGTTGAAGAAGCTCGATTTCCTGGTGGTGCAGGATATATTCCTGAACGAGACGGCCGAGCTTGCTGACGTGATCTTGCCCGCAGCTTCCTTCGCTGAGAAGGAGGGGACTTACACGAACACAGAGCGCCGTGTGCAGCGCGTGCGCCAGGCGATACAGCCTGTTGGGGCTGCACGCAGCGATCTTGCTATCATAGCCGGAGTGGGAGAGAGGCTTGGCGTGGCGCTGCCCGCTGTGTCGCCTAAAGACGTCCTGGATGAGATAGCTAAAGTGGTGCCTTTATACGGTGGGGTGTCGTTCTCTCGGCTTGATATGACTGAGTTTGTTGAAGATGCTATCCCAATGCCTGCCGCGGTGTCGTATAAGCAGTTGAAAGTAAAAAGCCTCATGTGGCCCTGTATAGATCGGCTCGACCCAGGCACGCCCGTGCTCTATAAAGAGAAGTTTGCCACGCCGAACGGCAAAGCGCAGATGATCTCTACAAAGGCGCTGCAATCCGAGACAACCGAGAGGATGGAGGCGAATGTCGGAGCTGAGGGGACACTGATGGCAACGCTGGGCTTCCCTCTCTTCCCATTCCGCACCGGCACACTCAGCAGGCAGAGCTACGCTTTGAGCCGCGTCGAGCCTGACCCGCGCCTGCATATCAACAGCAAGGACGCTGCGAAGCTGGGCATTGTAGACCAGGCGGCTGTGCAGGTGACAATAGAGGGAATAGAGGGCGACCCCACGTTTGCCATATCGCTCGTTTACGACCGTGTGCCGGAAGGGAGGGCATTTCTGGCGATTACCCTTGAGCAAACGGGCACCAATCGTGCAGTGCGTGAAGCTCGATACGCTTTGATGAATGCATACGGCGACGGAGCTAAAGCCGTGCCGATATGGGTGCGACCTGCCCCCAATATGGGCAATACTCCGATGAGAGAGTTGCAGCCCGCCGCCACAGCTAATGTGCTGAATCCCAGCATACAACCGTAAGCTGCGCCAGGAGGACCGATGGACTGGGTATATTTTGTCATCAAATTCATTGTGGCATTTATCATCCTGAATGCCGCGCTTGTGGCGATGTCGTACCTTGTTTACTTCGAGCGCAAGGTGGCGGCGCATATGCAGGCGCGCCAGGGGCCTAACCGCGCCGGGCCTATAGGTCTTTTCCAGAGCTTCGCTGATGCGCTCAAGCTGTTGAAAAAGGAGGACACCATTCCGGGCGGGGCCGACAAAATCGTCTTCTGGGTCGCGCCTATCGTATCGTTCTTCACAGCGCTGGCGGCCTTCTCGGTGATACCTTTTGGCCCGGGGGCGGGGCAGCCGGGGGGCATCGTGCTTTTTGGCCGTGAGATAGACTGGTTTATCGCCGACTCGAATGTGGGCGCGCTGGTGATACTGGCGCTCTCTTCTCTTGGTGTTTACGGCATCATCATGGCGGGCTGGTCCTCCAACAGCAAGTACTCGCTGCTTGGCGGGTTGCGTTCTACGTCACAGGTTATCAGCTACGAAATCACGATGGGCATCTCCCTTGTCGGCGTTTTCCTGTTGAGTAGCTCACTCAGCCTGGTGGGTATCACCAACGCGCAAGACCCCGCGGCGCACCCGCCGGGCACGCCTGGCTTCTGGTTTATATTGATCCAGCCGGTAGCTTTCATGACCTTCCTGACCTCGGCTATCGCTGAGACGAATCGCACACCTTTCGACTTGCCGGAAGCGGAGGCTGAACTCGTCGGCGGCTACCACACAGAATATAGCGGCATGCGCTTCGGCCTTTTCTATCTGGGCGAGTATATCGCTATGCTCACAGTTTCGGCGGTCGCCTCGGTCTTCTTTCTGGGCGGCTGGGTATCGCCCTTCGAGGGGCTTCTCCGAGGTACAGACATACCTTTCATCTCAGGCTTGCTCGGCTCGGGTCCTCTATGGATCATCATAAAGATGGCAGGTTTCATATTCATGTATTACTGGCTGCGCTGGACCCTGCCGCGCTTCCGCTACGATCAGTTGATGGGCCTTTGCTGGAAGATCTTTTTGCCCATTATATTAGCTAATATACTGGTAATAGCGGTGCTGAAGCTGTTATTCTTCCCGCCGGGCACCGACCCCGCCACTTACAATGGCATCTACTGGCTTGTGTTGGTGGTAATTGAGCTTATCTTTGGCGTGCTGGCGCTTTTTGGCTTCTCCAGGCTGGCGGGTATCGGTTGGTTTGGCAAGGCTGAACGGCCTTCGCTCACCGATGGCCGCCCTATCATCCTGGTGCGCACCGTCCAGGGCGGGCGAGGCACGATAGAAGGCGAAGCAAGGCCTGTGCAGGTCACTCGCAGTGGGCGAGAAATACTCTAGCTGAGAGATGTGGATTGGCGGGTGAGGTGATATGCTAGCTTGCGAGAGCGCGACAGGTTTTACAGAGGCGGTTAGGAGCGGATTTAGATGGACCTAATGAATCAAGTGGGTGGCTTCTTCGTCACCCTGCGGCAGTTTTTCAAGCCGACGATCACCGTCGAGTACCCCGATGCTATGCGGGAGCTTTCGCCGCGCTTTCGTGGCGCTGTGGGGCTGATTCCGCACCCCGAAACCGGGCGCGAGAAATGTGTGGGTTGTGGCCTTTGCCCTCAGATTTGCCCTGTGGACTGCATCAGCATAGGTGTGATAGAAGATGACCGGCCTGATGCCGAGCACTTCGATGAGTGGCACCCCTTCGAGCATTACTATCTCAAAGGTCTGGATCCGCTGGAGCCGCGCGCCAAGAAGATGAGCTATTACTACGAGATCAATGAAACGCGCTGCCTTTATTGCGGCCTCTGCGTGGAGGTCTGCCCTGTGGAAGCTATCGTGATGAGCCACCACTTCGAGATGGCGACGGACAATCGCGGCGAGACTATTTACGACAAGCATAAGCTGCTTGAGCTTGGCAAGACCTATATGGCGGAGCTGAACATACGTCTCGATGCGCAGGCGAGGGCTGCGGGGCTGGAAGGGATAAACACGATGACGGAGATGGCAGGTGCTAATCTTGTAGGCGGCACCACACGTCCCACCCAGCTTGCGCGGCCCGCAGGACCTGAGCGCGTGGGCGGCGGCGCGGCAGCGTACAGCAATGAACCACAAGTAAAGAAGGGCGATATTCAGAGCGAAGGGGTAAGTGACCTCACAAAGGGGCCGGAGCAGCTAGAGAAGTAAGTAAAGGGGACCGGAGCCAGAGGTTAAGGAGCAGGGGCGCGCAGGTGAATGGCCCCGCGACGGAGGAGCTTATATGTTCGGAGTGGAGATACCTTTACCAACTTTTGGGCAGATAGTCTTCATTGTGGCGGCAGGGGTTGCGGTCTTGAGCGCGCTGATGATGGTGACGCGCAGTAACGCTGTGCATTCCGCCCTCTGGCTGATTATCACCTTCTTCCAGCTTGCCGTCATGTATGTCATGCTGGGAGCCGAGTTTCTAGCCGCTTTGCAGGTGCTTGTCTACACGGGCGCTATCCTGGTCTTATTCTTGTTCGTGATCATGCTCCTGGGGCTGCGGGAAGGCCCCAAGCTGAGCGGCATCCATAGGGGGCAGATGATAGCTGCCTGGCCTCTAGGGCTGATTCTGGCGGCAGAGATGATATCAGTAGTGCTATTTGGCACGCAGCCGCAGCAAGTACATATAGGTGATATGGTCGGAAACACCAACACAGTTTGGAGCGCGCAGAAGATAAATGATGTGGGTGGAAATGTGCAGGCGTTAGGGCAGACGTTGTATACTCAGTTCCTCTTCCCTTTTGAGGTGGCTTCCCTTATTTTGCTCCTGGCTGTGCTGGGGGCCATTGTGCTGGCGCGCAAAGAGGAGCCGATGGAGGTGGAGGAAATCCTGCCTTCTATCGGTATCTCACTGGGGCGGCGCTCGGTGGCAAACTCGCCGCAAGAGGAGCAGATTGAGAAAAAGCTGCGCCCCGCCCTCGGCGCTATGGGTGTAACAGATGCGACCCTGCCCACCATGGAGGTACCGGAGGTGCAGCAGCCGAGTGGCGTGGGCGCGGGCACCACGGCAGGCGTTCCTGTAGATAGAAGTACAGGTGACAGTAGATAGTACTTCCGCGCAACTGGCGCTCTTTGCGTGCTGTCCCATTTTTGCGGGTAGCGAGCTTGAATGTCGAGATTAGTTTGGACGAGGGATTGGCGTTGATGAGCGGCAAAGAACAACTGCTTAGCATGCTGAAAGAGGATTACAACCGTTGGGAAGAACTACTGGCGGGGTTGAGCGAGGAGCAAATCACTACCGCGCAGCTTCCTTCCGAGTTGTCGGTGAAAGATCTTATCGCCCATCTGTGGGCCTGGCAGCAGATTTCTGTCGCACGCCTTGAAGCCGCTTCGCATAACAGGGAACCGGAGTACCCGGCGTGGCCTTTTGCCTCAAATCGTGATCCGGACAAGGATGTGGAACGAACTAACCAGTGGGTGTATGAAAGCTACCAAGATAAAGCGTGGCAAAGCGTATATGCAGATTGGAGAGGACAGTTTCTACGTTTCCTGGAGTTAGGGGAGGAGATTCCCGAAAAGGAGCTGCTGGAGGCGGGGAGGTATAGATGGCTCGGCGAATATCCCCTCTCAGCAGTGCTTCTGGGTTCTTATGAGCATCACGAAGAACATCTTGAGCAGATGCTTGCTCGGTTTGGCCCGAAGGAGAGCGGGTAAGCCGCCTCTGCTTTACGCACTATGCAACCATGAAGGAAAGGAGGAGCGATGATTTCTACAATACAGACAACCGGCGTGCCGTTAGCCTGGTTCCTTGCTGTGAGCGCGCTTCTATTCAGTATAGGGTTGATCGGGGTGTTGACGCGGCGAAATGTGCTGGTGATATTCATGTCAGCCGAGCTTATGATGAACGCGGTGAACCTGTCGCTGATAGCCTTCGGAGCCTCACTTAATTCTATGGCCGGGCAGAACTTCGTGGTTTTTGTGGTGACGGTGGCAGCGGCTGAAGCAGCGGTGGGTCTGGCGATTATCATCGCCCTTGTGCGCCAGAAGCCTACTGTGGATACGACAGATATGGAGATCATGAAGAATTGATGCGGCAGTCGGGCAGGAGGGCAATTGAGAGCATCTTCCAGCCTGACTTACGATCTCACCCTGGAGTGACAGATGCAATTTGACGTTCGCGACTACATCTGGGTGCTGCTGGCCCTGCCGCTAGCCGCCTTTATCATTAATGGCGTCTTTGGCCGGAGGCTGGGCAAGGCGACAGGTCCGATAGCCTGCGTGCTGGTGGGCCTCGCCTTCGTGATGGCTGTGGCGGTGTTTTTCCAGGTGCAGGCCCACCCACTTGATACATACCAGTTTACCCTTTACACATGGATACCATCGGGCGACTTCCGCGTGGATATCGCTTTCCTGATTGACCCACTGACGGCGATCATGTTGCTAGTGGTGCTGTCGGTTGGCACCCTCGTACATATCTACTCGGTGGGATACATGGAAGAGGATGCTGACTTCGCACGCTTCTTCACTTATCTGCCACTCTTTGTTTTTAGCATGCTCATCCTGGTGCTGGCCAACAACTTCCTGCTGCTCTTTGTAGGTTGGGAAGCGGTGGGCCTCTCATCTTACCTGCTAATCGGCTTCTGGTTCTACAAGAAGTCGGCAAACGACGCGGCCAAGAAAGCTTTCATCGTGAACCGCATAGGCGACTTCGGCTTCGCCCTCGGCATCATGATGCTCTTCGTCAACTTCAGTAATCTTTCCAGCGACCTTAAGTACACCGATATATTCGCGGCAGCAGCCAACCAGCCGATGATCCTGGGTAACATGACGATCGTCTGCTTGCTCCTCTTTACAGGAGCGATGGGCAAGAGCGCACAGTTCCCGCTGCACGTCTGGCTGCCCGACGCTATGGAAGGCCCAACGCCTGTGTCGGCTCTTATACACGCCGCCACAATGGTAACCGCGGGCATATATCTGGTGGCTCGCGCCAACCCGCTCTTCTCTCTTGCGCCTGACGCGCTCGCGGTGGTGGCGATTATCGGCACGACCACCGCTGTGCTTGGGGCATCTATAGCGTTGGTGAACAACGACATCAAGCGCGTAGTTGCTTACTCTACAGTCTCTCAGCTTGGATATATGATGGCGGGGCTTGGCGTTGGAGCCTGGGCATCGGCCATCTTCCACTTGATGACGCACGCTTTCTTCAAGGGCCTGCTCTTCCTTGGCGCAGGCTCGGTTATTCATGGCGTACATGGCGAGCAGGATATGCGTAAGATGGGGCAGCTGCGCAACAAAATGCCCGTCACCTACATAACTTTCCTGATAGCTTCTCTTGCTAACGCAGGAGTGATACCCTTCGCCGGTTTCTGGTCGAAAGATGAGATTATAGGCAATTCGTTCTTGCGCAACCACTGGGTCGTCGGCTCCATGCTGATGGGGGCTGCCTTCCTCACCGCGCTTTATATGTTCAGGCTCGTATTTCTGGTCTTTTTCGGCAAAAACAATGTGCCCAAAGAGGTTCACCCGCATGAATCGGGCAAGGCAATGGCTATACCGTTAGTGCTACTCGCGATTCCGGCGGCGTTGATAGGTTTCGTGGGCGTGCCACCTGATAACGGCATATTTCAGAGGTTCATCGAGCCAGTATTCGCGCCCGCTATAGAGCGTGCCCAGGGGCTCCCGCCTGCGGTTGGCTTCACCGGCCCCACGCTGCTGATCATGCTTATCTCAACGCTGACGGCAATCGCGGGTATATTCACCGCCTTTATGCTCTACTACAAGGCAAACCCACTGCCGGGGGTGATTGCGAGAGGCGTGCCCTGGCTCTATAACGCCTTGCTCAACAAGTGGTACTTTGATGAGCTGTACAACAGGACGCTTGTAGACGGCGGCAAGGCGCTGGCCTACAGCTTCTGGCGCTTCGACCAGAAAGTCGTTGATGGAGTGGTGAATGGGGTGGCAAGCCTGGTGCGCGGCAGTGGCGGGAAGCTGCGCCGCGTGCAAACAGGCTTCGTGCAAGGCTATGCCCTGGCGATTGGCCTGGGCCTGCTGGGGCTGATTACCTATCTGTGGGTGATACTGCCCAAGTGACAATTATGAATTAGTAATTATGAATTAGTAATTGTGAATTATTAGCTACGCCGATTCAATTCATAATTGCTAATTCATAATTCCGCGAAGCGGAGGGTGAGCGTTGGATCCTAACTTCTTGCAGTACAATGTGATGGGCTTTCCCATATTGTCGGTGCTGGTCTATTTGCCGGTGGTTACAGCGCTGGCGCTACTTTTCGTGAGAGGCAAGCGCACTATCCAGATGGTGGCGACGATAGGAGCGGCGATAGACCTGGCGCTGTCGCTGGTGGCGCTCGGCTTCTATATCTATTACAAGTGGGGCTATTCGGGGCTTGGGGCCTTTGACTTGCAGGAAAACGGCCAGTGGCTGCCCTTTCTGAATATTCGCTATCACCTGGGGGTGGACAGCATCAGTATCTTGCTGGTGGCCCTCACTACATTGTTGACATTGATCGCCATCGCCGTGTCGTGGGAGCCTATCCAGAAGCGGGTGAAAGAATACTACATTGTGATCCTCTTCCTGGAAGCGGGGATGCTTGGCGTCTTTGTGTCGCTCGATTTCTTCGTCTTCTACATCTTCTGGGAAGTGATGCTTGTGCCTATGGCGCTGCTGATCGGCATCTGGGGGTCGTCAAACCGGGTATACGCATCCATCAAGTTCTTCCTTTATACATTGGCAGGCTCGCTTCTGATGCTGGTAGCCATCATTGCGGAATACCTGAGCCACCAGACGCTGGACATATTGCAGCTTCAGCAGATGGGGCCGTATGACTCCACAGAGTTCCAGAACTGGGTATTTCTGGCTTTTGCCGCAGCTTTCGCGGTGAAGGTGCCGATGTTTCCGTTCCACACCTGGCTCCCTGACGCTCACGTGGAAGCGCCCACAGCGGGGTCTATCATCCTGGCGGGGGTGCTCCTCAAGATGGGGGCTTACGGCTTTATCCGCTTCGCCCTGCCGATTTCCCCATCGGGCGCGGCTACTTTCGCGCCTATCATGATAGGACTGTCGGTGATAGCTATAATTTACGGCGCGTTAGTGTCGCTGGTGCAGCCCGACCTGAAAAAGCTGATAGCCTACTCCTCAGTGAGCCATATGGGCTTCGTGACGCTGGGGCTCTTCACCGGCATCTGGTTGCACGAAGAAGGTCTTGGGGCAGCTACCCAGGGGATAGATGGTGCTGTGATAGTTATGCTTTCTCATGGCTTTCTTACAGGAGGTCTCTTCCTCTGCGTGGGCGTTATCTACAACCGCCTGCACAGCCGCCAGATCTCCGAAATGGGCGGCCTCGCAAAGCCGATGCCTCTCTATGCCACAATGTTTATGTTCATGATGCTGGGGTCGGTGGGGCTGCCGGGTCTCAGCGGCTTCGTAGGCGAGTTCCTCACGATGCTTGGAGCGTTCCGAGCCGACTGGCTGGTGGGCACAATTACGACTTCTGTGGTGATCTTCGCCGCCTGGTATCTATTCTGGATGTTCCAGCGCGTAATCTTCGGCAAGACCAAACCCCACTCAGAGCACTTCCCCGACTTGAACAGGCCGGAAGCTATATCGCTGGTGGCCCTTGCCGCTCTCAGTGTGCTGCTCGGCATTTTCCCCGGCGTGGTGCTACAGATGATCCACCCCGCCACGCAGCAGCTGCTCCAGACCGCAGCACAGGCGCAGACGCACGCTGTGGCTCTGGTGAATTTGTTTCGATAGTGGCCGGTTACGGATTACTGTAACCCCTGACCGCTGGCAGCAAAATAACCGGAGGAACTTATATGCAAATTGACTACAACGCGCTGAATCCCGACCTGCTGGGGATCTTGCCTGAGATTATCGTCACGATCTTCGCGATCCTGGTGGTTTTTGTTGACCTCTTCACGCGTGGTACGGCCAACAAGAGCCAGAGGTTAGCGGGCGTCAGCATAGCGGGCTATCTGCTGGCGTTCATTGTCTGCATCCTCCAGTTCAACGATATAGAGATAGGGGGCATAGTTTTCCGTAGCGCGCACGCGCAGGTCTTCGCCAACATGATGGCAACGGACAACCTGGGCCTCTTCTTCAAGATGATCGCGCTGCTCACAGCCATCGTCTCTGTGCTCCTCTCTACACTCTTTATCAAAGAGCGCGGCATGGCGCTGGGCGAGTATTACGCCATAATGGGGCTGGCGACGCTGGGGATGATGGTGACAGCGGCGGCGGTAGACCTGACGACCGTCTTCGTGGGAATCGAGCTGATGTCAATAGCCATCTATATACTGACGGGCTTTGCCCGCAACGATAAGCTCTCTAACGAGGCGAGCCTCAAATATTTCCTCCTCGGTATTTTCTCTACAGCTATCCTCGTCTATGGTATGGCGTGGTTATACGGCATGACTGGATACACTAACCTTCGGGCGATAGGGCAGGTGGTGGGGCAGGTGCAAAACTCAGGCGGGATCACCTCTAACGGCGGCCTTGTGCTGGCGATGTTCCTGCTGATCGCGGGACTCGGCTTCAAGATCGCGGCTGTGCCCTTCCACATGTGGACCCCCGACGCCTACCAGGGGGCGCCTACACCCATCACAGCCTTTATGTCAGTAGGGCCGAAGGCCGCGGGTTTCATCGCCACTATACGCATTTTGATCGAGGCGTTAGGCCCGGCGTGGCATACATGGGTGCCGGTGATCATCGTGCTGAGCATACTCACGATGACGCTCGGCAATGTCGTGGCGGTAATGCAGCGGTCGGTGAAGCGTATGCTGGCCTACTCGTCTATCGCCCATACAGGCTACATACTGGTTGGCCTCGCCTCCTACACACCCGCCAACGGGCAGTTGGCGATATCATCGATGTCGTTCTACATCTTCTCATATTTGATCATGAACCTGGCAGCCTTCGGTGTGATTGTCTGGTTGCAGCGCACCGGCGCGAACGACTCGCTGGAGAGCTTTAGAGGTCTGTCGTCGTGGGCGCCCGGGCCAGCGGCGCTGATGCTCTTTTTCATGCTGTCGCTGACGGGTATACCGCCCGCTATCGGCTTCCTGGGGAAATATTATGTCTTCGTCTCCGCGCTACAGGCGGGGCTTCCCTGGCTGGCGGTAATAGGGGTGCTCAACAGCGCGGTGGGGGCTTTCTACTACCTGCGTATCATCTGGTATATGTACTTTGAGGAGCCAAGGGCGGCCAGAGAGCAGCGTGCCGCGCCCGCCCTGATATGGACCCTCAGCGCCTCCGCGGTAGCGGTTGTCTTATTCTTCATCTTCTCCGGCCCGATACTTGACGCGACGCGCAATTCTTTGCCGCAGGTGGTGGCAATGTTGGCGGGAGCGGCTGCCAGGTAGAGCTAGACTCCCTATGAGCAATGAATATAACTCTGATGCGCCAGATGGGGATGTTAGGGTGCTCGGCCAGGCTGCGGCCGGTGAGGGCGACGGGCTATCTTTGCCGCCTCGACCCGATGCTAAAAGGCTCCGGGAAGCTCGGTCGCCGCGTCCACGCGGTGCGTACACGCCCGACTACGTGCCTCCTGAAGAAGGCGAAGTAGCACAAGGTCGGGATGTAGCGCCGTCTCCTTATACGCCTGAGGAAGAGGCGCTTACCACAACGCCCCGCCGGAGTGCGGTGCCGGTGATATTGGCGGTTGTTGTGGCTTTGATCGTGATTGTGGGCACGATAGTGGCTACGGTTTACTCCTCAATGAGGAGTTCGGGTGGCGCGCTGCCGGGATTCGCGCCGCCAGCCAGCGCGACTGTTACCCCTGACCCTGCCAAAGCCGCTGATATACTCAGCCGCTCGGTGCAGGCGATGAAGTCCGTGCTCACCCTCCACTATACGAGCGACGCGGGCTTCTACGGCTTGCTGACGCCGAGCACAGTGGCTGTTAGCAGCACAGGAGTTGTTTCGCTTACCCTCAGCGGCGATGTGAAGCTCCCCGACAGCTATACGATGAATAGTAACCTGTCGCAAGTGGGGCAATATGTGGTCATAAGCGATACCACATGGAGCAGGCGGAATAACAACCCATCATGGGTGAGCCAGCCCACCGCCGAGGTAGGTCTTGGGCCTGTAAACCCTCTGGATGTTATTCTCTATCTGCAAGACTACAAAGAGGGTACTCAGCGCGAAGTAGGCACAGAGCGGGCTGACGGCGTGCTGTTGCACCACGTACGCTACAAGGTAGATGTCGGCAGGCTCGCGACTGACGAGCCAGGTCAGACAACAGAAGTTATGTTGTCTCAAAGCAGTATAGACGCTGATGTCTGGATACGTGATAACGACCTTCTGCTCGACCGCATGTCGCTGAAGGTAGAGACAGGCGACGGCAAGAGTATTATCCTCCGCACCTTCTTTTCTAACTACAACCAACCAGTCAGCGTAGCGCCGCCTCAAAATAGCTCGCCTTGACCCTTAGCTGCTTGGTAATTGTATGTAGAGGCTGCCCTTCATCATAGCCCTGTGCTGCTACTGTGCGCCTGCTCTCGGCGGCTCGGTTAGCTTACCTGTGAATAGCGCTTCACTATGTAGAACGGATTTGCTAAAAACATGTGTAAAAAGTGGCGAGTTACTCCAAAATCGGGTATAATAAGGAGAACGAATCTAATGTAAATACGAGTGTGTATAGCTTTGGAGGCAGAGGAGCAATTATGGAACTAGGCACAATTAGACCCGTAAGTATTGATAGCGAGATGAGGTCGGCGTATCTCGATTATGCCATGAGCGTAATTGTGTCGCGCGCCCTCCCTGATGTGCGCGACGGCCTCAAGCCGGTGCAGAGGCGCATTCTATACGCGATCAACGGCATGGGGCTGAGGCACAATGTACCTTATCGTAAGAGCGCAGGTATCGTTGGCGAGGTGCTTAAAGAGTATCACCCTCACGGTGATGTGGCGGTGTACGATGCACTGGTGCGTATGGCGCAGGATTTCTCTATGCGCTACCCGCTTGTGGATGGGCAGGGGAACTTTGGCTCGGTGGATGGCGACCCGGCAGCTGCTATGCGGTATACAGAGGCACGCCTGCGGCAGATTGCTGAAGAGCTGCTGGTAGATATAGAGAAGAACACCGTTGATTTTATCCCTAACTACGACGAGAAGGCGATGGAGCCTACTGTGCTCCCTGCCCGCTTGCCTAATATGCTGCTGAATGGCGCGGCAGGGATCGCTGTTGGGATGGCAACCAATATCCCGCCGCACAACCTCACAGAGGTAGCAAGCGCCATCGAGTATCTCATAGATAACCCCGACGCCACAGTTGAAGATCTGATGAAGTTCGTGCCAGGTCCCGACTTCCCCACAGGCGGCATCATCGTCGGCAACGAAGGAATACAGGCCGCTTATGCCACAGGCAGGGGACGCATCATCATGCGTGCCAAGGCTTACATCGAGGAGAGCAAAGCGGGGCGTTACAGCGTTATTGTCACCGAACTGCCGTACCAGGTGAACAAATCCACATTGCACGAGAAGATCGCAGAGCTAATCCATGATGATCGGCTGCCTGGGGCCAGCCTGGTGCGCGACGAGTCGGACCGCAATGGCATGCGCCTGGTGATTGAGCTTAAGCGCGATGCTCAGCCCAAGAAGGTGCTCAACCTTCTCTTCAAGTACACGGCGATGCAGTCCACATTCGGTGCGAACATGCTGGCGCTGGTGAACGGCAACGAGCCTCGCGTGCTAACGCTAAAGAAGGCGCTGCAATACCATATTGAGTGGCGGCTTGAGGTTATCACCCGCCGCACGCAGTTCGAATTGAAAAAGGCCCAGGAGCGCGCTCACATCCTGGAAGGGTTGAAGATAGCCCTTGATAACCTGGATGCTGTGATCGCCACAATACGCGCCAGCCGCACCAGCGACAGCGCCAAAGGCAACCTGCGTACGCAGTTCAAGCTCTCTGAGCCACAGGCCCAGGCTATACTTGATATGCGCCTCTCGCGCCTGGCCGCTCTTGAGCGCAAGAAGGTCGAAGACGAGTATGTGACGGTGATCAAAGAGATCGGCTATTACGAAGATCTACTGGCTCACCCCATGAAGATCTATGGCCTGATCAAGGCTGACCTGAAGGATCTCAAAGAGAAATATGGCGATGAGAGGCGGACGCGCATCGTAGAGGCATCGAACACCGAGTTCAGCGAAGAAGACCTGATCCCCGACATGCAAGTGCTGGTGACGATCACGGATAGAGGTTATATCAAGCGATTGCCTCATGACACATATAAGCGTCAGAACCGAGGTGGGCGCGGCATCATAGGGATGGTGACACGCGAGATGGACGCGGTGCAGCACATGATAACATGCAACACCCTTGACAGCCTCCTCTTTCTTACTAACAAAGGGAAAGTATACCAGCTCAAGGCGCACGAGGTGCCGGATGCAGTGAGGCAGTCGAAGGGTCTGCCGCTGGTGAACCTGGTTTCATTAGAGCCGCAGGAGCAGGTGACAGGCTTGATAGCGGTACGTGACTTCAAAGTTGATGGCAAGTATCTGGTGCTTGCCACCCGCGAGGGCAAAATCAAGAAGACGCCTCTGCAAGACTACAGCTCTGTGCGCTCCACAGGCATAATCGCCCTCAACCTTGAGCCTGGCGACGAGTTGGCCGCATCAAGGCTGTCGCAGGGCAACGGGGACATACTGGTAGCCACCCGCAAAGGGCAGGCGATACGTTTTGCTGAGAGCCAGGTGCGCCCTATGGGCCGCGCTACAGCAGGGGTGAGTGCGATACGTCTTGCGAAGGGGGATTATGTAATCGCGATGGACGTAGTTCGTCCCGACTCGCAGTCGTCGCTGCTTATAGTGACTGAGCGAGGCATAGGCAAGCGCACTCACATCCCCGAGTTCCCGCGCCAGGGCAGAGCAGGGGGGGGCGTACGTGCCCTGACAATTGTTCCGAGGGGCGGCCTGGTGGTGTCGGCTCGCGTGGTAAACCCCGATGACGATCTGGTGGTGATCTCCACCAACGGCCAGGTAATCAGGATGTTCGCTGACGACATACCGCACAAGGGGCGTCCGGCGCAGGGCGTGGCCGTGATGAATATGCGCGAAGGGGACGATGTAGCTTCTATAGCACGCATACCACGCACGGACAAAACGGGCAAAATGCTAAGCGATGATCAGCTGGAGGTGCTATCTGAGGAGGGCGTAGACGAAGGGGCAGCGGCGGCTGCGCACGAGGAGTCGAGCGCGGAGGCAATAGCCAGGCTCCCCAAGATAGTGGCTATGCCGACCGGCAAGAGCGCGAAGGCCAGGAATGGAGGCTCCTCCGATCAGAAGGAAACTGTGGGGATACCCAGGGCTAAAGCAGATGGGGCTACGGCCAAGCATGCCCCTGTGCAGCTGAAGCCTCGTGGCGGGAAGAAATCCTAGCTACTTATATGGGCAGGCGGCGTATTGGTTTACACTATTGACCGTTACGCCTGTGGAGCAAATAAAGAGAGAGCGGACCGCTTAGCAGGCCGCTCTCTCTTTATTTTACGAACCGGTACTTAGCTGAGGCCGGAGCCTATAGTAGAGAAGGTTTTATTGACAGCTGTTATACGACGGGACGTGTGTTACTTGAGGCCGGAGCCTATGGTAGAGAAGGTTTTGTTGACCTGGGTGCCCAGGAAGGTCAGGATGGCGATTACAACAATAGCGATGAGTACTAAAATAAGTGCATATTCTACCAGGCCCTGGCCTTTCTTCTTCAACTGCTCGATCTTTGCGCGCATGGGAAATATCCTCCTTTCTCTAAGACTTTGCGTTAATGTTTGCGAGAAACTTTTCTGCTTGTATTGCTGATACATCTGCTGTATCGGCTCACGTGCATATCTTACAGGCAAAGCCTCTACCCGCCTATAGCCCAGTGGTCCTAAAACGGTATTACTTTGAGTAAGTCCAAAGTCCTATGATTTTCTCTAGTACTTTGAGTTGCTCCTGGTCAGCCATTTCTCCCCTCTGCCGGTGAGTAAAGAAAAGCAGAGCTGCGACCGGTCACAGCTCTGCTTTTGATGCCGTATGTGGAATGTAAAGTTAGAATGAAAAGGTCAAAGAATTATAATTGCTATTTGAGAAAAAGAAGATAACCTGCTGAGCATTATAGTGGTGGCTAGCCCCCGCCGGCCTGGTTCATACCGCTGCCGATTTTAGAGTACATATTCACCTGAACGATGGTGCCAATCCAGGTGAGTATAACTATAATAACTATGGCTACAGTCACCAGGATAAGAGCGTACTCTACGAGTCCCTGGCCGTGTGTGCGCCACTTGTTCCAGTTGATCTTCTTACGTGATGATGTTGCACTCACATTACCTACCCCCTTTCCGGCACGAAGCCTCGAAATTACAAGATAAGAGATCAGGACGAAAGATATTTCTCTCCTTTTATACTATAGACTGATGGGCTGCCGTATTGCAATGGCTTGAAATAGTAGATTTACAGAGTATTTAGTACCGGTCTACTCCTAAACTGATTCCAAGCTGGGATCTACATGTTTCGCGTGCAGCCCTGCGTGGGTCTCATCCTGGAATCAGTTTAGTACGTTGGTGTGGTATCGTGCGGTCGTCTCCTGGCAGCAGAGAGGCGTTACATGGCGGCTTCGGCAGGAAGGGTGGAAATGATACGTGTGCCTCGGCCCAGCGCGCTCTCGATTGATATGCGGCCGCCGAACATCTCCACGCGTTGGCGCATGGTGGTAAGTCCTCTAAACTTGGGGTCGCTCAGCTTGTTATCATCGGTATTGAAG
>DAHVFG010000032.1:0-26252 GCA_027317125.1 Chloroflexota bacterium | reverse complement strand
GGGTGAGGGAGGGTGAGGGCGTATAGATACCCCAAGAAGATTGCTCCACCTCAACTCTGAACAGTTACCCACTTACGATTGATGCATAACCCAGATTAGAGGACGAACAGAAAGGTAGCGAAGTGATGTGTTACAACGGAAGCAGCAAAACCCTTTGTACAAGGAGCTTCCGATGGACATGGACTTTGATACCTTCCTGATAGGATTATACCTGATGGTTGACCAATGGCTGCAAAAAGAGGGTCACAGATACTTACGGCCAGAGGGTGGGGCACCACCTCGCCTTTCCGATGCAGAGATGGTGACGTTGCTTTTGGCTCATCAGTTAGCTCAGGGCAAATGGCGAGAACGTCGGCGGCTGCGCTTCTTGAAGCACAACTATCAGGAGTGGTTCCCTGCTCTGACGACACAAAGCGGCTACAACCGTCGTGCTCGCAACCTGACGGGTGTGTTGAACGCTTTGTGGATAGAGTTGGCGCAACAAGTGACATCACACCTTGCTCCTGAGGGAGTGATGGATGGTACTCCTATCCATGTGCGACACTGGCGTCGGTATGGTCTTCATCATCTGACCCTTCCTGAGGCTGACCTCGGTTACTGTGCTGCCAGGCGGGAATACTACTACGGCTACAAGTTGCTGGCTCTCGTCACAGTGAATGGCATCATTGTCCAGTGGGCACTCCTCCCTGCCAGTGCTGATGAGAGAGATGGGTTGGAAGCGATGATGTTTGGAGACGAAGGTTGGCTCATCTGGGCTGATAAAGGTCTGCTTGATGAGCAGATGAGCAGCGGCAGAGACGATTGGAGGAGGAGCAGAGTATCATCCTTATCACTCCTTCCAGGCGCAACCAGAAGCGTCAACTCCACCCTGCTTTGGCACAGATATTGGCTGCTACTCGACCAATCGTGGAGGCTACTTTCGCCCAGGCTGAGGAGTTTGTGGATCTGGAGCACCCTCATGCACACACCTGGAGAGGTCTGGCTGTGCGTATTGTTGCCAAACTCACTGCTATGACGGTAGTAGCTTGGGCTAACCTGCGTCGTGGCATCTCGCCTTTGTCCTTCGTTAGGTTTACTTGGTAAGTTATGCATCAATCGTGAGTTATGAATTAGCAATTACCAGCTGCAACCCGGCTCGCCTCACGTCAATTCATAATTACAGTTAGTGCCCCCAGTCCCTCGGATACCTGAAGTCTATTCCTGGCGTGCGTGAGCCTACCTTGGCGATCACGGCGGTCATCCGCTTGTACTGCATATTGCGCACTGTGCGCACAATGCGCTCTACCAGCGACTGCTCAAAGCCCTGGGCTACAATCCGCTCCGGGTCGAGACGTTCATCTACCAGGAGGTAAAGCACCTGGTCTACAAGGTCGTAGGAGAGGCCCATTTCAGCCTCGTCGGTCTGGCCCGGCCAGAGGTCGGCGCTAGGCTTCTTCTCCACCACGGTGGCGGGCACGCCAATCGCGCGGGAGAGGGCGCGAACCTGTGTCTTGTACAGATCGCCGATAGGCTGTATAGACGCCGCGTTGTCGCCATACCAGGTTGTATATCCCAGCAGCGACTCGGTTTTGTTGGAAGTGCCCAGCACCAGGGCGTTTTCAGCCAGCGAGCGGTCAAATACAGCCACCATCCTGAGACGTGCCAGCACGTTGCCCCGCCGCATGTTGCTCATCTCACCATAATGAGCGAACAACGGCTCTGCCATAGGGGTTATATCGAGCTTATCGTGTGCCAGGCCGAGCCGGTCTATAACCAGACGAGCGTCTTCCTCACTCTTAGGGCTGCTCGTCCTGTAAGGAAGGATCAGCGCCACCACATTCTCAGGCCCCAGAGCCTCCGCCGCCAGGGTAGCCGCCAGCGCCGAATCAATACCACCTGACATGCCAAGCACCACTCGCTTGAAACCGAACTTGCCAGTCTCATCACGGATAAAGTTCGCCAACAACCGTCGGGTAAGCTCGGGGTGTATAGCGAGCCGGTCGGCAAGGCTTCTCGTCGGAGGTGCAGTAGATGGATCGTCGCTGCCCATGTTGGACCCTTCCCGCCTTCGGCGGAATTATGAATTAGTTCCCGCCTTCGGAATTATCAATTATGAATTACGATTTGTCCCACAGCTCATAATTGTTTAGCTGTACCTTTCTCCCATAATCCTCTCCAACTCCCTCAGCACCAATTCGGGCCGCTCGTCTCTCAGCAGAGGGAGGCTGCGGCGTTTGAAGCGCACCGACTCCGGATTGATTCTCGCGGTCACCAGGCATTCCTCAAAGTGCTCTCCCGTAGCGAGAAAGTCGCCGTCGGGTGCGAGCACGGTGCTGTAGCCGCCGAAAGCCACGCCGTCCTCGTAGCCCACGCGGTTGCAATGGAAAAGGAATATAGTGAATAGCTCGGCGTAGATACGGTGTGCCATGCTGACATCGTAGTTGGTATCCAGGTAGTCGTCCCCCGGCTTGACGCCGCGCCCCGGTCCGGCAGCCACCATGAGCATGGTGTCAGCGCCATCCAGCCACAACAAATAGGGGAGAGCGATGTGCCAGAAGTCTTCGCAAATGAGGATGCCCATCCGCCCGAAGCGCGTATCGAAAGCGCGAACCTGGCGGCCCATACCAACATAGCGCATGTCGTCGAACATACCGTAGGTGGGCAGGTAGACTTTGCGGTGAACGTGCTTTATCTCACCCTGGCCAATATATGCCTGCGCTATGTAATGAACATAGCGGTCGCTCTCCTCAACGAAGCCCACGCAGATGTCTATGTCGTGAGCGCGCGAGGCCTCCATCAGCTTTTGCAAAGGAGGCGCGGGGGGCGAGACGCGCATCCCTATCTGGTTGGTGATGTCTTGCAGGTAGTATCCCGTCAGGCTCAATTCAGGGAAGATAAGGAGGGATGCGCCTGCCTCTCGGGTACGCTCTACATAGTCGAGGTGCTTGGCAAGGTTGGCCTCAACATCGCCGAGCACGCACTTTATCTGCGCCAGGGCCACCGTATAAGGTTCGTGTAAAGGTTGGGTCATAGCCGCTCGCTCGTGAGGTGAATATCACAAGCATTATACGTAAGTAGCAGATAATGAGCAATGAGGAACCAGGCGGTAACTGTGTACCCTCACCCCATGCCCCTCTCCCCTTGTGGGAGAGGGGGCTTTAATCGTGGAAGAGCCAGGGGATACAGCTCTTCTCCCATGTGTGGGAGGAGGTGTTGGGGTAGGGCTTTGCCTTAGTACAATCTCAGTAGAGGCTGGAGGAAAATCTATCCCCGAAAGCCCTTTCCACTCGGAAGGAGGTTAGGGGATGGGTGCCAGGATTGCACTTCACAGGGCGTGATCAATTGTGTCTGTACAATCGCTCGACTGCGTTGAGAAGGTCGCCGAGGTTGAAGGGCTTGGCAACATAGCCTTCCGCGCCTATTTCTTGCGCCCAGCGGCGTGCATCGTGCGCGGCTGTCATCACCAGGATCGGCAAGCTGATGCCGCGCTCCTTGAGGGTGCGTGCGAACCCCCAACCATCGAGCACAGGCATGCGCATATCCAGCAAGACAAGGGCAGGGTGCGCACGCTCGACAGCCCGCAACCCCTCCACTCCGTTGCTGGCCCTCTCAACCTTATACCCCTCAAACTCCAGGATTTCGGCTACTGTCGAAAGAATATCCTGGTCATCATCAACTACCAGAATTGCATGCTCATGTAACATCAGCGTCAATCTTTCCTACCTCCACCGGTAGCGCGACGTAAAATGTGCTACCACGACCGTGCACACTATCAACCCATATGCGACCGCCGTGCTGCTCGACTATCCCTTTGCAGATAAAGAGGCCCAGGCCCATTCCCATGAAGCGCTTGTCATCCACATTTGTACCGCGATGGAAACGGTCAAAGATATGAGATAAATCTTCAGCGGGTATGCCGATGCCCGAGTCGGCAACACTCAGGCAGTTGCACTCCTTTTCTCGCCAGACCTTCACCCTCACAGCTCCTGCTTCGGGGCTATATTTTACCGCGTTCTCCACAAGATTCTCTACCAGCTGGCGAATGCGCACCGAGTCGTAACAGCCGAGCACCGGCCCCTCAGCTTCTACTTCGCATGGGTGCAACTCTGTGCCGTTGCGGGCGCACGTTTCCTCTGCCACCTCAGTAAGATCAACTTCCTCGCGTGTGCCTACAAGCCTGCCTTGCTCCGTACGCGTAGCGTCCAACAATTCGAGTACCAGGGTTTTGAGGCGCTGTGCCTCCTTCTCAACCTTTTGTATACCGGCTAAATCAGCAGGCGCTTCGGGAGACCTTACTGCTCTGCGCTCGAGAAGCTGGGCTTGCGCCACCAGCGTGGTGAGTGGCGTCCGCAGGTCGTGCGCGGCGGCGGAGAGGAAATCTTCTTTGAGGCGTGTCACCTCTTCCTGGGCGCGCACATGTGTCGCCTCATCTATAAGAGCGCGGCTCTCCAGTACGACCGCTGCCTGGTCAGCCAGGAGTTGCACGAGCGCGAGGTCATCCTCGGCGAAGATCGGAGCTTGTGGCGCGTAAACAGTAAGTACTCCAAGCTTTCTCTTACCTGCCGTAATGGGGGCCACGAGCAGGGCAGTCGCGCCATATTTGCGGAGCGCATCGGCCACAGCCGGGTTATCGCGCGGTGCGTTAGGGGAAAAAACAGGCTTCTGGTTGAGGAATGCGCGACCGACGGCTGACAGGGGGGTTGGCGTCACATCTACCTGCTCATCGCCCACTCCGAAGCTCAGCGCCTGCCTGGCTTCGCTCCACAAGCCAACGCTTGCATGCGGAGCGCCCAGAGACGCTGCGGCTCCACTCTCCATCTCGGCCAAGATAGCCTGGGTGTCAGGCAAGCGAGGCAAGCGGGCGGCTCGCCCAAGGAAAGCACGCAGCTCAGGCTCCTGCCAGGCGCGACGTAGGATCTCAGGAGGAGTGAAACCGAGGAAGTAGCTAACCCCTGACGCCAGGCTAGAGAGCTGAGAGAGTGTTGACCATAATCCCGCAAATTGAGGAGCGGCACGCGCTAGCCCTGAAAAAACAAATACAAGGCAAAGCGCGATGGAGCCTGCGGCTGCTGACCTCATGCGCCGCCTTGTTATTCCGCTGGCGCGCTGCGACTGTCGCGCAAAGGCTACTACCCCGTATGCGAGGAAAACTATCAAATAGAACAGTTCGATGGTTACAAACCAATCAGGTTGTTTTGACCCTAGGGCAATCGTCCCAACCACAATTAAGGCGAGGAGCACTTCCGAGGTGTACAGGAGCCATTTAGGCACGTCTGCGAAGTCGTCCACTAGCTTTATAAGCATGTATGGCAAAGCCAGCAGCAGTATCACTACAAGATAAGAGAGGAGTGAGCCTGCCGGAGGAGCCAGAAGGGTGAAGACCACGATGAGCATGGGCAAGCTGAAGAATAGAGCGATGTCAATGTTCACACGTCGAGGGCTGCGCATTGCCTTGGCGGCGACAATCACAAAGATGGTGACGTAGGTAGCCCAGGAGAGGTATTGAACAAGCTGCGCTGCTGTCATAAAGTCATATCCGGTCTTTTAGGTCAGAGTTCTCCTTGCGTTGCGACCATCGCCGTCTGTGAGCTTCTCCATGTCGTGTGCAGGCATGGCAAGAGGAACCATAAGGAGGCAAGCAGAACAAAATGTGACCCATAGAGCTACCGGGAGCGTTCTGTGGGTATAGAGCGTCGCCCCAGCACATTATAGCACCGCCCACACACTCTGTATAGATGGCAGAATCACCTCGCCGCAAGGCTCAGATCGATTCCATCTTGTGCTGCAACATTCGTGCCGCTATTCTAAAAGGAGCCCGTTGGCTACAGGATGCGGCTGAGGAACGACTGGGTGCGCTCCTGCTGCGGGTGGTCGAAGATTTCCACAGGAGGACCTTCCTCCACTACTTTTCCGCTATCCATGAAGACCACGCGGTCGGCCACGTGGCGGGCGAAGCCCATCTCGTGGGTCACAACCACCATGCTCATTCCTTCTTCAGCCAACTGCTCCATCACTTTGAGCACCTCGCCCACCAGCTCAGGATCGAGCGCCGAGGTAGCCTCATCAAAGAGCATCAGCATCGGGTCCATCGCCAGGGCGCGAGCGATGGCTATTCGCTGTTGCTGGCCGCCGGAAAGCTGGCTGGGGTAGCGCTCCTTCTTATCGCTCAATCCCACTTTTTGCAGCAGAGCGTGCGCCTTCTCAGTGGCTTGCTCTTTCGACACCCCCTTGACGTGGGTTGGGGCTTCGATGATGTTTTCCAGGGCAGTCATGTGTGGGAATAGATTGAAGCGCTGGAAGACCATACCGATCCTGGCGCGTTGGGCGGCGATATTGCGCTCACTATCTTCTACAAGCCTCCCGCCTTCTTCGCGATAGCCTATCAGCTTGCCGCCGACGTATATCTTGCCGCCCTGTATCTTTTCGAGGTGATTGATGCACCGTAGGAAGGTAGTTTTGCCTGATCCGCTGGGGCCGATCAGCACTACCGTTTGCCCCGGCTGCACCGTCAGGTCTATGCCGCGTAGCACTTCGGTGCGCCCGAAGCTCTTATGCACGTCTAGAGCCTGCACTATCGGCCCGCCCCCTGTGCTGTTACCCGGTTGTATCCTCATGAAGGCCTTTGCCTCTGCTGTTGTGGCACGCTACTAACCCCGACCCCCGCCCTATCTACCTGTGGTCGAGGGCGCCTCGTGTGCTGAAGATATTGCCGCGCACACGCGTCCACAGGCCGGGCTGCTCCTGCGCCTTGCGCTCGCCAAGCCTGCCCTCAAGCCAGCCCTGCCCTATGGTGACAACTGTGGTCATCGCCAGATAGTAGCATGCCACGATGGTCCAGGTCTCCAGCGTCTTAAAGTAGAGGTGGTTCAAGTCGCCCGCATGCTGCACCAGTTCGCCAACGCTGATGACCGAAGCCAGAGAGGTGGTTTTGAGCATGTTGTTGAACTCGTTGCCGGTAGGGGGCAGGATCACGCGGGCGGCCTGGGGCAGCACTATGCGCCGCATCCCCAGCCTGTATGTCATGCCGAGCGACTTGGCCGCTTCCATCTGGCCTGGGTCCACGCTTTGTATACCTGCGCGTACTATTTCAGCCATGTAGGCACCTTCATTGATGCTGAGGGCCAGCAGTGCGGCGGGCACCAGGTCTATCCGGATGCCGATCTCGTACAGGCCTGTGGCAAAGACAATCAACTGCACCAGCAGAGGCGTGCCCCGGAAAAGCCAGATGTAGAAGCCGGCAATGCCATTGAGTATTGGGCTTTTGCTGATCCTCATCAGCGCGGCTATCAAGCCGAGGGCTATCCCGATTATCTGCGAGACCACCGATAGGAAGATGGTCATCTTCGCACCTTCGAGGAGCGTCTGGTCGAAGAAGTGCTCAGGGATGAAAGCAAAATCGAACTGCGCCCCCGAAGTGGGGCGGCTGATGATGAACCAGGCTATGAGCGCCAGGATGACGAGCGTAACCGGCACCCATAGCCACCGCCGCAGATTGTACGGAACCTCCATTATGCGCCCTCGATGTTAGGGTTGGGGATCAGGGTTGTAACTGATCCCCAATCCTAACCTCTACACACTACTGCACGCCCCACTTAGCTTTGATGGCGTCGAGCGTGCCGTCTTGCTTCATGGCATTAATCGCGGTATTGATTGCGGTGTTCATGGGGGTGTTGGTCTTCGCTGTGGCTATACCTTCGGGTGCGGATTCGAAGTTGGGGATAGCAGCCTCGAAATTAGGGTTCAGCTTCGCATAGTAGGCAGCGACCGGAGAGTCGTGCAGGGTGGCGTCGGCGCGGCCCACGCGTAGCTGGTCTACAGCATCGGTGTCTACTGCATAGCGCAACACGTTGACAAGAGGCTTATTGGCGGCAGCAAACTTGGTGTTGAGGTCCGCCAGCGTTTTCTCCTCAGTTGTGCCCTGCTCAACGGCAGCGGTCTTGCCGGAGAGATCGTCCAGGGTCTTGATCCCTTTAGGATTGCCTTTCGGCACGAGCACAGCTTGCCCGGCATCAAAGTAGGGGACGAAATCCACTACTTTCGAGCGGTCAGCTGTGATTGTCATAGCAGAGATAACTATGTCGAACTGCCCTGCGTTGAGGGCAGGGATAATGTCGTCGAACTTGAAGTTGATCACCTTGGGCTGAAGGCCCATGCGGCTAGCTATCTCATTGGCGATATCTATATCGAAGCCTACAGCGTTGCCACCCGCGTCAATATATTCTTGGGGTGGGTAGCCCGCATCGCTGCCTATGGTCAACGTGCCTGCCGCCACCAACTTGGCGGGAGCCGGTATGGTGTTGGCGTGCTTACCGGGTCTCCAATCGGAGACAGGGGTGGCGCCCGCCGTTGATGACCCGCCCGATGTGCCTGTCATAACCTGGGTAGCTGTCATAGCCACAGATGCGGATGGAGTGACTGCTGACATGGCCTCGGTGGGGGTCATCATAGCAATCGTGTCGGTAGGCGCCGTAGTGGGTGGCGCAGCCGTCGTGTCGGTGGGCAGGGCGGCTGCGGTCGTATCCGTAGGCGCTGCGCCGGGAGCGCTAACTATAGTGGTTGGTGTAGCTGCTGGCCCACAACCTGCCATGAACATGGTAAAGAATAGAAAAGCCGCGACTATGGCGGCGCGCCCTTTAAGTATGTTGCCCAGCATATTTGACTTTCCTCCTGTAGTTATAGAAATCTGGTGGTATCCTCTATCTCCAGGCGGTTAACTCCTTTGTCCACCCGCCACGCGCTGCTACGACGTAGGATGCCCAAGCGTTGTACAAGTTTACACCAAGAACGCGTCACTGTCTATATCAGATTTGGCCGTAAGTGTTCAGAGTTGGGGTGGAGCAATCTTGAAGGAGTAGCTGTGGAGGCATACCCTTACGCACCCTCACCCCCATGCCCCCTCTCCCTTCATGGGAGAGGGGGCTTTCTTCTTGGGAAGAGCCAGGACTAAAGCCCCCTCTCCCCTTGTGGGAGAGGGGGTTGGGGTGAGGGGAGGGACGCCCCTGCACCCATACTCTGAACAGTTACATTTGGCCGTAACTGTTCAGAGTTACGGTAGAGATGTGGGCAGCATCGCTCGTATTTTCATTGCTGGTAGAGAATGAAGGCGCAAAGAGAGCTGCTCGACAGCTAATCCCGCACGTTAATAATGGGACCTTTCCTCCAAATACTACGGCCCAGCCTTGGTACGTAGAATTGCTGCCACATCTGAAGCTTCTTCCTCCCGTCCGCCGTCACAGGCAGGGCATCGGTTGACTCACTCAGCAGCACCGGGTCGGCCTTGCTGCCGGGCAGTGGTAAACGCTGCCCATTGAGCGAGAGCGGCGGCAACCATCGGCCATCTGTGGTGATTATGCCGGTCAGTGGTGTAGAGGTTGGTATCGGGGTGCTGGTGGGTTTCGGCAGCCTGGGGGTGGATGTTGGCAGTTCGGGTGTTACGGCGGCTGCTGTCTGAGTAGCCTGCGCTGCGAATTCGGTAGCTACGGCTGTTGGGTTGCTCGTGGGTATAGCGGTAGCCGTCGAGCTTGGAGTAGATGTGCTGGATGGCGTAAAGGTAGGCGTGGCGCTGGGCGTGAACGTCGGGTAGGGAGATGGCGTCGGCCCCGCCACGCCTGAGCGAAAATAGCGATCTATGGCGTTGGTAATCCCCCATGCTATCCGAGCCTGTTCGGTGGTCAGCGCCTTACGGTCGAGGGGGTTGGTGATGAAGCCTGTTTCGATCAAGGCAGAAGGCACATTAGGAGTGACTGCATGGCGATAACGCGTTGGATTGAAGGCATAGTAGTTCGCCATAGTATCACTGGTCATCGCGTCGCTAGGCAAGCCCGTTGCTTTACCGTACTCCTCATAGAGGAAGCTGACAAAGTCTTCGGAAGCGGGTACCGCCCCCCAGGGCGAAACGGCTTTGAAGCCGCGCACTGAAGTGAACTCATTACCATCAGCATGGATCGCCAGAAAGAGGTCAGTAGTGTAGCTTACCGGCACAGTGGCGTTCAATATCTGCACGCTATAGCCGCGTGCGTAAAGAAACTGCGCTGTTCGTTTAGCTATTGCCACGTTTAGATCTACCTCGCTCACCCCCGCAGCATATGCTCCTGTATTCGCCCGAAGGTGTGAAAGCTCTTCCGGCAACTTCGCGCTGTTCCAGTGCCCTGCCTGCAAAGTTACCCAACGTGGACCTTTGTGCTTGTTGGGTGTAGTCACAGGCCCGCCGAAAGGCTCAGGTGTGACTGAGGGCAGGGGTATGTTCGTAGCGGTTGGTACGAAGGTGGCGGTAGATGTAGATGTAGAGCTTGATGTGGCGGAGGGCGCGTCGGTCGGCGGGCTGTAGGGCACAAGCGTCTGCGTAGGCGTTACAGTAAGCTCAGAAGGGAGAGCAGAAAGCTGTTCGGGTGTAGCCATTGTCAATCCAGAGGGAATAGCGGACGTCACCGGCAACACCGGCATCGCTGAAGATACAGGCATCCCCCTCTTGTCGCTACCTTCAGCACGCGACCAAAAGGCGCTGCCCGCCCACACTGCTAACGTCAGCAGCGCAATCGTAGATATGAGAACGTAGAGGAGTCGTGAGCGGTGACTACCAACCCCCATATCTCTCCTCTTTGAAGGGATCGCCGCGCATGTGGTAGCCTGCGTCTTCCCAGAAGCCAGGCTCATCGTGGTCGAGAAACTCGAGGCCGCGCACCCACTTGGCGCTCTTCCAGAAGTAGAGATGTGGCACCACCAGGCGCATAGGCCAGCCATGTTCGTCGCTGAGATCTTCACCGTTGTTCTTATAGGCAAAGATCACGTTGGGGGCAAGCAGGTCGGCAAGAGGCAGGTTAGTGGTAAATCCCTGCTCGGCATGCACCATTACATAGTTGGCTTGCGGCTTCGGCTTGATCCTCTTGTACACTTCGCTGAAGGGTATACCCTCGAAGACGTTATCGAACTTCGACCAGCGAGTGACGCAGTGTATGTCAACCGACTCCGTATTGCCGTGCGGCAGCGCCATAAACTCCTCATAGGTCCACTTCACAGGCTCCTCTACCAAACCAAAGACGCGAAAAGTCCAGCGCCTGGTATCTACCTGAGGCACCCCGCCATATTGCAGCACAGGCCACTTTTCGGTCAGAGACTGCCCAGGAGGGAGCCGCTTCTTCAACTCGCCGGGATCGTATTTGCGCTCAGGCCGCACGCGGTTCAGTATGCTGTCAAACATCTTTATAGCCCCTTATGTGAGGTATCTGTCTCAATATGCGTTCTGCGTTGCTTAAACCTCTCAAGGTATACTACGATTCACGATCCCGTTCCGGCTTGTAAAGCGCGCCGAGCGCCAGGCCGAAGGCCACGTGCCGAAGGAGCTGGCCCCAGAAGCTTTTTCGGCTCAGGAGAGGAGGAAGCTGGCCGCTACGCACACCGGCGTGTACTTTATCGAAGATCACAGCGCCCGGGTAAAGCAGAGAGTTCTCTATCTGCAAGAAGATGAGTCCCTTCAACCAGCCGGGCCCAGGGAGGAGGTTATAGCCCCACCGCGCATACAGAAGCGACACAAGAAGCGCGAAAGTGTAGTGCCCCGCCACACCCTGTATGATCCAGGCGGGTGACCTGGTGGTGAAGAACTGGCCTACGAGCTTCAAGTCGTTGTACGGGTGGCTGCTAACTTGGCTGTCAACCCAGGTGGTGGCAAGAAAAGCAGTGGCGGCTACCGCACCGGCGAAAAGTGCGCGCTCCATATCAACTTCAGATTGCTTCACAAAAGCGCTCCATTAACCTTGAGTTGGTATCCAGAAGCAACTTCTATACCGCCGCTTCTTGGCTGCAATCCCCCTACCGACAAAAATCCTCGGGTAAAGCGCCTGACCCTACAAAGTGATCCCCGCCACCCAACCGACAGCCAGCGAGAGTGCGCCTATCTCCAGCAAAGTAGACATCGCCCTCACGCGGGCGGGATTGTTTAGATAAGTGTATATACCTCCTGCCATCAGCGGCAGGCCGAGGACCAGGCCTGGTATATACCACTCTGCCCTGTAGGGGAGAAGCAACCAGAGGATCAGGGTCATCAAGGCAGCAGCCCCGAACGCCCCCCAGCAAAGCGCCAGGGAGCTATGAAGGCCTATCCTGTGGGCCAGCCCTCTCACCCCAGCCTCCGCGTCAGAAGCCAGATCGGGTATCGTATCGGCCAGATGTATGCCAAGCACCAGAATAGCGCCCACAGGCGCGACCCACACGAGCTGTGGCGGGAAGCGCCCATCAGGGCTAGCGCCTGCCCAGGCCCAGAGCGGCAGGGTTGGAAACGCTATAGAGAAGGGAAGCCACGACAGCACTGTATACTTCAGGCCGGCATCGTAGAGCAGCCCACCGCCCAGGCCAACAGCAGTGAGGAGAGCGAACCAGCCTCCCAGGGGAAGAGCCATCAACAAGGCGGCAATCCCAAACGCAACACCGGTGCTCAGGGCAGCAATGGGGCTGATTATGCCGGAGGCGACGGGCTTATCGGGCCGGCCTGCATCTACCTTGCGGTCAAAGTAATCATTGCAAGCGGAGATAGAGAACTGCATAGCCGCTTCCACCAGCAGTAAATACAGTAGCCTGCCTACCGGTGGCAATCCCTGCGCCGCCAGCAGCACAAATGCCCCGGCGGCCAGCACCGTCATCAGCGATGGAACAGGGTGCAACAGACGCCAAAAAGCCAAACCGGGCCCCATCCTGGGAGGAGGCAAAGCAGAGCCGCTATCAACTATCTCACTCTGATGCGTCAATTATCAACTCTCAGCCAGCCAACCTGATGCTCCTGTAAACACACGTAGAGCAATGGTATCTTACATTCAGCACAGTTACCGTGAATGGGTTAAAAGAAGAGGTTGCCGAAGGTGAAGGGCTGTTTATATTGCAGGGTGGGGGCGGTTGAGATCATCATCTCTTGCACGGGAGTGCCTTTCTGGTCGTTGTCGCCTGCGGAAGCAGCGAAACCTATAGCCTGGCCGGGCTGTGGGCGGAAATCGCCAAAGGCTATCCAGGGCACAGCCGCTTCCAGGGTATAGCCGTTGCCTGTGGGGCGGGGTAGAGCCGCCACACGCACAAGCTTGTTGCGGGCATCTGAGCGGTCCGGGTTCCAGAAGACTGCTTCGGGTCCAAGCGCGCCGAAGTCGCCCGGCGATATGCCGAGTTGAAAATCGTCGGCGTTGCCTTCCCGGTCGTTGAAGTCCTCCGCCAGTTTGGTGTCGAACCACACCTCTATGTCGTCGCCTTTATACAGCTGGTAGCCGCGACTGCTCGGTAGCTGCACATGCACATCGTCTGTAATCACAGCCGCGATATAGAAGTTGTCGGCGTCCCAGGCAAAGTAGAATTGCGTGCTCAGGTCCTGGGGGCCTTTCCACCTGCTCTTGTTGAGGGTCACATAAGGCGCCGGTACAGGTTGCGCCCCCTGCCAGTCCGAGAGATCACCATCAATCACAGGTTGAGTCAGTGCCTGTAAGGTGTGAATATCAGGGCCGTTGGCCTTTCTGAGGGGACCGCTGTAAGTTACAGGGCCAGGAGCCTGGAACCTGGGCCGCGCAACCCCTTTCAGGTTCACGCCTGGAATGATCCCTGCCGCCATAGCCAGCACTACGGCTCCAGCAGCTATCAACAAGATAGATAGCACAAGCACCAGGGTGGTGCGTTTGCCGCGCATAGGAGGTGTGATAACTTGAGGCTCGTAGCTGGGGGCCACCTCCTCATAGCCGTCAGCAGTGTAAGGCCTGGGGCCTGTGTCGCGGCGTGGAGCAGCGCGCCCGTTCGCGGCTGCCGCAGAAGAATGAGCGTAGACATTAGCAGGCACACTTTGCTTCCTGGAGCCATTTTGTGGCACATCGTGAGCGGGTATGTATGTGGTTTTGCTGCCTCTACTCAGCCAGGGTGAGCCGGGGGGAAGCCAGTGTGCCACTTCTTCCAGTTCTCGCGCCATGTCAACGGGGTCTGCGTAGCGAAGGGTGGGGTTCTTGGCGAGGGCGCGGTCGATCACAGGCTGTAGCTCAGACGGCAGGCGCGGGTTGACCGAGCGTATGGGCACAGGATTGTCGTGTACTTGCCTGTAGAGTATGGAAGCGGTTGTTTCGCCGGCGAAAGGTGTAACCCCCGTTAGCATCTCATACAGCACCACGCCGAGCGAATAAACATCCGAGCGTGCCTCGGCAGGCCGCCCACTTATCTGCTCAGGGGCGAGATAATCGGCTGTGCCCATCACCTGCCCGGCGGCTGTGAGAGATGATTGCGAGCTATCAGCCGCGCGGGCGATGCCAAAATCGGTGAGAGAGACGGTGCCATCCGGCTCTACGAGTATATTGCCGGGCTTTACGTCGCGGTGTATAACGCCGTGTGTGTGGGCGTAGTGGATGGCTGCCGCCACAGGCTTGATAATCTTTATTATCGCCTCAAGAGGGAGAGGCCCGTTATCGCGTAGTATGTCGCGGAGGGTAGCGCCCTGCACGTAGCGCATGGCTATGTAGTACAGAGCGCCCTCTTGTTGTACGTCGTAGACCCTGACGATTGAGGGGTGTTCCAGATTGGCGGCGGTCACCGCCTCGCGCTTGAAGCGCTCAACTGCCTTGGGGTCCACCGCCAGCGCGGGTTCGAGCACCTTTATGGCTACAGAGCGATTGAGCACCGTGTCGTGGGCGCGATAGACCACAGCCATGCCACCTCTACCAACGAGGGATTCTATCTGGTATTTACCTAAGCGGCGGCCTATGAGATTATCCACAGCTTCTTTCGTTCTTTGTCGAGCTTTCGGGCTTCTCTCGGTTAGCTAATTGGGCGGTGTAGAAGCTCTACTGCGCCCTTCATGCTCTTTCATCTTGCGACTGAGGTTAGCCGCCGTCTTTATAGCCACTAGCCCCCTCTTACCGGCCCCGCATCTCTATATTATAGAAGGCGCCCAAACCCGGGTAGACTGCACTCTCGCCCAGCTGCGATTCTATTCTTAGCAGGCGGTTGTATTTGGCGGTGCGTTCACCTCTCGCGGGCGCGCCTGTCTTTATCTGGCCGCAGTTGAGGGCCACTGCGAGGTCGGCTATCGTAGTGTCTTCGGTTTCGCCGGAGCGGTGGGAAAGAACTACTGTCCACCCGGCCTGCTGGGCATCTCGTACGGCCTGGATAGCTTCCGTGAGGGTGCCTATCTGGTTTACTTTGGCAAGAAGCGAGTTACAGTCGCGCTCTTCTATCGCCCTTTTTATACGCTCGGTATTCGTCACCAGTATGTCGTCGCCTACGAGCTGGATGCGGCTGCCGATGCGCTCGTTGAGCAGCTTCCACCCCTCCCAATCGTCCTCGGCCATGCCGTCTTCCAGCGATATAATCGGGTACTTGCTTACCCACTCCTCCCAGAAGGCAACCATCTCCTCGCTCGTCAGCTTTAGCCTCTCTTTTGGGAGGCTGTACATTCCGTTCTCGTAAAGCTCGCTGCTGGCGGGGTCAATAGCTATCTGAATATCTTTGCCCGGCCTGTAGCCTGCCTTCTCTATCGCCTGCAAGATGACCTCCAGCGCCTCTTCGTTGCTATTGAGCGAGGGGGCGAAGCCACCTTCGTCACCGATACCGGTGCTGTAGCCTTTGTCGTGCAGCACCTTTTTGAGAGATTGGTACACCTCAACGCCCCATCTGAGCGCTTCGCGGAAGTTAGGCGCGCCTGTGGGCATGACCATGAACTCCTGGAAATCTGTGGAGTCGGCTGCGTGTTTGCCTCCATTCAAGATGTTGAACATCGGCACGGGCATGGTGCGAGCGGCGAGGCCTCCCAGGTAGCGATAGAGAGGCATATGGTAGTGGTTCGCCACAGCGTGAGCCGCGGCCAGCGATACGCCGAGAATGGCATTCGCTCCGAGGCGACTTTTGTTCGGTGTACCGTCCAGCCGCATCAGCAGATAGTCCAGCCCTGCCTGATCGCACGCATCCGCCCCCAGGACTTCCTCGGCTATCTGCTCATTGACATTCTGTATGGCCTTGAGCACCCCCTTGCCGCCGTAGCGCGCCCTGTCGCCGTCGCGAAGCTCCACCGCCTCATGCGCTCCCGTAGAAGCGCCGGAGGGTACGGCAGCCCGTCCGCTCGCGCCGCCCAGCAGCCGCACTTCTACTTCGAGCGTAGGGTTGCCACGCGAGTCGAGGATTTCGTAGGCTAACACATCCTCAATTTCTATACTATACATAGCGAACCCTCCTGCCGTTTGCTCGTTGGCAGCATAATAACTCATAGGTTCTACTTTGGCAAGAATGGGGCGGCGGAATTATGAATTATGGATTGGGAAAGTTGTACCCCAGTAAGCAACCACAAAGTATTCCCTGCCACTTACCGCGCCGTAATCAGTAATCCATAATTCATAACTCACCTTACGCAGATTAGCCATATACCACGCCTGAATTGGCGTGACGGTGCGCTCAAAACCGTGCGTAACTGCGTAAGGTGAGTTCATGATTTATAATTCCGCGAAGCGGGGAGTGTGAACCAGAAGATAGTGCCGCCTTCAGGTTTTGGCTCTATGCCAATTTTGCCGCCGTGGGCTTTCACTATCTCACTACTTATATACAGGCCTAGCCCCAGCCCCGGGCGTTTGGTCACGGGCACGCCGATTGCCTCCGGCGAGAGGGCCTTAGAGCCAAGAGAGCCTGTCTGGTAATACCGCTCAAAGAGGTGAGCGCGTTGGTCCGCCGGAACGCCCGGGCCCTCGTCTATTACCTGCACGAGGTCTTGCCCGTCTTGCTTTTGCAGTTGTATCTTTACTGTGGTATTGGGTGGGGAGTAGCGCAGCGCATTGCCAACGAGGTTTGTCATCACCTGCTCGATCCTGGTGGGGTCATAATTGCCTACGAGCGGCTCCGCTGGGGCAATGACTTTGATGCTGTGCTCGTCGTTATCAGCAGTAGCGGCATCTCCGGCGACCGCAAGGGCGATCTCCACCAGGTCAACAGGCGACCTATCGAGGCTAAGCCGCCCAAGCTGGATACGCGATGCGTCCAGCAGGCGGGCCACAAGAGCGTTCACCCGATTCACCTGCTTGTTGATTTCGTCGGCGTGGCGCAGCACATTAGGCGGCGCATCACCACTGCGGGCCACTCGTTGCAGAAGCTGGCTGTGGCCGGAGAGCACAGCCAGCGGGTTTCGCAGCTCATGAGCTGCGGTAGCAATGAACTCGTCCTTGCGCTGGTCTAACTCTCTCATGCGCGTCACATCTTGAAGGGTGACTATCATCGCCGTTATCTTGCCTTGCTCATCCCGTAGCGGTGAGGTGCTGGCCAGCAAGTTTCTGGTGCCTATCTCTGGGCGTGTCATTGAGAAGCCGAACTCTTTCACAGGCACGCCGTCTTTGAAGGTACGAGCGCTTGGGAAATCGGCGGGGGCGAAAAGCTCACCATCTTCCTTTGTGAAGCTATAGTAGCTGATCCGCTGAGGAGGGGTCATTGCATTCCAGAGAGCGGCTGGCAGTAACTCTTCAGCGGCGCGGTTTTGCAGGATAACGTTGCTGCTACTACTACTTACCAGGCGGACCGGCATCGGCACGTTTTCAAGTATAGCTTGCAAGCGTTCTCTTTCGGTCTCCGTGGCAAGCACTGCCTCCTCTTGCAGGTAGGCTTCTCTGCGCGCCACGCGTAGCGTAAGGATGGCACTGGCAATTGCGAGCACCCCCAGGCTGATAAGCAATTCCAGGTTGAGTGTGTTAATACGGCTGAGCTCGCTGTTGTTCTGCCGCGACATTGCGTCAATCGCCCCTTCGGTCTGAGCATTCGAACTGCGCACCTGGTCGAAGAGCTCTTTGCCTTTGCCTGTGGCTATGCTACTGAATATCTCCTGAGTGCGGCCTGCTCTCCTGAGCGCGATTTCCGGCTCGGCGATCTGCTGCTGCCACGCTTCGGCTTTCTGCTTCATCAGAGCTATCTGCTGAGATAGCCCTTGTGCGCCACTCGTCTTTTGTTCCACCAAGTAGGCGGCCTGACTTTGCATATTTGCCCACAGCCCCGGCAGCTTCTTCTGCGCGTCCTGGTACGGTTGCAAGAACGTCTCGTTTCCCGTGATGATGTAGCCGCGCTCAGCGGTCTCCATATCAACCAGGAGGCCAAATATCGTGCTCCTGGTGAGCAAAAGATTACTTAGCTGCTCGGTGTTGCGGAAGGCATCTTGCCCCGACACCTCGCCAAAGATCCCCACTATAGCCAGCGTCGCGACAAGCAAAAGAACCACGCCTATCATTACAGGTGTGGTACTGGGCCTCTTTTTTGGTCGGGGTGTCTCAAGCATACAAAGTTGAACGGCATCAAAGCTGTTCATCGTTACTATAATTTCAGGAGCAATCTCCTGTCAAGGGTCATAATCTTATCGCCCAGTAGTTGCTGTGCCAGGCCGTGAGGGGTGAGGGCTGCCGGGTTGCTAGCCCTCACCCCATGCCCCCTCTCCCCTTGTCGGAGAGGAGGCTTTAATAGCCAGGGGACACCCTTGTAACCCCTATTCTGAGCAGTGACGCTGACAGCTGGCGACGGAGCCGCCGAGATGCCAAGAAAGGCTGTGGGGCTTACTGGATTGGGAGGAGAAAGTCGAGGTCTATCGTTTTGTAGGCCATCTGTCGCCGTCGTCTATCGCCCATGCGTAAGGTGATTTACATCTATCGAGCAGCGACAAATGTCTACAAACTGTAAGCATCATCTAAGCGGTTGTTGTGCTATAATCTCGGTTGAGGCATAGTATCACTCTCTTTTGTCTCTGGGCATCGAGTACATCGTCCCAGCGCTCTATTTTGCCCCGTTGCTTATAGGCGGCATGGCTTTTACCTGCCATACTTCTGTTCCAGCATCCGCAAACCGAACTCACCCACGCGGGGCGAGAAGGAGTAAATCAAAATGGTCTCAGAGAACAAGCTACAGGGCGAACCGCAGGACGCGCAAATCCATATGAAGCGTGTGCATGACAACAGTTCGGATGAAGTGCTGAAAGTATCAACGCAGTCGCGACCAAGCGCGGTGGCCGGAGCGATTGCCGGGGTGATCAGGGCGCGCAACCATGTGGAAGTGCATGCCGTCGGCGCGGGAGCGTCCAATCAGGCGATCAAGGCGGTGGCTATCGCGCGCGATTACTTGCGGCTCGATAATATTGATATTGCCTTTGTGCCTAGCTTCATTGACGTCGTGATAAACAACGAAGACCGAACGGCAATTCGCCTGCAAGTAGAATCGCGCCCTTCCATTCCCAGGTCGTAGCTTATATTCAACCCCAGGATTACGAGCTTGTGACAGCTAACATTCGCTGGACCCCACTTCAAGAAGGGAAATAAAGAAGATGGGAACAAAGATGCAGCCCACGGGCTGCATCTTTGTTCCCTGTAAGAAAAGCCCCTCCCCACCGCTGTGGAGGGTTGGGGTGGGGCGTTCGCACAGCGCAATGCCGAGCGTAACCAGCCCAGAGAGAAACCCTGTTCAAGGGATTGTCCCAAAGTTGACTACCTTGCTGGCGTTGGTATCTACCACATAAATTATGCCATCGCTGCTTACTGTTATGCCGGTAGGGGTTTGCAAAGAGACGCCGCCTTGCTCCTTTTTCTGGCCTGCAAGCTGCCCTGTGGGGCTGTACTTTAGGACGCTTTTGCCTGTGGGGGCCGTGACGTAGAGGTTGCCTGCGCCGTCAAGGGCGAGGAACGGCTCCAGATAAGGACCCGGCTCCCACGATCCGGCGGGCACGGGCCACTGGCCCACAGATTTGCCTGTGGCGTCGAACTTCTGTATGCGCTTATTATTGGTGTCAGCTACGTAGACGTTGACGCTGCCGTCAACAGCTATGCCTATAGGCTCGTTTAGCTCGCCCGGCTTGTCGAATGGATAGTTAGGCCCTGTGCGCTCTGGAGACACCCCGCTGCTGATCTGGCGAATAAACTTACCCGTCGGATCAAAGATAGAGACACGCTTATTGCCTGTATCTGTGATGTAGATGTTGCCCTCGGGGCCTATGGCTACTCCGCGTGGGCCAAAAAACTTGCTATCTCTGTCAGGGTCACTGGCGGCGCTGGGGTCCGACAGGTTGATGAAGCTGCCCCACGCCGTGAGGAACTTACCATTTGCATCGAACTTCTGTACACGGTGGTTCCACGTGTCGGCCACATAAATGTTCCCTGACTTGTCTACCGCTATGCCTCCTGGTCCCGCCCCTACTGAGGTATCGCTATATGGGGCAAATTGGCCTTTGGCGTTCCCCTTGCTTCCAAAGGCTAGCAGGAACTTACCGCTGGGGTCGAACTTCTGCACACGCATATTTTCTGTGTCAACCACATAGAAGTTGCCCGCGCCGTCGCGGGTTATTCCCCTCGGCAAATTAAGTTGCCCTCTGTTGGGACCAGGGCCTGTATTCTCAAAAAGCCCAACGGGTGGGACATTGATATCTGCCTGGTTGGTTGCTCCTGGGGTCACGCCTGGTACGGGAGTAGAGGGGGCGACGCCTGTGCCGGCTACTCCCTGTTGCACGCCGTAGACAGTGGTTGTGCCAGACTGGTAGGCAACGGGCAGAGCTTGCTTGAACAGCCCTTCGGCGTAGCTTGTGACTTGCTCTTCCGGTCTCTTATTGGCAGAGTTCTCGCGCAATCCGCGCTCAACATCACCCACAAAGACGTAGTCAACATTGTACTGGTGCAGCAGTGCGAGAAGGCTCTGTGCGTTCAGCGGCCCACCGCCGTTGGGATCGTTCCCCTGGTAGATAGCGTTTACAACTTGCCTGCGCTGTCGTATCTCATTCAGCAGCTCAGGCTGGGCGGTGCGCCATAGCGATTCGTGGGAGTTATCAGAGGCGAGAAGGGTGGGTACGCCTGTGTAAGATGAAACGCGGCCCGGATAGTCGTATTCGGCGCTTCCAGCTTCGAGCACCGTGTCGCTGCCCTGCCCATTTTGTTTGAGCCAGTTGATGGCGTTGTAGTCCCCTGGTGAAACACCCTGCATCCACGCCGTTCCGTCCAACCCCACAAGCGCCGTTTTACCTCCAATCTGGCGGCTCACGGTGCCATAGTAGGTAAAGGTGATCCCTGATATCACCAGCAGCACGGCGACCACAGCCCAGACGCCTGCAACCGCTTTGACGCCTATGGGTTGTGTATGCACGATTACCTGCCCCCTGCCAACCCGCTCCTCTCTCTCAGCGAGCGCCGCATGCAGGGTTCGCCACAGCCCGTAGCCCGCCGCCAGCGCCCACAGCACCCATATTTGATAGTAGAACTTGAAGAGGGTGTTCATCCTGCTCTGGAAGTTGTCCTTGAGAAATACCACCTCTATAACCAGGCCGATGATAGCCGCTAAAGCCATCATTATGAGCGCCATGTTGCGCTCGGTGCGCCGCGGCTCCTGCCAGACAAGGTAGAGAGAGACCACGCTGATAGGCAGTAGCAACGCCAGCAGTGGAAACTTCAGGACAAAAGCGAGCAGGAAAGTAACCACGAAAAAGGCGGCCCAGATGTAGAGAATATTGTTGCGGTCGGGGCTTTCGTCGCCCCGCATACGCTTGCGCAAATAGCCCACAAGCTCATAGGCGAGCCAGACGAGCAGCACGGCCAGGAAAATGCCGAAGATAACAAGGAAGCCGAGTATCGTCTTGTCGGCTGTGTTCACCAGGATGAAGGACCCCAGCTTTTGCAGCAGCCACCCCACGATAGGTATATTCGCCAGGTTGTCGGGTATTTGCGCTGGCTGCCCACCCGCGAACGACTTGAAAGTGAGGTGGAAGGGCAAAAAGGCAACTATGCTCAACACCACTATTAGGACCACCTGCACCACCCAGGGGCGAAGCCATTGCCAGCCTCTGGGTCGCTGTGAGCGCCATTGTAACGCGATGTAGGGGAGGGTAAGGCTCATAAGCGCCAGGAGCACGTAGGTCGGGTAGTCCCAGGTGTTGGTGGTGTAGAGCGAGCCCAGTATGACGCCCACCAGAATGAGCGACATCCAGGCGCGAAAGCCCGTAGGAACACCGTCGCGCCAACGGCTGCCACGCAGCACCTTGCGACGCGAGAAGGCGAGGGCCACAGCTACGGCCAGCAGCACCAGAGGCAAGGCAATCACATGCGGGTGCAAGTCGGCAAGCAGAAATGAGAAGGCGGGAAACTCGTTGATGGTTTCAAAGCCTACCTTCTGCTTGGTTGGCGGCTGCCCTGGGAGATATACTGTGCGATAATCCTGGATAACACGCGAAGGCCCGAACCAGAAGTAACCCTGCGCCTGGTTGCAGTTGAAGCAGAAGCGAAAGCCGTTTCCTTGCATGTCTGCTCCCTGGCTGAAATCTTTCACCGTGAACATGGAGGTGAGGTTGCCCATCACCACCATCATGAGCACAGCCAGTAGCGCGTAAAGATAGGGCGACAGATAGAAAGGCACGCGCCTCATCTCCTCCCCGTTGTCACCTCCCGGCAGGTAAGGCTCCATCGCTCGTGGTTTAGCGGCAGGGGCAACGGCCTCATCACGCCCATGCCCGTTGCTCTCTATCTCCACTTTGGTTTCGGGCGCAGCTTGAGCTAACGTGGCTGTAGCTGCGCTCTGCCTGGGCGCTGGGGCCTCTTGCGGATTCCTGGCCCGTCGCGCAGGTATGGCCGCCGGAGCGTCGCTCGCTGCGACTTGGACTTTCTTTTTCGGCAGGGCATTTGCCGCGCCCTCCGCGTGGGCCTGCCTCGCCGGAGCGCTCCTGCGCAACAGCGTTGCGGCGATCAGGTTGTAGACTACCCCGAAGGTGCCGATGGCTGTCAGGGAGAAGAGCGCCACGTTAGCCAGGTTGTAGGCTACCTGAGAAGGCACACCGCTCAGGCTGGTGACGGCCGCCATCAGGACATAGCCGAAGTAGTAGTAGTTGATCGGGTTGCCCGCCAACCACATGTCGTTGGGCGGGAAGGTGCCGCTTTTGAGGATAGCATTCAGAAAGCCGAAATCCATCAGCTTTTCCTGGTCGAGGATATTTGGGTTGTAAGCCCTGATGACCGCCCAGACCACGAAGGAGACGGCGAAGAGGAGCTCAACGGTGGCGATATACCTTATAGTTGTGGGCATGCGTAAGTGCGCCCGCATCTCTCCCAGCATGGCGCGATTGTTTCTGAAGAGGAGCCACGCCGAGAATGCAGCCACAACCAGGAGACATAACCCCAGTAGCCAACGCTCGAAGGGCGCGATGTGCAACATCGCGATTATGTAAGCCAGCCACCCGACCAGCAATATACCGATTATCTTGGATGCTGTGTATCCTCTGTCGGGCAGGGCGCGCAGTAGCATCGCCGCCACAGGCAGCGCTACAATGCCCAGCACTTCGAGCGTTACCCACCAGATTATCGCATCGCTCATACCCTATTGTACCAACCCTTCTATACGATCTGCACTTTCTACTTGGGCCTGTACTGTACATATGCTTGCGCTGTAGCAAGTATCGCATAGCGCGACCGTTGGCCGCCAGTAAACGGCCCACTAAGTTATTATCATAGCGTTTCCCGCTCAAAGCTGCAAATTGCAGCGCGAAAGATTAGACACTGATTTGTAATCAATCTCTCCGCATCTCAAGGATAGCAAAGCCTCTATTATCAAGGCTAGCTTCCCTCTATAGCCGATGACGGAACGGCACTTGCTCAATCTCTATTTGGTCGTTCACTTCGAGGTCTCTGTTATTCTTATCTTAACTTTGGGGAACAACTTTATGATACAGCGTGCTGTTGGACTTGTAACCCTTATAATGCTTGCTTTCGCGATGGCTGCGTGTAGCGCGGATAACTTCCCCACACCTACCTCCGGCGCTGGCGCAGGCGTGACATCTACTGTCATAGGAGGGGGCGCTACCATGACGGCTCAACCACAGTCGTACCCGAAGATGGGCACAGCCCCGGACTATAGTTGGATAGCGGGCCAGGTTGCTTTCACCAGGATACAGGGAGGTTGTGTCTACATTCAGACCGGCGCAACTCCCGCTGGCGCAGGCGATGCCGCACCGACCCCCGCCGGCCCAGGCGCTGTGGTCGTCGGCACCTCGGTCGCCAACGATACGTCGCCGCCTTTGCGCGACATCACGCCTGTAGCGCCCAGCACGGCGGCCACGCAGACTTCGGGCAGCCGCTTCGTGCCCACTGGGCCCGGGTGGGACTCGTCCAAAGTGAAAAATGGCGACTACGTAGTAGCCTTCGGCCACGTAGCAGGGGCAGGCGAACCGAGCGTGATGTGCCCAGGCGGCACCACTTATATTGTAGACAGCGTGCAGCTCCACCCTTAGCTTTCACGGGGTTTAGTAGCTCTGCTCGCCTGCGGTTCCCTCTTGTGTCGTGCCCTCCTTCCTGCTCGACTCCCATTGCCGCTTGCAAACTGGGGATCGTTTACAGAAGCGTACAGAGGTACGTAACCACTTGCGCTGTTGCGTCGTTAAGGTATTGTACGCCGAAATGGGCGGACTATAAGGAGGGTAATCAGGATGATGAACAGAGCGTTGTCATATAGAGGGCGTTGGATGGCTCTTTTCGCTATCGCCACCTTGCTCTTTGCGTCTGTGCCGGTGCTGGCGAGCGCGGACATACCTTTCCCGCAGACCGACGCTACGCTGTGGGGGCCTTTTGAGGCCTACTGGAATGCTCATGGGGGGCTGGCACAGTTCGGTATGCCGCGTACGGGCGTCTTCCCAACCAAAGGCGGGTACGATGCCCAGTGGTTCGAGAGGGCAGAGTTCACTTACAACCCAAAGAATCCCGACCCTTACAAGGTACAACTTCAGTTGCTAGGCTCTGAGATTACTGCCAATCGCCAGGGCGAAGCCCCATTTCAACGAGCGGTGGCTGCGGGCACAGGCCAATATTTCGAGGTGACAGGGCATAATCTCTCCGGGAAGCTCCTCGACTTCTGGCGGGCGACGGGCGGGCTGCCTATCTACGGCTACCCGATATCGGAAGCCTTCATGGAGCAGAGCAAGAGCGACGGCAAAGAATATCTTGTGCAATATTTTGAGCGTAACAGGCTGGAAGTACACCCTGAAATGACGGGCAACCAGTACCAGGTGGAGCTTGGACTGCTCGGCTCTGAGTTGATGGACGCACAGGGTGGGCCCGCCGCCTTCGGAAATCTGGGCGCACCACTTTTCTACCCGCCATCGGGCGGGGCACAAGCCACCGTAACGCCCGGCCCTGTGCCTGCGGTTTACCCCAAGATGGGACATGCCCCGGATTATAGCTGGGTCGCCGGCAAGGTGGCTTTCACCAAGATACAGGGCGGCTGCACCTTTGTAGATACAGGCAACGAATTGTTTGCGCCCCAAGGCCCCGGTTGGGACGCTCTCACCGTAAACAATGGGGATTACGTGGTGATCTTCGGCCATATCGCCGGCCCTGACGAGCCGCGCGTGATGTGCCCCGGCGGTCGCCCCTACATAGTAGACAAGGCGCAGCTAAACCCGTAGCGAAGGAGAAGCGCAGTGAGTAGTGCGTAAGTTGAGGTTATAGATGTACTATCTATAATTCCTTACGCACTACTTCGGGTCTAATGCTAGATAAAAAGGGTTGACAATGAAACCTCCGGTTTGGTAAGGAAAGGGTTGCAAGACCAAACCCAACCAAAGACGGAGGATACCCAATGATACCGCAGATCGGTAAGTGTTCAGACTTGAGGCGGAGGCGGCTAGCCCCCTCTCCCTTCATGGGAGAGGGGCATGGGGTGAGGGTGCGTAAGGGCGGGTAGCAGGCCGCCCGCACAGATACCCCAAGAAGGTTGCTCCACCTCAACTCTGAACATTTACTGCCAGATACACTATCGCTTTCTGCAGCAAGCTGCTATATAACAGATAATAGTAGAAGAAGATAGATGTCGGGTACCTCTCAGGGCTACACTGCTTGTGTAGCCGCTTATGTTTAGACAAGGGGGGCAATATGCTACTATACTGACCCCAGGAAATCAGACAACGAAAGAGCGATATTTAAGGTGAGACGTAACCATGAAGAGACTGAACGGATTACGCAACCATTATACGGCTGAATACAAGGCCAACATCGTACGGGAGATACTCCGTGAGGAGAAGAGCATCACCCAGATAGCAGCCGATCACGGTATCCACCCCTACCAACTCTACCAGTGGCGAGACATCGCATTGCAGGGGCTGCCCACCCTCTTCTCAGGGCAATCGGCCAAGGAGCAGGCGGAGCGGGAACAGGCTCACGCCCAGAAGGTGCATGAACTGTACGCCCAGATAGGCAAGCTGACCACTCAGTTGGAGTGGTTGGGGAAAAAAGCTGGCATCGTCAATGAGTAGGGAAGAGGGACTGGCTTTGCTGGACCGAGGGCCTGCAGTTACACTAACG